>JAAUZS010000152.1 GCA_014804495.1 Lachnospiraceae bacterium
AGAAGAGTGTTGGAAAAGGCGAAGTCAAAGAATTAATTGGGATAATATATTTGTAATGATGTATACTGATAACAAAAATACTGCAGACGAATTTATAAAGCTACCTTATGAGAAAAAAATTTGTTTTGTATCATTCCCCACAAACGAAAAATCACTTCTATACATTGATTATATGTCAAAGATACCTTGTTTTGAATTTTCGCAAGTAATTAATCGTTTGGCAAGCAATGATTTTTTGTATTATGATATATTCGATTTGCTTAATGATGGGATGATAAATAAGACTATTGTTTGATAGAAGTTGGTACGGCTATAAATGAATGATTAATATAGTTGGAAACTTTTCAAAACTCGTGGTAATGTTAAATTTTATTTGCAATTTCCTATATTCTATGCTAATATAATTCAAAGCATATTTTTCTATAAAACAAATTTACTATCTTTTTATTCTAAATCTATTTTCAGAAAATCCATGCTTTTATTCACTTTTTAACAAAATAAGCAGGAGACTCTGGAAAAGGTTCTCCTGTAATAATGGGAGGACGAAATGAATAAAAAACAAAGTACATCAGGAAAAACGACAAAAAGAGTAAAAAAGAAGGTTATCACAAACAGGACGAGCAATAATGAAACACCCAATGCGCAGCGTCGTTATAAGGATACAGTGTTTCGCATGTTGTTCAAAGAAAAAGAAAACCTTTTAAGTCTGTACAATGCAGTCAATGGAACGGCATACACGGAAGTGGACAAGCTTGAGATTACGACATTGGAAAATGCTGTTTATACGAATTACAAAAATGACGTTTCATTTGTATTCTGTTTTGAACTTATGCTCTATGAGCACCAATCGACAGTGAATCCAAACATGCCCCTGCGCGATTTGTTTTATGTCACAAATATATTACGCGGGCTGACAACAGATGAAAATTTATATGGTTCAGAACTGGTCAGACTTCCGGCACCGAAGTTTGTGGTTTTTTATAATGGTACTGATTTTCAGCCGGTTAAGCAGATTTTGAGGTTATCAGATTCTTTTTTGAAGAAACAGGAAATGTCGGAACTTGAACTTTTGGTGACAGTTTATAATATTAACTGGGGATATAACAAAGAGTTGATGAAAGCATGTAGTTTGTTGTCGGAATATGCACAGTATGTCAATCAGGTAAGACAGTTTGCCGAGGATATGCCTTTTGGAGAAGCAGTAGAGAAAGCAGTGGACTACTGTATCAGACATGGGATTTTGGAAGACTTTTTATCTAAGAACCGGGCGGAGGCGATAGCGGTGAGTATATTTGAGTATGATGAAGAGAAACACTTAAAGCAGGAGCGGGAAGCAGCCTATCGGAAAGGGAAGAATGATGGACTTGAGGCTGGTATAGAGGTTGGTATTACTGAAGGTATTGAGCTGAAGTTATTCCTTCAAGTCTGTAAGAAACTTGCAAAAGGGAAAACTGAAACACAGATAGCGGAGGAACTTGAAGAGTCGGAAACTGTAATACATACATTATGCGAAAAAGCCGCAGTTTATGCTCCGGAATATGATGAGAAAAAAATAACAGAAGACTGGCGTAGTACACATTCATAAATACAGTACGATAGATAAAGGCGCAAAGGATATGCCATTTAGGGAGGCAGTTGGGAGGGATGAAACATGGAGCGGTGTGCATGGTGCCTGTGCAACGAAAAAATGATAAAATACCATGATGAGGAATGGGGCGTTCCTCTGCATGATGACAGAAAACAGTTTGAGTTTCTGATGATGGAGGCCATGCAGTGCGGTCTTAACTGGAATATGATGATACAGAAAAGGGAGATATTTCGGGAGTGTTTTGATGGTTTCGATTATCAGAAAGTGGCATGCTATACGGAAACGGATATTAATAGAATCATGGAGACAGAAGGGATGATAAGGTCACGGGGAAAAATTGAGGCGGTCATCCATAATGCAAGGTGCTTTTTGAAGGTACGGGAAGAGTTTGGCACATTCAGTGATTATTTGTGGAAATTCTCAAAAGGAAAGACCATTCTGTACATGGGGCATCAGAAAGGCAGCATTCCGGCAAAGAATGCACTCTCAGATGCAATCAGCAAGGATTTAAAGAAGAGGGGATTCAAGTATCTTGGTTCTGTCACGGTCTATTCGCACCTACAGGCCTGTGGGATTATCAACGACCATACGGAAGGGTGCTTCCGATATCAGGAAGTTATGGAGAAAAGTCCGACAGTCCGTAAGCGGAGGGATAAAGAAAGTTAAAGGAATACCGGGATATTTCCAAACCCTATTCATGATAAGGATGAATATATCCGCTGAGCCCTCTGCTCAAACACAGCCATGACTGTGGCGAACTCATGGGTATTGATATTTTCCCGATCTTCGGCATATAGGGCGAAAAAGAGCCGCAGAAGGTGCGTTTTGACAATACCGAAGAGCAGATGCTTTGAAAAACTGTAATCTTCATAGATTTCAAAGAAGTCGGTCAATAGGTAATATTCGTAATAGCGATTCAAAATCTTGTCTAAATTCGGCATTTTATCATAAAGGCTTTCTTGCAGGGCGGCAAGCTTTTTGTCGGCGGCGCGGGGATTCCTTCTGTTTTGACCGCCGAATTTACGGATATATTTCCGACACAATTGATATAAAAGCGGTGATATTGTACGGAGTTTTGAGTGATAAAAGCCGTTAAAAAGCCACTTGTCTATTTTTTCACAAGTCATCTGATAATGCTCATGGGCTTCATAGTCCTGTGGGCTTGGGAGAGACGTTTGGTTAAGGCAGGCGTTTTGCGAATCCTGTCCGTAATGTAATATCGCCATGCTGTCATAAGAAATATCGTTTTCCAGCATCTTAATCAGTTCATCTCTTGATTTTTGCAGATAATCCAGAAATTCCCTGTCATCGTTTGTGGTGTTTACTTCATAGCTGACATTATCTTCTGTCACTGTGAATTCAAATGGTCTGTCCCCGGCAGCGGAGGTAAGAAAAAGCCGCGCAGCTTCAGGACATGCCAGATACAGCGTTTCTTCACAGAAAAATTCAAGGTTGTACAGCTGTCTGGGAAACTGGATACATACCGCAGGCATGTAAGATTCACCATGTTTTTTCTGAATGCCGCATAAATGGTCTGTTCCCCAGAATGGACAGCCGCGTAAGCTATTACGAAAAGTGGTCAGGCCCCGTCTGTTCACGGTAGAACAGCGCAGCAGCAGCCCCCATATACCCTTTTCATCGAGGTATTTAGCGTACATATCAGGGTCAACGGGAATCTTCCAGATGTTGCGGCAGCAGCTTGCCGGACAATCTTTCGCGATGCATTTGAATTCATTGAAAATTGAAATCCGCTTTATCTCCATGGGGTTGCTCCTTTGGTGAACTACTCGGGACTTCTAAGCGATGTCCCGGTATCATTCCGATTTCGGATATTTTATCACGTTTAGAAGCTGTTTACAAATAATTCTGGTTTTTGGCTGAAAATGTGGCGGAAAATGCTTAATTTGTTGACTATTCCATAATAGTGGTGCTAGAATTGTTTTAGAAGTTAGTGCTGATAAAAAAGGAGGATAAAAACTATGGGATTTCTTACGGGGAAAACGGTAATCATCACCGGTGCGGGTAAAGCCACGCTGAGTAACGGAAAATGTGGTTCTATCGGTTATGGAATAGCTACCGCCTATGCAAAAGAAGGAGCCAATATTGTCATTACGGGACGTAATGTGCAGAAGCTTCAGGATGCAAAGGAAGAGTTGGAGAGGCTTTATGGCATTAAGGTCCTGCCGGTGCAGGCGGATGTCAATGCGGGCGCAGACAATGAGGCTGTTGTGCAAAATGTGATAAAGCAGACCATAGATACTTTCGGCGATATCCATGTGTTGATTAATTGCGCTCAGGCTTCCGCTTCCGGCGTAACCCTGGCTGACCACACAACGGAACAGTTTGACCTGGCAGTATATTCCGGTTTATATGCTACTTTTTACTATATGAAAGCATGCTACCCATATCTGGCGAAAACAAAGGGTTCCGTTATCAACTTTGCTTCCGGGGCAGGTCTGTTTGGAAACTTCGGACAGTGCGCTTACGCAGCGGCAAAGGAAGGCATCAGAGGGCTTACCCGTGTGGCGGCAAACGAGTGGGGCAAAGACGGCATCAATGTAAATATTATCTGTCCTCTTGCATGGACGGCTCAGCTTGAGAATTTTGAGAAGGCATATCCGGATGCATTCAAACAGAACGTGAAAATGCCGCCTATGGGTCATTACGGTGATGTAGAGGAAGAAATCGGACGTGTCTGCGTGCAGCTTGCTTCTCCTGACTTTAAGTATATGACAGGCGAGACGCTCACTCTGGAAGGCGGAATGGGCTTGAGACCTTAACTGTTATCTGTACTTGCTGAAATTATAATTCCCCATTCGTTTGATTCAAGACTGAATAACAGTAAACAGCGGTAAAACTATTACACAGATTGACCGCTGTTTATATGCAAAAAACTGCATACAGCGGAAGAGCATATCTTTTTAGAAAAGCAGAAATTGTTTAATTTTTTGTACATACAGGGTCATATTTGTAGTTGTAATTCAACATAGAGGTGATAGATAAGATGAAAAAGAACGGGATGATAAAGAGATTTTTAACAGTTTTATTGTCGGTTATAGCTGCGATAGGGCTGACCATGCAGGGAACGTCGGTGTTTGCAGAGACGCTGTCACCGGAATTGCAGGGTGAAACTACAGAAGACCGGCAGGAAAGCCAGGGAGAAACGCTGGAAGAGAGCGAGTCTGATGAGCAGACAGAAAACGAAGAACCGGAACTTTCGGAGGAACAGACTGAAACGGAAGAGGAACAGTCCGTAAGCGGGAATGATATATCCGAGGGAGAGGCGGAGGACCCGAATGAAACAATAGCGGAACCTATTGATGAGGGGTCAGGCGATACAAACAATACATTAAGTGATGAGATATTGAAAAATTGTATAGTCAACGGTATGAATCCACAGGGGGTTACTGTTAATTTGTTTGATTACTGGCAGGATAATGTTCCTCAAGAAGAACTGGACAAAGGTAACAAAGAGGTGGCTCATGATTTTTGTTATTGGGTTAACAATGTGCCTGATTATAGCCAGTCGGTTACTACTTATAATCTAGGCATATCTAGGGAACATTTGCTGCGCTTTGGTTATCGGAGCGACGCAACAGACGATTATTGCCAGGCCACTATAGAGGGTAAACAGTTAGGTGATTATGGTGATTGGAATGAGTATGTGAAAACAAGCCCATGCCAAGGAATAGTGAAGCATATATTGGGTCCGGATGGATTCCCAGTACTGAATTTTTCGGGTAAAACTGACGTTGAATTTGGCCGATATGCCGACAACGCGAATCGTTCTTCTTATCTTACCGAAGTTAAGAAGATAGAATCTCTAGCCTATTTATTTTCGCCTAATGTACAGAATAAATATAAAGCAAGCTATAGCTCCGTACAGGGATTGTTTCAGCCGAGCGCGAATGGCTATTATTATTATGACAGTCAAAAAAACTTTGCTTCATTTAATGAACAGACTAACTCATTTATTTTGTATAATTCTCCAGGTGTTGCAAAGGAGAAAGATGATAAATCCGGTGCTGAATTTTGTGGACAGTTTTTCCCTTTTAATACAGCAAAGAATGCATTTGATTCTTATATTGAGAACAATGATGGGAGTTATCAGCTTACTTATCAAGATATAGAGAAGCTGAGGGAGAATAATTCTGACTATGACCCTATCTCGGCTGACGGGAACAGCTATATCAAATGCTATGCTCCCAGTCTGAATCACTATTTCGGATTAACTCTGGAAATGCAGTTCGTGCAGCCGGCAGGTGGGCGTGTGAACGGCGATACTGGTTCTTCCGATATGATTTTTAGATTTTCCGGTGATGATGATGTCTGGATTTTTATTGATGATGTGTTGGTTGCCGATCTGGGAGGTATTCATGATGCGTTAGGATTGTCAATTAATTTTGCTACCGGAGACGTTGAGGTAGCGGGAGAAAAGCGTACTTTATATGATGCTTTTGTGACTGCATACGGAGAAAATTCAAATTTGGGTGATGTCGAGTTTAATGGAAATACCTTTGCGGACAACACAACTCACACCTTAAAGATGTTCTATCTGGAACGCGGGCATATGGCTTCTAACCTGTCATTGTCATTTAATATCCAGCCTTTGCCAAGTCCGCCGGACAACAATGAAGAGAAAGAAAAGGATTACCATGAAACAGAGGAACATACATCTGATTCAGACACAAATCCGGTAGTTGAAATACCGGTTAGTGACAATACGTTGTATGATATCGTAGAAATACCGAAAACCGGCGACGATTCCATGATAGAGTGGTGGGCTGCACTATGTATCATATCATTAGTAGGAATCGGAGCGACAGTGTGCAATTTAATAATCAGAAAACGAAAGAATAAGTGAGAATAGAATAAACCAGAAGTCATGGCCGGTTTGTCAGTTAGAAACAGCAACAACTACAAACCGGCCATTATTGGCATGATAATTACATGTTGAAAGTGTCAGGATATTATCTCCGTATGAGACACTGACGCCAGTGTCATAAATCGCGCATGCTTTTACCCGACTTATATATTCATCAAAAATTTCCTGCGAAGAAAGATCAGAGTATTCATAATAACGGAACGGTTCCGTTTCCGGAGAATAAGACGGATCCCAGTAAAATGCGGCAAGTACTTCATAGTTCCGTTCTTCCGTCAGCGTATCAAAATGGATGACGGAATGGGTGGAGGCAAAATCATATGATTTATAATCTGTCAGGGAACCGAACATGCTTTTGTCTTTCATATGGTGTCCGTGGATCAAAAGAGAATTTCCATCAGCTGAATATGAGCCGTCTATAAAAAGACTGCCGCTGTTGGCATCGGAGCGGTCAAATGCTCTGTGCAGGTAATATTCCGGGTCGTTCGGTGTATGCATGACCGGATAATCAATTTTTGTATTCTCTATATACAGCCAGCCGGCAAAATCATGATTCTGCTCCCACAATGCTTCATATTCAGTAAATATATCATATGCTGCTGATTCTGTTTCCGCTGATTTCTGCTGTTCGCGTATTTCCTGTATTGGCTGTGCAATCAGTAAGTTGGCCTGATCTTCCGCACGGTAACGCAGAAGCGTGTCGCATAAGTAGTATGACGAGGCGCAAAAAGTCGGAATGCATATTAAAAGAACTATAAACTGCCAAAGCGGAAATTTATAAGCGCTTTTCTTATGAATGTGTTTCTTATGGACATTTTTTTTAGTGATATGTTTTTTTGAAGTTTTTTTCATATGTGCTATTATATCATGTAGTCCCTTCCAATGCAAAAGAGTGTCTTAAAATAAACAGAAGCTTTATAAAAAATTAAAAAATGTGTTGACCCTCCTGTAAGGTCAGGGTATATATTACCTGTAGATTCGAATCTATCATGACGAAAGGAGCAAGTGACTATGTTGCAGATTGGAGAATTTTCCAAAGTTTGCCAAGTGAGTGTTAAAACACTTCACCATTATGACAAAATTGGATTATTGACGCCGGCAGAAGTTGACCGCTTTACCGGATATCGGTATTATCGGACAGAACAGATTGATACCATGAACTATATTCAACGGTTGAAGCGATATGGCTTTTCGCTGGAAGAAATTCAACATATCATTATCCTTTCGGACAACAGAGATATCTCTGCAATGCTGCGGCAGCAGAAGGAAAAGCTGAAGCATGAGCAACAGGAAAGAGCTATAATCCTGAATGAGCTTCAGACACACATTTCAGTATTTGAAAGGACAGGTGATATTATGACTTATCAGAAGAGCTATACTATTGAGGTTAAAAACTCTCCGGCTATGAATGTACTGGCGAATCGTGCCATAATGGGAGTGGATGAATTCGGGAAGTACTATGGGACGTTGTTTGAGCGTGTACCCAGAGAGAAGGTTACTCCTACAGGTTTGAATGGTGCGAGATACTTCGACGATGAATTCAATCATGAATCATCCGATGTAGAAGTGTTTATTGAGATTAAGGAAAAGGAAAAGGCGGATATTATTATGGAGCCACAGGAGTGCGCGATGACGGTTCATCGAGGAGGATATTCCACTCTTTCGGAAGCCTATGGTGCCATAGTATCCTGGATCATTGAAAATGGCTACGAATATGCAGGCGCTCCTTTTGATCTTTATATCAAGACACGGTTCGATACTCCTTCTCCGGAAGATTGGGAGACAGAGGTGTATTTCCCGATTAGAAAGAAGTAATGATACTGTAAAAATTAAAATGGCTCCTGACCACCTAAATTGACCGATGGTCGGGAGCTGCGCTTTATAATTATCTTGCCAGTACTTCAAGAATTTCAGCTACATACATGGTGTGCATATCTCCATCTGCATACCATTTTTTGATTTCCGGAGCAAGAAAAGAGTCCTCATTTATTTTTGTCGCTGACAGCTTTTGACAGAGCAGAATCAGGTTGCCCTCGTCAACAAACGGAATAGACAGCTTATAATTCCAATTCAAACCTGCATTTTTAAGCTTATCTTCATCCTTTCCAGAGTGTGAGCCACAGTAATTAAGAGCATCTCTATATTGATCATTCAAAAAGGAAACAGAGAAGAAATCATTGGAGTCTATGAATTCCTTAGTATATCGTGAGTCACGGATAAAAATAAATGCTACATTTTTTCCCCAAAGGACGCCGACCCCGCCCCAGCTAATCGTCATGGTATTTGCCTTTTTTCTGGAACCCGCAGAAACTAAGGCCCATTCTTTTCCTATTTTCTCAAACGGATTAATCTCCAGCTGTTCAATTGGAAATGGTTGAAATGTATGCATGATAAACTCTCCTTTTGATTTTTTGTAATTCTTATAACACATTTCTTTGGCTGCCGAGCCTGAGTTTATTATACATTGAAATGGAAAAATTGTCATGTGTTTGAAATAAAAATTGAGATGAAATTAAAAATCCATAAAATTACCGAACAACAGTTGACAAATCTGTCTAACAGCGTTAGACTAAAACTGTCTAACAATATTAGACAACAAATATTGAACTCAAACTGGCAGTTTCGTAATTCTTTAATTAATAAAGTTGCATAAAGGAGATATTTAAAATGGACCAATGCAAATTAGGCGAAATGGAGCAGCGTTTTGCCGATATGATATGGGAAAATGCACCGATTGCGTCAGGACAGCTCGCGAAAATGTGTGCGGACGCCTTTGGCTGGAAGCGTACGACTGCGTACACCATGCTGAAAAGACTCTGCGACAGGAAAATATTTGATAACAGCAATGGTATTGTTACAGTTCTGATGTCCAGAGAAGAATTTCAGTCGGCGCGTGGAGAACAGTTTATCAATGAGAATTTTGACGGCTCACTGCCGCTGTTTCTGGCAGCCTTTTCGCGGAGAAAGAAACTTAGCGGAAAAGAAGTAGAGGAGCTGAAAAAGCTGATTGAAGAATATGATGAAAATTCAGAATGTGAAAAAGAAGAGAACAAAAAAGGAGAAAACTGATGGAACAACTATTTATAAGAATTTTGAATATGAGTTTTACAGCAGGAATCACGATTTTGGCAGTACTTATTATCAGATTTATGCTTAAAAGGGCTCCTAAGATTTTTTCATATGCACTATGGGCAGCAGTGCTGTTCCGCTTGTTGTGTCCGTTTTCTTTTTCTTCAGCGGTCTCTCTGTTAGGAGTCATTAGAGCGCCCCATGCAGAGCAGGGTAAAATAGAATATATTCCTGAAAATATTGGCATGATGGAGCAGCCGACGGTGAATCTGCCTGTTCCGGCAGTGGAGAATGCAGTTAACGAGTCGCTGCCTGTTGTAAATATTGGAGATTCCGTCAATCCTATGCAGATTGTGATATATATAGGAGCCTGTGTGTGGCTGCTTGGTATAATTATTATGTTGTCATACGGTGTTGTGACATATTTGAAACTGCGCAGCAGGCTTAAAAAAGCGGAGCATGAAAGGGATAATATTTTTATCGCATCGGACATATCGACTCCGTTTGTCTGCGGTATTTTAGCTCCTGGAATCTACCTTCCGCTTGCGTTGGGAGATGAAGAAAAACAGTATATATTGCTGCATGAGCAGATTCACATAAGGCGTGGCGACCATATCCTGCGGATTATTGGATTCTTTGCGCTTTGTCTGCACTGGTTCAATCCGCTTGTATGGATTGCGTTCTTCACAAGCGGCAAAGATATGGAAATGTCATGTGATGAGGCCGTGATACGCAAAGTCGGAAGCGGCGTTAAGAAGGAATATTCTGCTTCGCTGCTTTCTATGGCGTCAGGAAGAAAAATCGTGACGGGGATTCCGCTTGCTTTTGGAGAAGGAGAGACAGGCAGCAGAATCAAAAATATCCTTAAGTATAAGAAGCCTGCTAAAATAGCAGCGGTGACCGTTGCGGCAGTATGTATATTAGCAGTAATCGCTCTGACCGCAAATCCGGGACATAAGGATGTGGAAGATAACGAGGCTTCTTTAAGTAATGATGAAGTATCGGAAGTTTATTATGGGGTGGTTTCAAATATAGTATTAGGAGGCAGCAACCGCATGGTAGTCACTGTTCCCAGGATAGGAGATATGGAGATTCCGGAAGCGGAAGAGGTTTATCCTTTTATCGAGATAGAAGATTTTTCGGGGCTAAAAATCGGAGACTTAGTAGAAATTACATTCCCTAAGGGTGAGGAAGTCGGGATAATGGAAGTGTATCCGGGACTATTTTCTTCTGATGCGGAAAGCATAGTCATAAAAGGAGAGGGATTTGCAATAAGTCCTGCCGGTTCAGGCAGATACATGTTTACGGTTCCGTGGGGAATTGCGCAGGATGCCGGGGAGGGAGATACTATTGAAATCTATTATAATGATGCGGAAGCAAGTTTCTATTATGACAGGGAAGAAAATGAGCAGGAAAAGACGCTTCTGGCGGTGGCGGATGTATTATCTGTGGACGTAGATAATTATGATGTTTGGGTAGAATTATCCGCAGAAGAGGTAAATACTTTCCTGGCTCAGTTCGGACACGGAATTACCTGTACTGTCATAAAGCAGACGGGCTTGGAAACATCGAGCAGGCAGGATGTGGGAGATGGGCAGGACGCAGAAGACAGACAGAATGTAGAAGAGGGGCAGAACGCAGAAGACAGACAGAATGTAGAAGAGGGGCAATATGCAGAAGAAGCAGTGGAACTGACCCGTGAACATCTTATGAGAGGTGCAATCGTGGATGAAATTTACAGGGTATATGTCCGCTCCGTTTCGCGCAGTGCGAGAGGTATAGACAGATATATTGTAGACGACATGGAAGACGACGAAGAACTGCTTTTTCTTGCTTTTTCGGACGACTGCCGTTTTTTGACCAATAAGAAAATCAATGGTTTGAGTTATGAAGAGACTTCATTTGATGCTTTTATTGATTTGACGCAGGAATTATTTTCATACCGGAATCCGCCTATGCTTTTGACATTTGAGGACGGGCTTATAACCGAGGCGGTTCTGGAGAATTATTACGGCGGCGGGATTTCGTTTGATACGGTGTATCCCGATACATGGTATGAAGATATTCAGGATATCACGTCGCTTGATGAAATAGAAGTACTTAATACCTATTATACTCTGGAGAGTACGGAAGAGATGGACATTGGGGACGGCGACGGAGTGGAAGAAATTTTGGTGTATACCGGAAATATAGGTGACGGCGACAGCGGCATTGTGCTTTTTAACAATGCGGAGGGCGAGTTATTGTATACACTTTCTGCTCATCAGGCCCGCGCCGGTTGGAATAATATTTATCTGGGAGAGCGTGACGGAGTCGGGTTTATTATGACTATGCATATAGAAGACAGAGATAATTATGGAATTTATGACTATCATGTATTCCGGTTAGCGGACAACGGGGATGTAAAGCTGATAGCAAGTTCATCTTTTGAATGGGGCGACAGCATTCCATATGATGATGCGCTGTTTCGCGAATGGGTGGAAGAAATGAGCGGATATCTCTCAGACAGCCGCCTCATGCTCAGTACGCAGGAAGGAGAGCTTAATACTGAGCATGTATCTGAGGCGGATAAATATAATTATGAGATGCTTAAAAGATAAATCCGGAATTCGTTAAACCAGATTCCTAACAATTTTGCCTGCGCTTTTGTGACGATTGACTTTTTTAAGCCCATCTGCTATAAATAGAGCAATAATCTCGCAAAAACTGAGGTGGGATAGATGATAACAATAGCGATATGCGATGATGATAATAGTCAGATTAAGGCTTTGAAAAAAATGCTGACTGAATGGAACTTGCCAGGGAACTCAGAGCCAAGGGCGATATGCTGCCGATCATATTCATCACAGGATTTTCGAAGTACATTGGTGACGGCTATGATGTGGAAGCATTGCACTATCTGTTAAAGCCTGTGGACAAAAAGAAGCTGTTTCAGGTGCTTGACCGATATGCGGGCCGTCATAAACCGAACAACAGAATAATTTTACCGAGCGGCGATGAATCTTTGCTTGTAGCTTCTGATGATATTGTATATCTTGAAGCATTCGGAAAGAAAACACAAGTCACCCTGAACAGCGGAAAAGAAATAATCTGCACCTGCGGATTGAGCGATGTTTCTAAGAAGCTGGGACAAGGCTTTGTTTCCTGCCACCGCTCATATGTCGTGAACATAAGATTGATCAGAAGCATTTCAAGAACCGAGGTTACAATGGATGGCGGTAAAAAAATACCTGTTTCCCGTAGATTATATGACAGTGTAAATAGAGAATTTATTGACTATTACAAGGAGGCTCGAAAGTGAAAACAGCTGTCATTGTTACTCTTACCATTGTCTGCATCGCATTGCTGATAGCTGTATTTTTCCTTATAAAAAAATTATTCTTTTATTTTGTGGATAGGCATATCGCTGAGTTTCAAAATGATCTTATTAACAAGCAGACCGAAGAAATTCAGAATATGTACCATCAGATGCAGGCGTGGAGGCATGATTACCGTAATCATATTCAGAATATGAAAAACCGTCTTGGCGGCGATCAGGGCGAGCTTGAACAGTATCTTGACGATTTAGCTGATGATCTCACGCAGGCAGATACCTCTATCCAAACGGGAAATGTTATGGCGGACGCTGTACTTAACAGCAAGTTGTCAGTTGCGGAGCAGAAAGGGGTTAAACTTAATATCAAGGCAAATATACCGCAGGGCGTGGCTATGACCGATGTGGAACTGTGTTCAATATTGGGAAATCTGATTGATAATGCTCTGGAGGCTTGCGAAAAATTGTCATACGATCAGCGTTTCATACGTGTATATATTGATGAATTCAAGGGGCAGTTTTACCTTTCTGTACAGAATTCCTCTCCACCTGTCAGATTTGACAGAGGGACTTACCTTACCTCAAAAGAGGGCTCTCACGGCTTCGGGTTGTTTCGTATCGACCGTATTGCAAAGAAATACGGCGGATATGTCAATCGTCAGTATGAGGAAGGAATATTTGCGACCGAGCTTCTTTTTCCGTTAATTGGATAATTCCTGCCATTCATTCCGTATTTTGACCGTTCGTTCCGAATTTCGCACGAACGGTTTTTTTGTATTATATTAAGGACGGAGGTATGGATTGTGAAACGTGTTAAGATAGCAAAATACACCAAAGAGAAAAATAAAGCTGCATGGGCAAAATACAATGCAGAAAGGGCCGCAAGAAAATACGGTTTATGGGAAAATCTTCGGTATGTCTTTTCGCAGGCATG
This sequence comes from Lachnospiraceae bacterium, assembly GCA_014804495.1. Classification (GTDB taxonomy): domain Bacteria; phylum Bacillota; class Clostridia; order Lachnospirales; family Lachnospiraceae; genus UBA3282. The sequence goes on from JAAUZS010000152.1 coordinate 13,787, forward strand.
GACGGTCGATAAGTTTATGGTAATGATGATTTTTACGGGCTTTCTGTTTGATAAGGGCTGGGAGATAGCAGCCATGTTTACGGATAAATATGTGGTAGAGCTTGTACTCGGCGAACAGAGCAGATATAAGCTTACGGCGATAGTCATAGGCCTGCTTATAGGAGGACGGATTCTTGTGTGGCTCAGCAACGTCACATTTACCTATAATTGGTGGGTCGGCAGCTTCCGTTTCCGCAGGCATATGCAGAGCGTTCTTGTAAAAAAGAACGTTTACACCGACTACGAGAACAACGAAAAAACATCGGTGAACGACGCACTGAGCAAGGCGCATTACGCCTCGGAAAACGTCGCGTATGATACGCTGTACAATGTGAAAGAGCTGTTGGGAAATATATTTGCGTTCGTTGCATTAGGAAGTATATTATCATTTCTCAGTCCGGTCATGATATTGCTTGTCGGTGCTCCGAGCGTTATAAGCTATAAGCTTAATCGGCGCAAGATGATGTGGATATGGAATATGGCTGATAACTGGCAAAACTATGACCGACAGCTTGAATATATATACTCAGCGTCTTCGGATATCTCTTGTGCTAAGGATATGCGGATATTCAATCTGCCAAGGTTTTTCAAACAGGTGCTTAACCGTTCCTTTGCCTGTCGGCTTGGCTGGTATGAACAGCAGGACGAATGGTCGTTCAGGCATGATGTGGCGGAGCGGATCGTTTGGGGAGCAGGTTTTATCTGCTCTTACGGATATGTTGTCTATAAGATGTTCATGGGAAACATCAGCGCGGGGAATTGTGTGCTGTATTTCAATGCGATAACGCTGCTCTCCAATACCATATACAGCCTTGTAGACAGCTACAGTGGATTTCAGTGGTCGAGCGATAATATTTCATATGCAAGAGAATACTGCGACCTACCCGACAAAACCAACAGGGGCAGGGGTGAACCTTTGCCGAAAAACGATTATGAGATCGAGTTCAGAAATGTCAGCTACACATATTATAAAGCCGATGAACCGACTATCAAAAATCTTTCGTTTACTCTCCATAAGGGGGAACGGCTTGCGCTTGTCGGTCTGAACGGCGCGGGCAAGACTACTCTTATCAAGCTGATGTGCGGACTCTATGACCCCACCGAGGGCGAGATACTGCTGAACGGCAAACCTGTAAACGCATATAACCGCGATGAATACTTTACTCTGTTTTCCGCGGTATTTCAGGATATAAACGAGCTTCCTGTCAGCATTGCCGAGAATATTTCGGGCGAAAGCTATGAGCATACTGATAAAGAAAAACTCATTAAATGCATGAAACAGGCAGGATTGTACGAGAAGGTCATGAGCCTGCCTGAAAAAGAAAAGACGCATCTTGTGCGAAGTATTTATGATGATGCGATTGAGCTTTCCGGAGGTCAGAAACAGAAATTGGCTTTGGCAAAGGCGCTTTACAAGGACGCGCCAATACTCCTGCTTGACGAGCCTACCGCCGCACTTGACCCCATAGCGGAGCAGGAGATGTATCTGAATTATGCAAGCTTTTCAAAGGGTAAGGCAAGCGTTTTTATATCGCACAGACTTGCGTCAACACGCTTCTGTGACAGGATAATCATGCTTGAAAACGGCAGAATAGCTGAAACAGGTACACATAGTCAGCTTATGAAAGCAAAAGGCAGATATGCGGAGCTTTTTGAGATGCAAAGCTCATATTACAACGACAAGGCGGTGAATGAAAATGAGTGATACCAATGACGGCGTAAAGCTGACCGCCAAGGAACGGCGCAGTCTCATACTTCATGCGATAAAGCTTAACGAGCAGGCGGATAGAGGCTTCACGCTGAGAATTGTCATGTGCGGGATTCTGTCAATTGCAGACGAGTACCTGTTTATATTACTGATAAGCCTTGCTACAAACGGAATTGCAGACGGAAGAGAGCTTAACGGTCTGTTGGCTTCAATGGCAGTTATTGCAGCTGTGTACATTTCGGTACATATAATTGCTAAATTTATAAAGCGGCGTGAAAACAGCCGTAAAGCAAAGCGTGAAATCCTGCTGCGCAGTATACTAAACGAAAAATTGATGAATATGGATTACGTACACCTCGAAGACCCCGATTTGCAGAACCGTTATAATTTGTGTATGAATTATCTGCTCGGTCAGTTTGGAATATCGTCCGTGCCGACGATTATGGGCGATTTCGCGGTAGCTGTTTTCAGGATAATAATAGGAGCAGTGCTGATAATCCCGTCGGTAATGCGCAGCAACGGTCAATCCGGCTTTGTGGGCTTCATAACTTCCCCGGCGGGTTTTTTGGCTGCCGTTGTCATTGTTGCCGTTTCGGAGTTTATCAAAAATTTATATTTCATCAGAAAAATCTTTTATGCCCGCGAAGATGTCATACGCGATAAACGGCATCTGTTGAGCGACCGTGTCTATTCGTCGTATATGAATTATGTAGTGAATAATTATCGCAGCGGCAAGGAGATACGCTTGTACGCCGAGCAAAATCTGATACTGGGGGAGATGCAGCGATGCACGAATGAAGATTATAAGCTGTGGCTTAGAGCTTTTATCAGATGGTGTAATAAATATGGCATTGGCGTTGAGATAATGAACCTTATCTCAGGGGGAGTTATGTACGGTTATGCTATTTTCAAGGCAATCTGCGGTACGCTTTCTGCAGGAGAGGTCATAGCGTTTGTTATGCTGTTCACAAGGGTCCTACGCGGGATAACGGGCATATCGAACGAGCTGGTCAATTTTAGAGTGTCGGCCGAACACTGCAGGCACGTTTTCGATTTCCTGGATATTCCCGACAAGAAATACAAGGGAACTATCCCCACAGAAAAACGCAAAGACAACGAGTACGAATTTGAGTTCCGTCATGTATGGTTCAAATATCCCGGCAGCGGGCAATATGTTCTTCGTGACATCAATTTGAAATGGAGAATTGGCGAGAAAATGGCTCTTGTGGGACGCAATGGCTGCGGCAAATCAACGCTTGTCAAGCTGCTGTGCAGGCTCTACGATCCCACAAGGGGCGAAATAACGCTCAATGGTGTGGATATCCGCAAATATGATTATGAAGAATATATGGCGCTGTTTGCTGTAGTATTTCAGGATTCAAAGCTGTTCTCTTTCAGTGTTGCCGAGAATGTAGCAGCGAGCACGGAATTCGACGCAGAGCGTGTGGAGGATTGCGTTCGTAGAAGCGGACTGTCTGAGCGTTTTGACAGTATGCCGGACGGTA
>JAAUZS010000153.1 GCA_014804495.1 Lachnospiraceae bacterium
CCACTTTAATTTTTAGACCGGCATGGGTGTGGTGGTCTTATTTTTGTTACCTAATTTTCAACCTGTATAAAATTTTCAATGTTCATCAATTTAGCCTTGACTTTTTATTTGCAGGCTCAGCCTGCGAATTTATACTCCGTTTTCACAAATTTCCTGAATGCATCCAGCGAGCGCTTTACCTTTTCGGTATCAATACAATATGCGATACGGAAGTATCCCTCTACTCCGAAGCTGTCGCTCGGCACCAGAATCAAATCATACTTCTTGGCTTTCTCGCAGAAAGCGATTGCATCTTTCTCCAAAGCCTTAGGGAACATGTAGAAAGTTCCGCCCGGCTTCACGCATTCAAACCCAAGAGAAGTAAGCTCTTTATATAATATGTTCATATTCGTTTCATATACCGATAAATCTGACGTCAAATCCAGCACCTCCGCCACCGCCAGCTGAATAATGGACGGCGGGCAGTTGTGTCCTGTGCCCCTTGAAATCTGTCCGCACATATTTGTGATATATTCTGCATCCGTACATGCCGGATTAACTGCAACATAACCGATTCGCTCTCCCGGAAGCGAAAGGGATTTAGAATAGGAATAGCATGAGAATGAATTGGGGTAGAACGATGATGCATAGGGTGCATCAATACCCTCAAATATGATTTCCCTGTAAGGCTCATCTGAAATCAGGAAAATATCATGACCGTATTCTTTCTCTTTTGCAGACATCACATCTGCCAGCTTCTTTAGAGTCTCGGCAGTATATACCATACCTGACGGATTATTCGGCGTATTTATAAGAACCGCCATAACCTTATCCGTAAGCATCTCTTCAAATGCTTCAAAGTTAATCTGGAAATTCTCTACATTTGCAGGAACTACCTTAAGTACCGCCCCGCTTAAATTAATGTAAGGCTGATACTCCGGAAAATATGGTGCAAACGTAAGTATTTCATCCCCCGGCTGCGTAACGCATCTGATCGCATGTGCGATAGCGCCTGCCGCTCCTGTCGTCATAAAAATATGATTTCCTGTATAATTCATGCCAAAACGTTTATTTAGCGACTGTGCGATTTTCTCACGAACGGACGGAATCCCAAGGCTCTGACTGTAACCATGCAGTTCCATCGGATCGCGGTTTTGCAGCATGTCTATCATGATATCGGTAAATTTCTGCGGCACAGGAACCGACGGATTACCAAGACTAAAGTCAAATACATTTTCATATCCGATTTCCGCACCTCTGGCTGTAGCAAATTCCGAAAGCTGCCTGATAACGGATTTTCTTCCGAGCATATCTTTATATTTTTGCACTATCATATCTACATCCCTTTCTTCTCAACGAAATGAATTAATCTTGCCCTGAAATCTCCCCAGAGCGGAGGTATATTAATTCCGGCATAATGCAGGGTTTCTCCTGTATATTCAATCTGCTTGATTTCCGGCCAGTCTCCCGGATTAGCAATTACATATGTCCTCTCAGGTGCAAGTCCCGGTATACGGATCCGTCTGCTGTGATAATTAGGTCTGTTAAGCACCTGCACATATGTAACAAGCGCTTCTGCCTTATCTTTGGAAACAACCTCATAGCAGTCATAAAAATGATTCTCTGCATAGGAAGCAATTCGGTAATAATCGCCTTCCCTGACAAGGTCGTTATATTTATGGTACATTGCCACCTGCTCCGGAATCATCTTTCTGTCTTCTTCCGGAATCTTCGTTACATCCAGTTCATAGCCGAATGTTCCCGCCAATGCCACATATCCTCTTGTTTCAAAAGGAGTTACTCTTCCTACCGTATGGTTCGGGCAGTCAGATACATGTGCGCCCATAGCAGAGAGCGGATATATCATCGCCGTGCCTTCCTGAATTGCCAATCTCTCAACGGCATCGGTATCATCCGAGCACCATATCTGCGGACTGTAATACAGCATGCCCGGATCGAATCTGGCTCCGCCGCCTGAGCAGTTCTCCAACAAAATATGTGGGAAATCTTTCGTTAATCTCTCCTGTAATTCATACACAGCCAATGCCTGTCTATGGAAAATCTCTCCCTGTCTGTCTTCCGGTAAACCATAGCTGCCTATATCGCTTAACTGCCTGTTCATATCCCACTTCACATACTCGATATTTGCACTTCTAAGAACGGCGGAAATCATGTCATAAATATGATCCCTTACTTCCTTACGTGTCAAATCCAGTACATATTGGTTACGGGAAAGGCTTCCGGTTCTGCCCGGAATAGCAATCGCCCAATCAGGATGCGCCCTGTATAATTCAGAATCCGGTGATATCATTTCAGGCTCCAGCCATATACCAAACTTCATTCCCAGCTTATTGACCTCATCTACCAGATACTTCAGACCGCCTTTAATCTTATCTTCATTAACTATCCAATCACCCAGACTGGTATTGTCATCACTCCTGTGTCCAAACCAGCCATCATCCATGACTAACATCTCTATGCCCAGTTTGGAAGCCTGCCTTGCGATTTCAAGAAGCTTCTCGGTATCAAATTCAAAATATGTTGCTTCCCAGTTATTAATCAGTATCGGACGCTTTTTATCCCTATACTCGCCCCTGATCAAGTGCTTCCTATATAAGTCATGAAGAGTTCTGGTCATACCGCCGATACCGTCAGCTGAATAAACGCAGACTACTTCCGGCGCCTGAAAACTTTCATTTTTTTCCAGCTTCCAGCAGAAATTCTCCGGATTAATTCCCATCATGGCACGCATGCTGTCGAACTGCGTTAATTCTATCTGCGCCATGAAATTGCCCGAATATATGAAATGCATTCCATATACATCGCCGCTTTCCTGTGTAGCGGTACGTGATTTCCACGCCATGAACGGATGCACCTGATGTCCTGATTCTCCACGATTTGATGAAACGCCCTGTTTTCCTTTCATAACAGGACTGCACTGGATGGCACGCTCCCTTGCCCATGAACCATGCAGGGTAATCATTTCATAACCTTCATTATCCATATCAATGCTTGCTGACAATACTTTTGTCAGGTATACCGCATCTTTTCCCTTATTTATCACTTTGACGCTTCTCGTTATGGCATCATTATCATTAAAAACCGTGTAAAGCAGAATAATCTGAAGCTTCAGGAAAGAATCTTCACACAGAATCTCCAGAGTCTTGCATTCTCCTTCCGTCCCGTATGCAGCGGGCAGCCCGTCAAGTGCAGGCTTGCCTTCATAAATCTTATGTGAAACGTAGTTTAGGGAAACGCCTGTATGACCGCCCACAGTTCTGACGCTCAAAGTTCCTTCCCTGTAATCTCCCAGTCCGCTTCCCGTATATTCCATCGGAAAAGAATCTAAAAAAGAAGCTCTGTCCCTGTTATTACGGGACGGAACGAAAGGCGCTTCCTCCGTACGCATCAGATATGCCAAATCATCATTTGCAAGCTTTCTTCCGTAATAAATATGACCTAAAAAATTCTCTTCATCCACAATTCCGATGCAATAACTTGTATGCGCAGTATCAAGTTTGAATATACGCCTTTTCTCATTATAAATAATATCCATGCCTTTTCCTCTTCTTTCTTTTTATATATATGTGTATAATTTAATTATTCCAACCCTGCAACATCATCAACGGGCAAAGAAAGTACAAATCCCTGAGCCTCGCTCTGCATTCCGCATTTCTGTCCGATTGCCTGCATAATAGCCAGTTTATCCTCATTCCGTGCAAGTATGATAACTACTTCCCTCTCCTGCTGCACGCTGATCTTCCAGAATTTCATCGCCGCTTCGCTTCCAAGCTGCCTGCTGTGAAATACGGTTCCGCCGGATGCCCCAACAGGTCTGGCAGCCTCCATTACCTCTCCGCTGTATCCCTGATTTACGAACGCCATTATCATATAATATTCTCTTTCCTTCATATCCGAATTTTCCCCCTCTAATAATGTTCGATTTATTTCCGGCTGTAAGGTTTCCATTAACTGCAAAAGTCGTCCGCTGCTGCCCGACATAACGACGGAAAACGCGATTCCTGTATTCGGCATTCCGAGATGCAGTTTCTTTTGCAATTTTGAAATCATTTCATCCGCATATGCTTTTGGCATCATACACACTGTAATAATTTTATCTACCCCGTCAAGTCCAAGCATATCCATTATTTCGCTTGAGGCTGTACCCTGTGCATGGAAAGTATATTGCATCGGTATGTCTGACTGTTTATACAGGTCCATAGCCTTTTTGGTCAGCTTCGGTGTAGCAATCAGAAACAGAATACGAAAAGCCGTTTTCTTGTAATTTTCCGCCATAACTCAGACCTCCTCAAACTCAAAGATTTCATCCACAGTATCCGGGTACACTGTTTCCGGCACCGCCACTTTGTCTGCCATGTTAAGCTTATATTGATAAACCATTCCCATTATCTGAACCGCTATAAGAGGAGTCAATGCCACAAGCGCCACGACGCCAAACGCATCCGCCATGATATTGCCGCCTACCGCATTACAGGCTCCGATGCTGAATGGAATAAGAAATGTGGTCGTCATAGGACCGCTGGCAACACCACCAGAGTCAAACGCAATACCGACGAACATTTTAGGAACGAACCTCGAAAGAATCAATGCAATAATATATCCCGGTATAACAATATAGTATATCGGAAGACCCGTCAGCACCCGCATCATTGCAAGGCCTACGCTGACAGACACGCCGATTGACAGACACTTATTCATTGAGCCGGCGGAAACCGCACCATCGGTCACATCCTGAACCTGACGATTAAGGACCTGTATAGCCGGCTCCGCTTTTACGATATAATAACCAATCAGCATACCTATCGGTATCAACAGCCACTTCCATCCGCCGGAAGCAATTTCGTTTCCCATAGATGAACCGACCGGTGCAAATCCTGCATTGACGCCGCATAAGAAAAGAACCAACCCGATATAGGTATAAGCAAGACCTACCGATATACGCTTAACCTGACGACGTTTATAACGCCGGCTGAACAATTGGAAAATGACAAATACTGCTGCAACAGGAAGCAGTGAAATCAAAACCTCCCTTATATAAGGCGGAACGTTTTTCAGAAACTCTATAACTACATCTCTGGTAGTCACAACATCCGCTACCTCTGCCACAGAATATGCCGCCTCAGTCGGGTTATAGAAGCATCCCAGAATCAATACTGCTAAAACCGGCCCGATACTGGAAAGAGCTACCAGACCGAAACTATCGCTTGAGGCATTTTTATCACCTCTGACCGAAGCCAGACCGATACCCATTGCCATGATAAAAGGTACTGTCATAGGTCCCGTCGTTACTCCGCCCGAATCAAAAGCAACCGCCAGAAAGCCCTGAGGCGCCAGAAATGAGATTCCGATAAGAACTATGTAGAACCCGATTAAAATAGTTGAAAGATTTATCTGAAACAAAATTCTCACGATTGCCATCGCCAGAAAAATTCCGACTCCGACCGCCACCGTCAAAATCAGAATGTGATTGGGAATGGACGGAACCTGCCCCGCCAACACCTGCAAATCCGGCTCGGAAATCGTTATAATTGCTCCCATCGAAAATCCGATTAGTAAAATCAATATAATGTGACGTGTCTTTGATATCTGGACGCCTATACCTTCACCCAAAGGCGTCATGGACATCTCTGCACCCAGTTGGAAAAATCCCATTCCAACCACAAGCATGATCGCGCCGCATATAAACATAACCATAGTGCCCAATTCCACAGGTACAAGTATTATGCTCAGCAGCATGACGATTCCTGTTATAGGCAGTACTGCCGAAAGTGATTCCAATA
>JAAUZS010000154.1 GCA_014804495.1 Lachnospiraceae bacterium
AAATATCGGAAGACTGCTTGGCAAGGTGCTATATGCCTTGATTTCCCTTCCGCTTATTGTAATAGGAAATCGGGGCTGTCTCATTATAGCGTGTCTTTTGAATATGCTGACAATTTTGGTAAATAAGCCGTATCATGCTAAGAAACCTCTGGTATATACACCCAGAGTAAAGAGAATGTTGATGACAACGGGAATTTTGTTTGTCGTTTGCATTCTGCTTTCTCTTTTTTGTAAGGGCATGATAGAAAAGGTATGTGCGCTTATTTTGCTATTCATGTTCATTATGATGCCGTTCTTGGTTCTATTAGTGAATCTGATCAATCATCCCATCGAGTCAGGTATAGATAGGTATTACATTAATGATGCGGCAGGTATTTTGAAAGATATGCCTAATTTGACGATTATTGGTGTTACCGGCAGCTATGGAAAGACCAGCGTTAAATATTTCCTTAGCAAGCTTTTGTCCACACAGTTCAGTGTGCTGCACACGCCGGGAAATTATAATACAACACTGGGTGTTGTCAGAACTATCAGGGAACAGATGAAATCATACCATGAGATTTTTATCTGTGAGATGGGCGCAAGAGAAGTCGGTGACATTAAAGAAATCTGTGATTTGGTACACCCGGACTATGGAATTATTACTTCTATAGGGCCGCAGCATCTGCAGAGTTTCCACAGCATAGAAAATATTATAAGTACTAAGTTTGAACTGGCAGATGCGATGCCTGCAGACGGCAAGGTTTTCTTGAATTATGATAATGCTTATATCCGTAATAAAAAGACAGATAAGCAGGTTGTAAGCTACGGAACATCGGGGGACAATGTTACGTACATGGCTTATGACGTTTATGTTTCTACAGATGGCTCTTTTTTTAAGATGAAGGATAAAGAGGGAAAAGAATACGATTTTCATACAAAGTTGGTAGGGAATCATAATGTACAGAATATAGCAGGAGCTATTGCAGTGGCAAATACACTTGGAATTCCTATGGAAAAGCTTATTTATCCGGTTTTGCAGCTTGAAAGCGTTCCGCACAGATTGCAGTTGTTAAATCAGGGAAACCGTACTGTCCTGGATGATAGCTATAATTCCAACAAAAATGGTTTTAAAGCAGCGCTTGATACTTTGGCTATGTTTAAAGAACTGCGGATTTTGATGACTCCGGGAATGGTAGAGCTGGGGGAACGGCAGTATGATGAGAATAAAGAAGTGGGAATATATGCGCATGATAAGTGTGACTATGCGATTTTAGTCGGAAAAGAGCAGACGAAACCGATACAGGACGGTTTGTTGGAGGCTGGATTTGCACAGAGCAGGATGATTATTGTAGATACCCTGCAGGAGGGCTTCCAGATGGTGAATGCAATACCTGGCGAGAAACATAAGGTTGTTCTTATTGAAAATGACCTGCCGGATAATTATAATTAAAAAGTGCTATAATATTGGGTCCGGTAAGTTATAAATACCAAATATATACTGAGCAAAGGGGCAGAGTTGTTATTATGAAGATTAAAGTAGGCGTATTCTTTGGCGGAAAGAGCGTAGAGCATGAGGTTTCTGTTATTTCAGGCATTCAGGCGCTAAAAGCCTTTGATAAGGATAAATATGATGCAATTCCTATTTATATTACTAAGGAAAATGAAATGTATACGGGAGAAGCGATTGGTGATATTAAGAGTTATAAAAATATCCCTGAGCTATTAAAAAAGAGTATTCGGATTTTCTTTATATGTGAGCAGGGAAAATTAAATATTGTCCAGTATCCGGAGAAGAAATTTGGGAATTCTGTAATTGATCATATTGATGTGGCTTTTCCGGTTGTACACGGTGCCAATGTTGAGGATGGCTCATTGCAGGGATTCTTGCGGCATTATAATGTGCCGCTTGTTGGATGTGATGTTACGGCAGCAGCGGTGTCTATGGATAAATATGTTATGAAAACAGTCCTGATGGACAATGATATTCCGGTACTTCCGTGTGTGACATTGCACGTCAAAGAATATCAGGAGAATTCGGAGGCGGTGTATAACCGTATAGAGAGTAAGATAGATTATCCCGTTATTGTTAAACCTGTTAACTTAGGTTCCAGTGTAGGAATTAAGGTGGCAAAGGACAGGGATGGATTGAAGGAAGCATTAGAGTACGCTTTTGAATTTGGGCAGAAGGTACTGGTTGAACGTGCCATTATGAAGCTGCGGGAAATCAATTGCGCGGTTTTAGGCGACTATGAAAACGCGCAGGCATCCGAATGTGAAGAGCCTATTTCCAGTGACGAGATTTTAAGTTATGAAGATAAATATGTAGCAGGAAATAAGGGCGGTTCCGAGGGCATGCGGACCGCAAAAAGAGAGCTTCCTGCGAATCTATCGCCGGAACTTAGAGAAGAAATCCGCACGCTTGCGGTAAAAACTTTTAAAGCGCTTAATTGTAACGGTGTGTCAAGGATTGACTTTATGATCGATAAAGATATAAACAAGGTGTATGTTAATGAAATTAACTCCATTCCGGGTTCTCTTGCTTTTTATCTGTGGGAAGCTCTTGGAAAGCCATATGCTGAGTTATTGGACGATATGGTGAAACTTGCGCTTAAGAGAGAGAGAGAAGAGGGTAATCTCATGACCTCTTTCCAGACCAATATTTTACAAAACGCCAATCTGTCCGGAGCAAAGGGCATAAAGAAATAGAACATAAATTTGCAGGTTTAGGAAAGGAGCTTGGTTAGTGATATGATTTTTGACGCTCATTCGGATATCTGGTCGGATGTCACTGTGAGAACCCTTAGGGGCGAGACGGACATATTTCGGAAATATCACTACGAAAGATTAAAAAAAGGCGGAATAGAAGGTTCTGTTTTTGTAATGTGGATAGACCCGCCTTATGATAAGGAACCTGCTGCGAGACTTAGACAGATTATGGATGCTATCAAAAAGGAAGTTTCCTGCTGTCAGGACATTCTCAGAATTGTACACGGTTATGAAGATATGCAGAAAGCAAAAGAGGATGGTATTTTCTATGTATTTATCGGGTGTGAAGGACTTTCTGAAATCGGAGAAGATATAGAGCAGATAGATATGTTATATGAATTCGGGGCCAGGCACGCATCGCTTACATGGAATGAGCAGAATCCGCTTGCTACTGGCATCCGCGGCGATGCGAACAGAGGACTGACCGAGCTGGGCATAAAAGCACTTCATAAAATTCAGGAACTCAATATGCTGTTTGATGTATCGCATTTAAATGATAAATCTTTCTGGGATGTCATGCGGCATGCTTCGGGGCCGGTTGTTGCAACACATTCCAGCAGCCGTGCACTTTGCTCTGTTCCGAGAAACCTTACGGACGAGATGATAAAAGAACTTGCGGCGACAGGCGGCATGGTTGGCATCAATTCTTATCCTGAATTTATTGCAGAGAAAAAGGCTGACAGGACTGTAGATATGCTTGCAAAGCATATAGAGCATATAATTGATATAGCAAGCATTGACAGAATCGGATTTGGATTTGATTTTTGTGAATTTTTGGAAGGTGAGGCGTCGTCATCATGCAGTCTTAAGCCGCAGGAAGCAAAACAGGTAAATGCAGAAGACGTGGGGGAGAGTTCTGGTTTGAGAGGGCTTAAGGATGCTTCTGAGATCCCAAACCTTCTTGAAGCTATGAGAAAAATTGGTTTTACAGATGATGAAATCAGAAAAGTTTCATATTGTAACTGGCATAGGGTAATACGGGAATCTATCGGGGCATAATAGCAATTTGTTGTAAAGAAAGACTAACTGTGCTATACTATTTCAAAGGCGGATGTGGCCACATAAAGCAGAAGCGATAAAGAGTCCGGTCTGGGACTGGGCAAGTTGATGCAGGAGCAAGGTCATTAAGATGAAAAGAACAATAAATACGGCATTGCTGTATAGAAGAATATTTTTGATTATCTATGATGTATTTGCGGTAGCAGCTTCTTCACTGCTGGCGCTTTTAATTCGTTACGAGTTCATGTTTTCCAACATAGATCATACGTTTCTGGAATCTGTGTATTCATTCATGCCATATACGATTTTAATTACAATTGTAGTGTTTACTCTGTTAAAGCTCTATAATAGCTTATGGGCTTTTGCAGGAGTTATGGAAATGCAGAATATTGTGATAGCATGCGGAATAATTACAGTAATTAATAGTTTAGGACTTATGATATCAGGAAAACCGGTTCCCCGCAGCTTCTATTTTCTTTTTATTTTCTTGCTGCTAAGCTTTACTTTTATCAGCAGATTCAGCTATCGGTTCTTACGAATAATGAAACAGAAGAGCAGAAAAGGTGAAAAAGGAACGAATATTATGATTATTGGCGCGGGAGAAGCTGCCAATATGATTATCAAAGAGATTATAAGCAGTAGATATACGCATATGCGCATCTGTTGTATTATTGATGATGATGTTAATAAACATGGGAAATATATTCAGGGAATTAAGGTGGTGGGCGGCCGCGAAAGAATACAGGAGTCCGTAGACGCTTTTTCCATTGACGAAATATTCATTGCAATGCCATCTGTATCAAAGTCCGTAATCAGTGACATTATTAATATATGTAAGGATACAACTTGCAAACTACAGACTCTTCCGGGAATGTATCAGCTTGTAAATGGGGATGTTAATGTCAGTCAGCTCAAGGATGTTGATGTAGAGGACTTGCTTGGTAGAGATCCTATTGTAGTAGATTTGGATTCCATACTTGGTTATGTGCAGGGAAGATGTGTTCTTGTAACCGGTGGCGGAGGTTCTATCGGCAGTGAACTTTGCAGGCAGATAGCGGGACATAATCCTTCCCGTTTGATTATTATAGACATATACGAGAATAATGCATATGATATTCAGCAGGAACTATTGCAGAGGTTTCCCAAGCTTGATTTAGTAGTGCTAATTGCTTCGGTTAGAAATGCCAGGCGTCTAAATAGTATTTTTGAGAAGTACAAGCCTGATATTGTATATCATGCTGCAGCGCATAAGCACGTACCGCTTATGGAGGACAGCCCCAACGAAGCTGTTAAAAACAATGTCATGGGAACTTGGAAAACGGCACAGGCAGCGGCATTTTACGGAGTTAAAAAGTTTGTGTTAATCTCAACGGACAAGGCTGTAAACCCTACTAATATTATGGGTGCATCCAAACGCATCTGTGAAATGATTATACAGACATTTAATAAGCATTACGAAACGGAATTTGTTGCAGTTCGTTTTGGGAATGTATTGGGTAGCAACGGAAGCGTTATCCCGCTGTTTAAACGGCAGATTGAGATGGGAGGCCCTGTGACGGTGACTCACCCTGACATTATACGCTACTTTATGACGATTCCGGAAGCGGTTTCGCTGGTACTACAGGCAGGCGCATATGCAAAAGGGGGAGAAATCTTTGTGTTGGATATGGGTGCTCCCGTAAAAATATTAGACTTGGCGAAAAATCTGATTCGCCTTTCAGGATATAAAGTGGACGAGGATATCAAAATAAAGTTCACGGGGTTAAGACCGGGTGAAAAATTATATGAAGAGCTGCTTATGGATGAAGAGGGGCTTCAAGATACAAAAAATAAGTTAATTCATATTGGAAAACCTATTGAAATAGAAGAGGAGACTTTCTTCAAGCAGTTGAAACAACTGAAAGATATCTCAAAGGATGAGAATGAAGATATCAGAAAAATAATAAAGGAAATAGTTCCGACATACTGCGAGAAGAAAAATGATTCTGATTGAGATATTGACAAAGAATAAGTATATCAATCCGCAGGTTGAGAAAGGAGCATAGTTATTAATATGGATAAAAAACGCATTTATTTATCATGTCCTACTATGCATGGTGAGGAACAGAAGTTTATCAATGAAGCATTTGACACGAATTGGGTAGCGCCTTTAGGTCCCAATGTAAATGCTTTTGAAAAGGAAATGGCAGAGTATGTGGGGATATCGTATGCTTCGGCTCTCAGTGCGGGAACGGCGGCAATTCATCTTGCTCTGCGCATTTTAGGCGTTCAGGAAGGGGATATAGTATTTACGCCATCTCTGACTTTTAGCGCAACCTGTAACCCCATAGTGTATGAAAAGGCTGTACCGGTATTTATTGATTCAGAAAAGGAAACTTGGAATATGGACCCAAAGGCACTGGAAAAGGCCTTTGAAAAGTATCCGAATCCGAAAGCTGTAATAGTGGTTCACTTGTATGGAACACCGGCAAAACTTGACGAAATTCTTGAAATATGCAATACACATCATGTACCGCTTATTGAAGATGCGGCAGAATCACTGAGCAGCACTTATAAGGGGAAACATACGGGTACTTATGGTAAGATAGGTATTTACTCTTTTAACGGTAATAAAATTATTACAACATCGGGTGGCGGTATGCTTGTTTCTGAGGAGGAAGAGATTACTAAGCAGGCCACCTTTTTAGCTACTCAGGCAAGAGACCCTGCAAGGCATTATCAACATTCTCAAATTGGATATAATTATAGAATGAGTAATATCACAGCAGGAA
>JAAUZS010000155.1 GCA_014804495.1 Lachnospiraceae bacterium
ATTTAACTAAAGAGAACATAATATGTATAAAGCATATTGACGCACAGAAAACTGTACGTTATAATTAAAGTACAGAAAATTGTACGTCATAGTCGAGAGGGGTTTCATGATGTTAGCAGTAAATTATACAAATCTTCGTGAAAATATGAAAATGTATATGGATAAAGTAACGGATGATTACGAAACAATGATTGTTACAAGAAAAGATAATAAGAATGTGGTTATGATATCTGAAGAATCTTATAACAATCTCATAGAAAATATTTATGTTATGGGTAACAAAGCAAATTATGATTGGTTGATGAAGGGTAAGGCACAATTAGAAAATGGTCAGTTTGCTGTTCATGAGTTATTTGAGGTAGAAGATGAATAAGATATTTGCAGATACCGGATGGGAAGATTATCTTTATTGGCAGACAGAAGATAGAAAAACCCTTAAAAAGATTAATCAATTAGTTAATGATATTGCTCGAAATGGTAACGAAGGTCTCGGAAAACCGGAACCGTTAAGCGGAAATTTATCAGGTTATTGGAGTAGACGTATTAATGATAAAGACAGATTGATTTATAGAACAGATGATAATAATATCTATATTTTAGCATGTCGATATCATTACGGGGAAAAATAAATGTATTCCTTACATCTGGCATAAAATAGAGTCACCAAGTCTACAACCTTATCTTTTCCGATTAACCGGCTGTATTCCTTCTTTTCTTTTTTTTTTCGCCTGATTCTGATTTTCAGGCGTAACCTTCTGGGTTATACTGTTGAATTTATCATGATTTTTTTGTTCCTGAATCTGCTCTTGCGTTTTTTTGTCCATATTTTCACGTCACCTCCAAATCAGTATGTGCATAATCCAATAAACTATTCATTTCTAATTCATCTTGATGCTGCAGTCGTTGCATAATCTCATTGACACAGTATATACTATTGTATATACTAAAACGGAGGAGATGATTATATGCAGGCAACAATCCAAAAATGGGGTAATTCACAGGGAATAAGAATACCTAAAGCATTTCTTGAAGCATTAGGTATGATGGAGAACGATATTGTTGAACTAAGCAGAGTTGACGATAATATTGTGATAAAAAAAGCCGAAAAGAAAACAGAATTGACTTTAGATGATATATTCAAAGATTATGATGGAGAAGGAGTAACAGAAGAATTTGACTGGGGTTCTCCTGTCGGAAAGGAAGTGCGGTGATGTATAATCCTAAGCAAGGCGATATTGTATTCTTGGATTTCAGCCCACAATCCGGACACGAACAGTCAGGAAGAAGACAGGGAGTAATTATAAGTAATGAACAGTTTTTTATGAGAACTAAATTTGCTGTGGTGTGTCCAATTACTAATACAAGTAATAAATTCCCACTGCATATTCCTTTAGATAGTCGGACGAAGACAACAGGTGTGATTTTGACAGAGCATATGAAGTGTTTGGATGTTGTAAGCAGGAATATTCAGTTTGTGGAAAAGATGCCCGATGATTTATTAGAGAAAACATTGGCATATATAAAGGCATTTTTCTGATAACAAGAAGGAAAAGAGAACAAGAAAAGAACAAGGGAATACGTACATCGTGGTCATTCAAAACATAACCCAAAAAATCTACCCTCTTCTGGTAAACAAACATACCGGAATCTCATACCGATATCATAAATTCCATGACGGCACAACAGGAATACGCAAAGTAGCATCATGGTTTTATTTGTTGTGGCTGAATTTTGCATATTATTTTCTCTTCTGTCATTTCCTCGGACGCAAACCGGAAACGGAAATGTATGAGAGTAAGCGATTAAATATAAAAATGAGCGAATCGGAAGCATATCTGAAAGCCAATCCAAATCTTTCTGTTACATCTTATGTAGATAAGCTAAAAGACTATGACGTAATATCGTTTGATGTTTTTGATACCCTGATTTTTCGCCCGTTTTCAGTTCCGACAGATTTATTTTTTCTGGTCGGTGAGTCATTTGAAATGATGGATTTTAAAAATATCCGTACATGGGCGGAATGGGATGCAAGGGAAAAATGTAAGAAACGAAACGGTCATATGGAGATTGGCCTTAAGGAGATTTGGGAAAACCTAGAGAAAGAAACGGGTCTGTCTGCCGAAGCAGGGATGGAAATAGAGCGGAAAATCGAGCAAAAGCTCTGCTATGCGAATCCGTTCATGCTGGAAGTCTGGAAGCACCTCCAGTCCATGAATAAGAAGTTAATCATAGTATCTGACATGTACCTGCCCGAAATTTGTATTGCGATGATTCTGGAAAATGCAGGATTTACAGGGATAGAGAAAATTTATGTATCAAATACATATCATAAAAGCAAAGCCGAAGGCAGCTTATACCATGAAGTAATAAATGATTTTAGCGGTCTTTCAATCGCGCATGTCGGAGACAATCCTCAAAGTGATGATAAGATGGCAAGGAAATGTGGTATTACCGTTCTGCCATATCCTAATATCAATAAAAATGTCCTGCTATACCGGCCTATGGATATGTCTGCTATCGTAGGCAGCGCATATAGGGCGATTGTGAGCAGCCATCTCTATAATGGACTGCATTCTTTTGGAATGGAATACGAGTATGGTTTCATTTATGGCGGACTTTTTGTAGTTGGATATTGCAATTTTATCCATGAGTATTATAATCATCATGGACTTAACAAACTGTTATTTTTGTCACGGGATGGAGATATTTTAAAGCAGGTTTATGATTTCCTTTATCCTGATGACTCCACGGAATATGTTTACTGGTCAAGAAAAGCGGCTGTAAAACTGATGGCAAATGAGGATAGGCATGATTTTTTCAGGAGATTTCTATACCATAAGGTAAATCAGAAATATACGATTGCCCAGATACTGCATTCTATGGAACTGGATAGTCTTACGGAACAGTTGGATATAAAATCCGATGAAGAACTTACCGATAAAAATGTGCGTCTGCTTAAGCAGTTTATTGAATCAAAATGGGAGCAGGTACTTGCAGTATATGAGCCTCAAATTACAGCGGCAAAGAAGTACTATACGCAGGTTCTTGACAGTTGCGAAAAGGTGGCAGCAGTGGATATCGGCTGGGCAGGAAGCGGGGCGATGTCGCTTTCGCATCTGGTAGAGAAAGTCTGGAAAATTCCGTGTCAGGTAACCGGAATCATTGCCGGAACCAATACGATACATAATGCAGAGCCGGATGCATCGGAAATCTTTTTGCAGAAAGGAAAACTGGCAGCATACCTGTATTCCCAAAGCCACAACAGGGATCTGCTTAAGAAACATGATCCTAATAAAGACTATAATGTCTTCTGGGAACTTCTGCTGTCATCACCGACACCGCAGTTTACAGGTTTTTATGAAAGAAAGACAGGGGAGAAATCTTCTCGGTATTTGGAAGAGCTAGACATTACTCTAAATTTTGAACAAGTGCATATTGAAAATACGGCAAACGAAAATATAGGAAAAGAAGATATGAAAAAAGAAGAAATAGAAAAAGAAAGAATCCAAAAAATTCAAGAAGGCATCCTTGCTTTTGCGCACGAGTATCACAGACATTTTAAAGACTTCCCCTATATGTTCCGTATCAGCGGAAGGGATGCTTATGCCCCAATGCTTGTTGCCGCAAGCCATAATGAGCGATACTTGAAAGCGATAGAAAAGCGTTTTCATTTTGAAAAAAACATTATCTAAAAGAAATTAGGTGTCAAAATGTACTTATATAAAATACTGCTGGCAGATTGCACAAAATGTTCGCGAAGTGCCTTACGTAGGAATATGTGATTTTCTTAATATTCCGACTAGATACCCAGCAATTTCGGGACATGGATGTCCCGAAAAGCCCGCACTGAGCCCGGACGGCGAATGGCGGGCGGTTGCGTCCTGCATTCACAGCATCATCGGAATATTTAGAAAATCCATATTCTGAAGTTAGGCGCAAGGGAACATTTTGTGCAATCTGCCATCTCAGTTCGAAAAAGGCACAGTAAATTTATACATCATTGGAAAGGCAGCATTAAAAAAGTATGATAATCCCAAAAATAATTATAATAATAACAATATGCATTATAATTCTACTATTGCTATATTTCCTAATGATTATGCCGCGTATATTCAACAAACCGCAAAAAACCCCCTATATGGGAGTATTATATGCACACCGCGGACTGCACAATAACAAAACCGAAGCGCCTGAAAATTCCATGAAAGCGTTTAGGATGGCAGTGGATGCCGGATACGGAATAGAATTGGATGTGCAGCTTACTAAGGACGGGATTCCGGTTATTTTCCACGATTTTACCTTGGAACGGATGTGCGGCGTATCAGGAAAAATTGAAGATATGACTTATGAGCAGCTACATCAGCTGTCTTTGCTGGATACAGAGGAAAAAATACCGACACTTAAGGAATTTTTAGAGATGGCAGCAGGTAAGGTTCCGTTGATAGTGGAGCTGAAAATAGAGTGGACGAATCTGGCATTGTGCCCGGTCGTGGATAAGATGCTCTCGGAATATGAAGGCGTTTACTGCATCGAATCTTTTAATCCGCTCGCCCTGCTATGGTATCGCAGAAATCATAGGGAAGTTATGAGAGGGCAGTTGTCTACGAATTTCAGACTGGATGGCAGTTATAAGAATATATTTTATTTTCTGCTGACACACCTTCTTACTAACTGCATTACCGGTCCGGATTTTATTGCCTATAACTGTCAGTTCAAGAGTGAACCCGGAAGGAGAATCTGCCGGAAATTATATAGAAATCTGGCGGTAGCATGGACCGTAAAAAGTCAGAAGCAGTTAGAAAGTCTTAAAGAGGATTTTGATTTGTTCATTTTCGACAGTTTTGTTCCTGATAATGCAAAAAATTAACTGGAAAATAATTAAAAAAATGGTGCGTATTGCCAAAAGATATGGTATATTTATTGATAGAGTTACTAGCATCTATTTATGATTATATGAAAGAAGGAGAGAACTATGGCAAAATGGGTGTACTTATTTGAAGAAGGTAACGCTGATATGCGTAATCTTCTGGGCGGAAAAGGGGCTAATCTTGCAGAGATGACTAATCTGGGGCTGCCGATTCCACAGGGCTTTACTGTTACGACGGAAGCATGTACAGATTATTACAATAACGGTAAACAGATTTCAGAGGAAATTAAGAAACAGATTTTTGATGCGCTTGAGATTTTGGAGGGCAAACAGGGCAAGAAGTTCGGAGATACCGAGAATCCGCTTTTAGTATCTGTTCGTTCAGGAGCAAGAGCATCCATGCCGGGAATGATGGACACAATTCTAAATCTTGGACTTACGGACATTGCAGTTGAAGGTTTTGCAAAAAAGACAGGAAATCCAAGATTCGCCTATGATTCATACAGAAGATTTATTCAGATGTTTTCCGATGTTGTAATGGAAATCCCGAAATCTTATTTTGAAAGAATTTTGGACGAGATTAAGGAGTCAAAAGGCGTTAAGTACGACACGGATCTTACAGCGGATGATATGAAAGAAATCATCGTAAAATTCAAGGCAATCTATAAGGAGAATAAGGGTGAAGAATTCCCACAGGAGCCTAAGGTACAGTTGATGGAAGCTGTTAAGGCTGTTTTCCGTTCATGGGATAATGAAAGAGCGATAGTATATAGAAGAATGAATGATATTCCGGGTGACTGGGGTACTGCTGTCAACGTACAGGCTATGGTATTCGGTAATATGGGCGACACATCAGGAACAGGCGTTGCCTTTACCAGAAATCCTTCTACCGGAGCCAAGGGCATTTATGGCGAATATCTGATTAATGCTCAGGGTGAGGACGTTGTTGCCGGTATTCGTACACCGCAGCCGATTACCAGACTTGAGCAGGATTTACCGGAATGCTTCAAGCAGTTCATGGAAATTGCCAACAAGCTTGAAGAACATTACCGCGATATGCAGGATATGGAGTTTACAATTGAAAACGGAAAGCTTTTCTTCTTACAGACACGTAACGGAAAGAGAACTGCTCCGGCAGCAATCCAGATTGCATGCGACCTTGTAGATGAAGGAAAAATCACACCGCAGGAGGCTGTACTCAGGATTGAAGCTAAATCTTTAGACCAGCTTTTGCACCCCGCTTTTGATGCAGATGCTTTAAAAGCAGGACAGGTTATCGGACAGGCGCTTCCGGCATCTCCCGGTGCGGCTGCAGGTAAGGTATATTTCACCGCAGAAGAAGCTAAGGCAGCACATGAAAAAGGAGAAAGAGTTATTCTGGTACGTCTGGAGACTTCACCGGAAGATATTGAGGGTATGCATGCAGCAGAAGGTATTCTGACCGTAAGGGGCGGTATGACGTCACATGCAGCCGTTGTAGCCCGTGGTATGGGTACAGCTTGTGTATCAGGCTGCGGCGACATAGCTATAAATGAAATGGATAAGGTATTCCAGTTGGGCGGAGAAGTATTCCATGAAGGAGATTACATTTCCTTAGACGGTTCAACCGGTAAGATTTATAAAGGCGATATTAAGACAGTAGAAGCTACCGTAAGCGGTAATTTCGGACGTATTATGGCTTGGGCGGATGAGTACCGCACACTGCAGGTTCGTACGAATGCAGATACTCCCGCAGATGCTGCTAATGCTGTAAAATACGGTGCGGAAGGCATCGGACTGTGCCGTACTGAGCATATGTTCTTCGAGCCTGACAGAATCCCTAAGATTCGTCAGATGATTCTGGCGAGAACCGTTGAGCAGAGAGAAAAAGCTTTGAATGCGCTTATTCCTTTCCAGAAAGGAGATTTCAAAGCGTTATATGAAGTTATGGAAGGCAGACCGGTTACAATCCGTTTCTTAGATCCGCCGCTTCATGAGTTCGTACCGACTGAGAAAGATGATATTGACGACCTGGCAGTAGAGATGATGATGACAGCAGAAGAGGTACAGGAAATCTGCGATTCACTTCATGAGTTTAACCCGATGATGGGACACCGCGGATGCCGTCTTGCAGTTACTTATCCTGAAATAGCCAAGATGCAGACCAGAGCTGTTATGGAAGCTGCGATAGAAGTCAAGGCGGAAAAAGGATTTGATATTGTTCCGGAGATCATGATTCCGCTTGTAGGCGAGAAGAAAGAATTGAAGTTCGTAAAAGACGTAGTAGTAGAAGTAGCAGAGCAGGTTAAGAAAGAGAAAAACTCTGATATCAAATATCATGTAGGTACTATGATTGAAATTCCGAGAGCAGCGCTTCTTGCAAATGAAATCGCAGAAGAAGCAGAGTTCTTCTCATTCGGAACCAACGATCTGACACAGATGACATTCGGATTCTCACGTGACGATGCAGGCAAGTTCTTAGGCGATTATTATAAGAACAAGATTTATGAATCTGATCCGTTTGCAAGACTTGACCAGAACGGCGTAGGTCAGTTAGTTCAGATGGCAGCAGAAAAAGGACGTTCAGTCAGACCTGATATCAAACTGGGTATCTGCGGTGAGCACGGCGGCGACCCGTCTTCAGTTGAGTTCTGCCACAAAGTAGGTCTTACCTATGTATCCTGCTCACCATTCAGGGTACCTATCGCAAGACTCGCGGCAGCACAGGCGGCTATTCAGAATTCATGATAATAGAATAATCGCGAAGCGAAGATTCTGTTGTAGATGACAAAGGACTTTTGAACGATTTTGAGGGGTTCACCGGAGTGGTTGGTGGGCTCCTCTTTATAGAAGGGAATATTTTTATGAATGTATGTCTTTTAAATGACTCATTTCCACCTGTAATAGATGGAGTTGCAAACGTTGTAATCAATTATGCGCAGATTATGCAGGATGAGGGACTTGCGCAAGTGGCTGTTGCCACGCCGAAGTATCCTGATGCTGATTATTCATCATATTCTTATACGGTAATTCCTTATAAGAGTATTGATACAACCCATTTGGTAGACGGTTATCGCACGGGCAATCCCTTTGCCGTTTCTGAACTTAAAGAGCTTTCCGATTTTGCTCCCGATATTATTCACAGCCATTGCCCGTTTTCATCTACAGTTATGGCAAGGATGATCAGATATCGAACAGATGCGCCAATTGTTTTTACTTATCATACAAAATTTGATATTGACATTGCCAGAGCGGTAAAGGCTAAATTTCTGCAAAAGGAGGCTGCCAAAACTATTGTTGAGAATATTGCGTCATGTGATGAAATATGGGTTGTCAGCAAGGGCGCAGGTGAGAATCTGAAATCTTTAGGTTATGAGGGTGACTACCGAGTTGCCCATAACGGCGTTGATTTTGACAAAGGGCGTGTTGACGCTAAGACAGTTGCAGAGGTGACAAAGAATTTCGACCTTCCATCTGATCTGCCCGTATTTATGTTTGTCGGGCGTATTGTAAAATATAAAGGTATACCGCTTATCTTAGAAGCTTTAGCAAAATTAAATAATGATAATATTGATTTTCGTTTTGTCTGTATCGGAAGCGGTCCTGATGAAGACGAAATTAAGGAAATGGCAGCTAAACTTTTAAAACCTGAACAGGTAATTTTTACAGGTGCAATTTATGACAGGGACGTACTTCGGGCATGGAATACACGTGCGGACCTCTTTTTATTTCCCTCAACATATGATACCAACGGGATTGTGGTCAGGGAAGCGGCAGCATGCGGTCTTGCCAGCGTTCTTATAAAGGAAAGCTGTGCAGCAGAAGGAATTACTGATGGCAGGAACGGATTTTTAATTGAGGA
>JAAUZS010000156.1 GCA_014804495.1 Lachnospiraceae bacterium
CATTAAAAACCCACTGTATATCCGGCTTTTTGCGAAGTCTTGTTTGCTCTTCCTGCTCCCCCAAAGCATTCAATGGTTGATTTTGTGTTTGAAGCATAATATTCCCAAAGGCTATTTGCTGATTACAAAATCTAACATGGAGTATTATTTTATGTAGTTCTACAGTTATATCATTTTCCGTATAATCCGTATCGACATAATTATTTAACTGAGATAACGCTTCGGTCATAATTTGCAATATACCACGTTCCCACTGTGCCCATATATTAATAGAATAAAGGCTTGGTCTATTCATTCGTATCCACCTCCAATAATCGTTTATCAGCTATTTTCAGTAAGATAGAATTCAAGTCATCCCATGCTTTACTTGCAGTCCAGTTCCTCTGTTCATCTTTTTTGATCACCACTATACAGGTTTCCGAAACCCCAACAAATGAACCTTCTATGTAAATATTATCCGTCACTCTTTGCTGGCTCAATTCTTCAAACTTATCTAATGCTGTTTCCCATTCGCTATCATTTTCAAAATCCTCGTCAACGGGCGCACTTTTGTATTTACTCAAAAACAATATTGCTATAAGCCCCTTTGAACGATAAATTCTCCATTCTAACTCTGCATCAATTTCTGATAAATATCCATTTATTGAAGATACAATTTTTTCGATATACTTATATATTGGATGATTTTTTCCCTGCAAGTTTGATTCGACACCGCAAAATCCATCTACAATATCTGGTATTTTCTTCATTGCATAACTATCAGACTTTTTGTAAAATAAATCCAAACCATATGAACACATATCCTTTACCAAATCACGTTCATTCTCTGTTAATTGGTATAAATCATAAGTAATCTCATCAATGTCTTCTTTGATTTCCTTAATACTACGCTGATTATTATTTATCGGTGTAAAAAAAGTAATGTCTTCATACTTTTTAATTTCATCCATGAGCAACGCCAGTTTTTCTACATATTTATTTTCTTTTTTACCCACCAAACTCGGAATAGGAAATTGCTTTAACTCATCAAGGTGAATCTCATCATGCCACATTCCCCAACCGCTGCAGGTTAAAAAGAAATAATACTTAGCTACAGAAGATAGCAATATAGCACAAATACTTTTCATCAAAGAATCATCCTCATTTTTAATTTTGATGCAATGAATACTGGTTGTAAAAGAAAACGGTTCATTTTCAACCCTTGCTACAATTTCACCTCTGGTTTCTCCTTTCTTTGATATGCCACGCTTCACAATAATCCTATTGCCTTCAAACATATCAAAACTGCTAAAATTTCTATGCATCTCTGTAGGTCTCTCTTCCGTCAGAAATTTATTTATGTCTCCATAAGCAACTAAATTTTCTACTGATAGGCACTTCAATGAAGACACTTTTTCGACACTTTTTGTCTTTCCTTTACCCAGAGTAAATCCCTGCCTAATTACTATCTCTGTATTTTGTATACAGTCTGACAATGAAACATTTGTTTCCAGCTTTTTAATCAAATCTAAATCTGAAAGTCTTCCCCACCATAATGTTTTCCATGCATATTTATATTCCAAAAGCTCGCTCTGCCTTATATAATGCATATCAGATTTCCCTAAAATGATATATTGATACTTTATATTTTCAGAATTCATCTTAACTGACCAATAAGATACATAATTATCATCGGATGGTTCTTTAGGACAGAATAACACCGTTGCAAACGGTGCAATCGCATTTTTAAAGAATATATCTCTCGAATGAGCAAAATTAATAATCTGTAATAACGTATTTTGACTTAGCCATTTTTCTCTAAACGCTCTACTCTGCTGATAACCATTTTTAGAAAATATACCTATTGGAAGCAGTAGCGAAATAAGCCCTTTTTGTTCAACCCATTCTATTGCACGCCAAATAAATGCCTGTGAGCATTCTTTATCTCCAATTGGCAATCCCTTTGACATACACCATTCTAAAGCAAATTTATCAGCCTTTTCCCACGGCGGGTTGCCAATAATAATATTTACACTACTTTTTTTTGCAAACAAATCTGCTTCATCTGTAAAAGCATCTGCACATAATAAAATGTTCAAAGACGACGACTTAGACTCGTCACACTTCAAATTAGGTAAATACTTATTCTTTTTCATTTGCTCCAGAATAGAAGGGGGATCTTGAAAATCGAGAAAAGCAACATATAAACTAAATGCAGCTACCCTTAGTGCCTCTTCATTTCGCTCAATACCACGAATTTGGGTTTTTAAAATATTTTTTAATTGTTCATACTTTAATAGCTTTCCTTCATTTTTAATCATGTGAAACCTTACAATGCGCTTAAATGATTCCACAAGAAAAACACCCGAACCACAACAAGGGTCGAGAACAATTGGTGATTTCTCTAATATTTCAATCGTAAGTGTTTGCTTCACCATGAGTTCGACCAAAGATAACGGCGTATAATGTGTCCCTGTATCTTTGCCATTACTTTGTTTATGATAAAATTCTTCGTATAGATTACTTATCAGCTCCATAGGAATAATGTCAAATCGATATGCCCAAAAGAATAATCTCAACCGTTCATCAAATATTCCTTGCAAAAAATCTGATATTTTTATTAAATGCTCAGGTAGAATAATGCTTTCTTCTATTTCATCAATCGGAAACATATCTCCATTAAAATCCTGTGACAGTTTCTTATATAATGCATATGTAAATTCCTTATTTCTTAAGCACTTAATATAATTAACATTTGACTCACTATCCATCATGAGGCAGTTATCTAATGACTGCTCTAAAATTTTTTTCCATTCTCTATTCTGTGAAGCCAAATTCTCAAAATATTCATTTGTCAGTATTCCTCTATCCTCTAAATACCGTATAAATATAGAACGTCCCATAATAGAATGGGCATATTTTACCTTCTCATCATCAAGCCCCATATTCATTAATTCTGCACGTACTTTTTTAATATCATTAATTAATGTGCCATCCGCTTTATTTTTTTTACTTCCTTCGCTAAGTGTTGCTATTCCTGCCTCAATTTTATTTCGCGAAAGGTTTTGTAATTTCTGCAATATATCATTCGCTGTCTTTACAATTGCAATTGGTTCCGGAATGATTTTTTCACCTTTACAAATTTTCATCTGCATTGAAAAATCATATACCCGTAATTCACCATTTATCTCAAAAAAGAAATACTGAGGACGCGCCAAATTCCATACATTAATATATGCCTGTTCAAAGTCCTTTTGAACATTAGAAAAACACACCCCAAAAATAACTGCGGGATTGTCTTTGAGAAAAAATACAGAATCAATAGAAAAATTTTTTGATTTTTTATTAATTTTGTAACACGAAGACAACCATTCCCCTATATCTAATCTGTCATTTGCCCGCATATTGGAAGACAGTAAAGAAACTAAGTCGCCCTTATCATACTCCAAAATACTGTATACTTGTTCTAATAAATTGCGTTTCACAAAAGCACCTCTCTACTAAAATGTTATTTTATCATCTGCTTCATTTTCATAACATCCAAACATTTATTTATCCGAACAATATTGCCACAAACTTTTATCTTGTTTTTTCCATTTCAGAATATAAAACGGATACTTCTTTCCTCCAGTCATATATCTTACATTGTACTTCTGGATCTTCATTATCTTCCTCTATTTCCTGAAATGACTCAAACAACGACATCTGATGATATTCTTCCTTCAAAACTCCCATAGGAACCGTTCCCTTTAGTCCATCCATCTGCCAAATATTCCAGCTGATAACATTGGCAATCTTCCTAAGTTCCACTTTATCCGGTTGTCTGTGCCACTTATTATCCATATAATCTACAAAAGTCATTAGTAAGTTAATTCGCGCAATTAATAGATTATCCCCTTGATATTCATACCCATATACGCTCTGAAACGCTCGTATAGTCCATTTCATCCATTCTATTTCATCTATTGTATTTTCATTCACGACTCGAAGTTTCCGATCAAGAATCCCAATCCGTTTATGAATGTCAATCATTTCTCCTGTTGAAGCATCATATCTTGAAACCAGGTATGGTGCTTCTCCACATGTTATTTCCAATCGCCTAGAATCTATATAATCTTCCCAAACCTTTCCATCAGGAAACCTTATTTTATCTTCTGTAGAAATCCACTCATGCTCAGCCTGTCTATTAAAAACATCTTTATAACCGAACCATTCTTCATCACAAAAGTTATTCATCTTGTTACATATCCAAGCCGGAGTAAATACTTCTGCACTCTTTCTGGTTCGTTGCGTCTGCTGTTCCATATCTTTCGATATTCGCGGTTGAATCATTCTATAATTCATCTTTTTTAGCTGATTCTCTGTTATCTGACTTTGATCCGTATAAGTCTCACCAAAAGAAGCGTAGGAATCCGTTGCCCATATAATATTTTTCTTAGTTGTTTTATCCTGTAAAAGTAATCTTAATGCTATCTGCACTGGATATGAATCCAGCTGGATTAAATCTTCCAATCCATTTACCTCTTCTTATATTTTCTACTCTGTATTTTCTTTTTAATTATGCAGTATTTTTATTGAAAAATCAATAAATTTCATTAGAATATGAAACAGGAGCAGATTTCTCTGCTCCACCTTTTACAGTATCTCTTTAAGAATCCGATTAACCATCCCCGGATCCGCCTTCCCCTTCATAGCCTTCATCGTCTGCCCAACCAGAAAACCAATCGCTTTCTCTTTCCCATTATGATAATCCTCCACGGACTGCGGATTATTTGCTATCACATCTTCTATCGTTTTGCGAAGCGCGCCTTCATCATTGACGGTTTTCAATCCCTTTTCTTCCACATACTTCTCAGGATCGATATCCTGCTCGAACATAACCTCGAAGACCTCTTTGGCTACCGAACTGTTGATTGCCTTACTGTCAACGAGTGCAATCAGCTTTGCGAGATTTGCAGGTGAAAAACTTAAATCTTCGGCATCCACTTCTTTCTCTTTCATCAGGCGCATCGTTTCGCCCATCAGCCAGTTGGATACTTTCTTAGGCTGATTACAGATAGCTACCGTTTCTTCAAATAAATCAGCCATATGCTTTGCGCCTGTAATAATGTCGATATCATAATCGGGAATGCCGTACTCTTCTTTATAACGCGCCATTTTCTCAGTGCGGAACTCAGGCTGCCTCGACTTAATTTCAGCCAGCATTTCTTCGCTTACCACTATGGGCGTCAGGTCAGGGTCAGGAAAGTAACGATAGTCCTGGGCGTCTTCCTTGCTCCTCATGGCATAGGATTCACCTTTTGTATCATCCCATCTTCTGGTTTCCTGTATAACTTCTTTTCCTTCTTCTATCAAATCTATCTGACGCTCTCTTTCGCCCTCGATAGCCCTTGCAATTGCCTTGAAGGAATTCAGATTCTTCATCTCCGTTCTGGTGCCGAATTCTTCTGCTCCCACCTCGCGCACGGACAGATTGACGTCCGCTCTCATGGAACCTTCCTGCAATTTACAGTCGGAAGCGCCAAGATACTGGATAATCAGGCGCAGCTTTTCCAGATATGCAATCACTTCCTCCGCGCTTCTCATATCTGGATCTGATACTATTTCAATAAGCGGAACGCCTGAACGGTTATAATCCACCAAAGAACAATCTTCCCATTCATCATGAATAAGCTTTCCGGCGTCCTCCTCCATGTGAATTTCATGAATTCCGACAGTCTTCTTTCCGCCTTCCTCAGTCTCAATCTCTACGCCGCCGTTTCTGCAAATCGGCAGATAAAGCTGGGATATCTGATAGTTCTGCGGGTTGTCGGGATAAAAGTAATTCTTTCGGTCGAATTTACCATACCTTGTAATATCACAGTTTGTTGCAAGTCCGACCGCAATCGCATATTCTAAGACCTGTTTATTTAATACCGGCAAAGACCCCGGCATACCGGTACATACGGGACAGGTATGTGTATTGGGTTCTCCTCCGAATGCAGTGGAACAGCCACAGAAAATCTTAGTTTTGGTTGCAAGTTCTACATGAACTTCCAGACCGATGATGGTTTCATACTCTTTTGCCATATCAGCGTACCTCCTTTGCTGCAACCGGAAATGATCCTCTTGCCTTTTCATAGGTGTAAGCTGTCTGAATCAGCTTCTTTTCCTGAAAGCAATCGCCAATCAGCTGTAGACCGATCGGAAGACCAGCCTTGTCTTTTCCGCAGGGCAGGCAGATGCCCGGCAGACCTGCAAGATTCACAGCAATAGTATAAATATCTCCCAGATACATTTTAATCGGGTCCGCCAGACTTGCACCAAGCTTAGGCGCAGTCGTCGGCGCCGCAGGCTCTAAGATTATGTCGAATCTTTCAAAAGCTTCATCAAAAGCCTTCTTAATCAACGCTTTAACTTTCAATGCTTTCAGATAATATGCGTCATAATATCCAGAACTTAAAACAAATGAACCCAGCATTATGCGCCGTTTTACTTCTTCTCCGAACCCTTCGGAACGGGATTTTTTGTACATATTATGAAGTCCGGCATAGTCCTTAGTACGATATCCGTACTTGATTCCATCGAAACGCTCAAGATTGGAGCTTGCCTCAGCCGCCGCTATTGTATAATAAGTAGGTATCGCATAGTCCACCAGACTTAAATCAAAACGCTCCACGACAGCGCCTCTTTCTTCAAGAGTTTTAGCTGCCTTCAGCACAGCGTCTTTTACCTCGGTATCCAGTCCCTCACCGAAGTAATCATTCGGGATGCCGATTCTCATTCCTTTCACGTCATCTACTAAAGCTTTCGTGAAATCCGTATCCTTCCTGTCTATAGAAGTAGAATCTTTCTCATCATGGGACGCAATCGCTTCCAGAATTGCCGCACAGTCTGTTACATCCTGCGCCAGAGGACCTATCTGGTCCAATGAAGAACCATAAGCAATCAGTCCGTAGCGGGACACCGTTCCATAAGTAGGCTTCATTCCTACCACACCGCAGAAAGACGCCGGCTGCCTGATCGATCCACCGGTGTCGGAACCAAGCGCATAAAAGCACTCGCCTGCTGCCACTGCCGCCGCAGAACCGCCTGAGGAACCTCCCGGCACATGTTCGGGATTCCATGGGTTCTTCGTCACTCCGAATGCAGATGTCTCCGTAGTGGAACCCATTGCAAACTCGTCCATATTTGTTTTTCCGAGAATCACCGCACCCGCTTTTTGCAGATTCAGCACCGCCTCGGCAGAATAAGCCGGTACAAAGTTCCCAAGGATTTTGGAAGAACACGTTGTCAGCATTCCTTCCGTACACATGTTATCTTTTATTGCCACCGGCACTCCCGCCAAAGGAGAGCTAATCTCCCCTGCCTCAATTTTCGCCTGCACTGATTCCGCCTGTGCAAGCGCCGCTTCCTTATCAATCGTCACATAACAGTGATACAGCGATTCCTTCTCCTCTATCCTTTCAAGACTCTCCTTTACCGCCTCCACTGCCGTTACCTTTCCTTCTTTAATTGCTGCCGCCAACTCTACCGCAGTCATATTAAGTAGACTCATACACCATTTATTCCTTTCCTAATCTACTATTCAATATTCGATTCCTAAACTACATATTTCCAAAACCTAGTTGTACAATATAAACAATATCATAAGCAGGTACTGTGAGGTCGCCGGTACTTAGCGAGGTTCTTTCGAGCTTAGTACCGCTGCGACTGAACTGTAGCACGAGCGTGCCTGCGTTGATTTGTCTATATTGTACAACGGACGTCTTGAAAACCTTAATTATGCAATTGACTATCACCTATTCAAACGTCCGCGGAACCGCAAACATCCCGTCTTTCTGCTCCGGTGCATTAGATAACAGCTGTTCTCTTGTATCAACGTTTGTTACGACATCCTCTCTGAAAACATTCTGTACCGGAAACACATGCGACATCGGCTCCACGCCTTCCGTATCCAGTTCGCCAAGCTTATCAATGTAGTCTAACATTCTGCCCATATCCTTCTTTGCCTGCTCTTTCTCACTCTCCGAAAGCTCCAACTTAGCCAGAATACCGACATATTCTATGGTCTCGTCACTTATTATATTGGCCATTGAATTTCTTCCTTTCTGCAATTTATTCTTATTAGAAATGGCAACTTACCTTATTTTAATATGAACTTCTCTAAGCTGCTGCTCCGTTACATCATTTGGCGCGCCGCACATGAAATCCTGTGCCGTGCCGCTCATCGGAAAAGCTATGACTTCCCTGATGTTTTCCTCGTTACGCAGAAGCATTATCATTCGATCCACGCCCGGAGCCATACCAGCGTGCGGCGGCGCTCCATACTGGAATGCGTTGTAAAGCGCGCCGAATTTACTTTTCAGGGTTTCTTCATCATAGCCTGCAATTTCAAAGGCTTTCACCATAATCTCCATATCATGGTTGCGGACAGCTCCCGAAGAAAGCTCCACACCGTTACATACAATATCATACTGATATGCAAGAATATCAAGCGGGTCCTTGGTATTTAACGCTTCTAATCCTCCCTGAGGCATGGAAAACGGATTATGTGTAAATTCAATCTGCTTCGTATCAGGGTTCAATTCAAACATCGGAAAATCATTCACGTAGCAGAAACGGTAAGCATTTTTCTCAACCAGTTCCAAACGCTCACCCAGTTCCTTACGCAGTTGTCCCGCATAGTAAGCCGCTCTTTCCTCTTTATCCGCAATAAAGAAAATAGTATCGCCGGAAGCAAGGTCAGCCAAGGATGCAAGTTCCTTTTTCAACCCTTCGGGGATAAATTTATCAATCGGTCCTTTGTAGGACATATCTTCTCCCACTTCCAGATATCCAAGTCCTCCCATTCCCATACCTGTTGCAAAATCAAGCAGCTTTTCATGGAAGCCTTTGGACATATCCGCATGGACTTTTATCGCGCGTACCGTCTTATTAAGGAAAGGCTTGAATGTACATTTACCAAAAAAGTCTGTTAAATCAATAATTCTAAGCGGATTCCTCAAATCCGGTTTATCAGTACCGAACTCAAGCATAGCCTGCTTATAGCTTATAATCGGATATGGCGCTTTCGTTACTTCAAAGCCTTCCGGTGCAAATTTTTCAAAAGCTGCTGACAACACTTCTTCACCGGCCCTGAAAACATCTTCCTGTGTTGCAAAACTCATCTCAAAATCAAGCTGATAAAATTCGCCCGGCGAACGGTCTGCGCGTGCGTCCTCATCACGGAAGCATGGTGCAATCTGGAAATACTTGTCAAAGCCTGACGCCATCAGAAGCTGCTTATACTGCTGCGGAGCCTGCGGCAAAGCATAAAACTTTCCCTTATACTTTCTGGATGGAACTATATAATCTCTGGCCCCCTCAGGAGATGAAGCACAAAGAATCGGCGTCTGAATCTCCAAAAATCCCATTTCCGTCATTTTCTCACGAAGGAAGCTAATTACCTGTGAACGGAATATGATGTTATCTTTTACCTTTTTATTTCTCAAATCCAGATAGCGGTATTTAAGCCGTACGTCTTCCCTTGTTTCCTTAGACGTCATGATTTCAAAAGGAAGCTGTTTATATACCTTGCCGAGAATCTCTACCTTATGTGCCTCCAGCTCAATCGTCCCGGTAGGAATCTTAGGATTATAAGTTTCTTCATCCCTCTTCTCAATAAGACCATCTATGGAAATACACATTTCCTTGGATAATCCATTAAGAAGGGTGGTATCACGCATAACAACCTGTAATACTCCGTACATATCACGTAAATCTACGAAAGATACGCCGCCGTGGTCACGTATATTCTCTACCCAGCCGGCAACTTTTAATTCTCTGCCGATATCTTTCTCACCAATGTTTTGCAGCGTAACCTCTCTGTAAATGTTTCCTGTTTTCTTTTCCATAATTATGCCCCTTTCTGTCTTGTAGATTCCGGGACTTTCTTTAATAGGTATTCTGCTGCGCCGAGTTTTCGTTACCTACAATAAAAAAGCCCCGGAATACATTTTCTGTATTCCGGGACGGATAATCTCTCTTACCCGCGGTACCACCCGCATTGACAAGCCGCCATCTCCATCAAGATGTTTTATCGCCCTGCCCACTTTTACATTTAACGCATGTTCACGTATTACCCTAGCATCTTCCATATGATATATGATAATGTATATATCCTCCATACACCTGATGGTTCAGATAATCTGCTCCGGAGTGTTCCCAGTCTTTACTTCCCACAAACAGCGCTCTCAGTCGGTGACGCCGTATTCCTGTCGTTTTCCATAAAGCGAGTCTCTTTCAACGCATTTATATTTATTATATATCACAGGCAAAGCGAAAATGCAATAATTGTACTGAAAAAAATACATGGCTGTCTTAATTTTTTTCCAGTCTTCTGACCAGATAGCAGAATTCATCTTTATATTCATCCGATTTTGTGTCAATGCCTTTAAGCCTGTCAATTACGCT
Source organism: Lachnospiraceae bacterium (assembly GCA_014804495.1). GTDB lineage: Bacteria > Bacillota > Clostridia > Lachnospirales > Lachnospiraceae > UBA3282. The sequence goes on from JAAUZS010000156.1 coordinate 10,414, forward strand.
TCGCATCGTCGCATCACCTTTATATGAGCTGTCTGTTACTACCAGACCGAACTCCGCCACTGCCATAGCGAACTGCATATCGTTGCTTGGATTTTCCACATACACCTCTTTATCTACAGGATACGATAACAGAAGACTATTATCTGTTCCCGGTTTTTTATACCTGACATTGACCGTGAACCATTCATCATCCGGAAGTTCGTTTCCCGTTGCATATTTCAGGGTTGTTCCCGAATAAGTTGCAGTCGCATCCGTTGTTACTATTTCATATAATGCAGTAACCGTATGTCCTGCTCCGATTTCACCCGCGTCTTTAGTGTCATCAGCAAAATCCTGTTCTGCAAGCTGTCTGTTCTCATATCCGATGAGGCGATATCCCGCTACTACTGCCGGATTGAATTCTACCTGAAATTTTACATCCTCAGCCACCGTAACAAGCGTTGCTCCCATTTCTTCTACCAGAACCTTCTTTGCTTCCGTCAGTGAATCTATATAAGAATAGTTTCCGTTTCCTTTGTCGGCAAGTGTTTCCATCTTATTGTCTTTGATATTCCCTTTGCCAAAACCAAGTACGGACAGATATACGCCTGATTCTTTTTCCTTGGTTATCAGATTTTCCAGCTCTTCCTGCGTAGTCAGTCCCACATTCAAATCACCATCTGTCGCCAGAATAACTCTGTTGTTTCCACCTTTTATAAAGTATTTTTCTGCGATTTTATATGCAGTGATGATTCCGGCGCTTCCGGCTGTCGAACCGCCCGCTTCCAGACTGTTAATCGCTTCGGTAATCTCCTTATGGCTGCTTCCGCTTACTCCTTCCATAACAACTCTGTCTTCCCCTGCATAAACAACAATGGAGACTTTATCTTTTTCAGTAAGTTCCTCTGTAAGAAGTGAAAAGGATTTTTGCAGCAGAGGAAGTTTATCTTCCGAATACATGGAACCTGAAACATCCAGCAAAAATACAAGATTAGACGCCGGAGTTTCCGAAAAATCTATATCCATAGTTTTCAGACCAATCATGGCAATTTTGGTATTTTCATTCCATGGGCAGTCCGCAATCTGTGTCGTCACGCCAAACGGTTCTCCCTTTTTCGGCCCGGCATAATCATAATTGAAGTAGTTGAGAAGCTCTTCAATTCTGACAGCACCGTCAGGTATATCTTCCAGACTGTAACCGTCCTCAACCATCCTTCGCAGATTACTGTATGACGCAGTATCCACATCCGCAGAGAATGTGGAAAGCGGACTTAGGGCTACGGAAGTGAAACCCATTTCATCTATGGCATTATATTCTTCCGTATTCGGGTTGTATGAATAATCAGGATAGCAATCATATTCATCAGTATAGCCATAAAACATATCTGACTTTGAAGTTGCGTCGTTAGTTGCACTATTGTACTCATAGTCACTGCTTTCAGCTTCGGCAGCTGCACTTCCCGTATCATAATCTCCTCCCGCTGAAGCTTCTGACGGTGCTTGCGCTGTAGGCGCATATGATGCCTGCCCGTCATATTCATTATCCGCTGCCGTTCCGACCGTAGACTCATTCATACTATGTGATGTTCCGGAAGCGGAACTTCCACAGCCCGACATCATGCTGCAAGCCATCATCATAGCCATTATTAAACAAACAGACCTCTTTTTCATATTTTTTTTCATAAAACATTCCTCCCTTTTTGCTATACCGCGATATCGTTTATCAATCGCTTATACAAAAGATACGAATGGGGAGGAATGTATTTATGGCAATTTTTTGAAAAATTTTTATTTTTTTAATATTCAGCTGTCAATCTGCTTTTGACACGTCGGTTACAACCAGTCTATCCTGTTCAAAGCATAGATTAACTTCATAGCTTTCTCTTTCTTTCATAAATTTATTTTTTATCATGCTTAAGGAATCATGTTCAAAATCAAAAACATATACGATTTCTATCTGCATATTTTTCATTAAAACTGCATCTGCATCCGTTTCAAGCACAATTGCCTGATATATTATCTCTTCACCGGAAAACTCAGCAAACTCAGTATCAACAATCTGAACCAATACGCCTTCTATTTTCTGCCCGTCTTGCAAATCTAAACCCTTTATGGTTTCATTGTTTTCTGCCTGAGCATCTTTATCTGCCTTTGCCGTTTCAGATGTATTTTCTGCTTCGCTTGGCGTTTCTGCATTGCTGCTTTCCTGCGACATTTCCATATCACCCGCTACTCCGGAATTACTGTTATCCCAGTCATCAGCCCTGTCCGTTTCTGCCTCGTGTTCGTAATATATACCACCTGCATCTGCCGACGATGATGCTCCATCACTGCCTCTTCCGTTCATTTCCGGCTCATCCGACGTCGCATAATCTTCCGTACTATAATCCATCGGAGCACTATTCGACATATTTCCGTCAGAATGACCACCGGAATAGCTATGACTGCTATCATTTCCGCTTCTTAAGGCAATCGCCGGAATAATGATTGCCACACACAGACATGCCGCTGCCAGAGTCCCCCATCTTCTCCAATTTATATTTTTTAATGAAGAATCCGCTTTTTCAGGAACAGATGCAGTTACTTTTTTCTCGGAGAGTCCGGCTTCAATCCGATTCCACAAGTCCGGTATTTCGTTTTGCTTAAGCTCTATGAATTCCTGTTTAAAATCCCGTTCCATAACCGCACCTCCTTAGTTTTTTCACCGCATTCTGATATCTCCAGGTCACAGTACCGAGGGGAATATGCAATACTCCCGCTATCTCTTGAAATGTCATCTCACCCAGAATTTTCAAATTTATAATCTGACGTTCCTTTTCTTTAAGTCCCGATAAAGCTTCTTTAATAGTCACATCTGCAATGACTTCCTGCTCAACCGGACTGTTCTGTTCCGCTTCCTGTCCGGGAAAGCGCTCAGACTCAATGTCGTCAATAAGTTCGCTTACTTCTTCCCTTCTGTATTTTCGCAGATAGTCGATTGCCATATTTCTGGCAATCGTTGTCAGCCACGCTTTATGTCCTCTGCCGCTTTGGTATGTATCCGCCCTGTCCCATAGCTTTATAAAAAACTCGCTTGTCACATCTTCCGCATTTTCTTTACTTTGCAGGACATCTTTCACAATAGCGTAAATCAGTCCTATATATGCTTCATAAATTTCCCGAAGCCCGTCTTTATCTCCCTGCCTGATTTTTATCATGGCGGCTTCAAACTGTATGTCCGTCATATGTATTCCTTTCCTTCCGCAGTTTCTCTCTTGAAGTATATCCAATGGGAGTTACTTCAAAAAAATATTCTTACCTGTATTACAGATAAGAATACCTTTCAGTTACATTTTTGTCAATCGGTCAACCGCCTCTACCGTGTTTTCATAGCTTCCAAATGCTGTCAGCCTGAAGTAAGTCTCACCGCTTGGTCCGAAGCCGGAGCCCGGTGTACCGACCACATTAGCATTTTCCAGCAGATAATCGAAAAATTCCCAGCTCGTCATACCCTTTGGCGCTTTCAGCCAGATATAAGGAGCATTAACTCCGCCCGATACGGTGTAGCCTGCGGATTTCAAACCATCCAGAATGTATTTTGCGTTCTTCATATAATAAGCAACCAGCTCTTTTGTTTCCTTTTTACCGGCTTCAGAGTAGACCGCTTCTCCCGCTCTCTGTATGATATAAGGCGCTCCGTTATATTTAGTTCCGTGCCGTCTTGCCCAGAGTGCGTGTAAAGATGTATCACCGACTTTCAGTTCTTTAGGAATAACGGTGAATCCCAGACGTACTCCTGTGAATCCGGCATTCTTGGAAAACGAGCGGAGTTCTATCGCGCAGGTTCTTGATCCCTCACACTCATAAATAGTATGCGGTACGTCTTCTTCTGAAATATACGCCTCATATGCCGCATCATAAATAATAACTGAACCGTTTTTATTGGCATAATCAACCCACTCCTGAAGCTGCGCTTTCGTGATAGTGGAACCTGTCGGATTGTTAGGGAAGCACAGATAAATCAGATCCGGTACTTCCTTAGGCAGTTCCGGAGCAAAATTATTCTCTGCCGTGCATGGCATATAAATTACATCGCTCCAATTTCCGGTTTTTTCATCATAGGTTCCGGTTCTGCCCGCCATAACGTTGGTATCCACATACACAGGGTATACCGGGTCACAGACTGCAATCTTATTATCTATGCTGAAAATTTCCTGGATATTTCCTGAATCACACTTTGCACCGTCAGATACAAAAATTTCATCTGCATCAATATCACAACCTCTGGCCTTATAATCGTTATCTGCAATGGCGGTCCTTAAGAATTCATATCCCAAATCCGGCGCATACCCGCGGAATGTCTTGGCATCCGCCATCTCGTCTACTGCTCCATGCAGCGCACTTATGACTGCCGGAGACAAAGGCTGTGTCACATCTCCAATTCCCAAGCGGATAATCTTCTTATCCGGGTTTGCCTGCGCATATGCATTTACTTTCTTACCAATCGTAGAAAAAAGATAGCTGCCCGGCAGTTTTAAATAATTATCATTTACTTTTACCATTTTAATTCCATGCTCCTCTCAACCTAATTTTAATATAGTCAGTTACTAAGCTCTCCATCAAAAACCATCTCGGCAGGACCTGTCATATAGACCAGATTCGCTTCCCTGTCCCATTCGATTTCAATTTCACCGCCCAGCGTCTTAACACTCACAATTTCATCCGTTAAACCGTTCAAAACGCATGAAACAACCGTAGCGCAGCAGCCAGTTCCACAGGCGAGAGTCTCTCCTGTCCCTCTTTCCCATACGCGCATCTGCACATGCTTCCTGTCCAGAACTTTTACAAATTCCGTATTTATTCTCTTGGGGAACCGTTCATGTTTTTCAAAATACGGTCCAATCTGTTCAATTTCCAGATTCTCCACATCATCCATAAATATGACAGCATGAGGATTACCCATTGACACGCATGTCATTTTATATTCTTTCCCTTGCACGATAATCGCATCACTAACTACCGGTTCTTTTATTCCGTCTACTATTACAGGAATCTTATCTGCATTCAATTCAGGAGTCCCCATATTGACTTTGACGGTATTCACTTTTCCATCCTTTACGAAAAGCTCCAGATATTTTATTTTGCCACAACTTACAATGCTGACGTTTGTCTTATCCGTCAATCCTTTATCATACACATATTTTCCCACGCAGCGGATTCCGTTTCCGCACATCTCTGCCCTGCTGCCATCCGCATTATACATTTCCATTTCAAAATCCGCATCATCAGACGGATTAATAAAAATCACACCGTCCCCGCCGATTCCGAAATGTCTGTCGCTGAATTTACGCACCAGTTCAGGCTTATCTTCCTGCGCTATTTTCTCTTCAAATCCGTTTATGTAAACATAATCATTACCACAGCCATGCATTTTGGTAAACTTCATATCAATAACCATACTCCTTTCTACTACAATATATTTATGGTTAATATCCCTTACAGCCAGTAAGGAGTTATCCATCTTGTTGCTTAAGCTGTATAATGATGGAGCAATAGGTATGTCGGCTTCCTTTCTTGG
>JAAUZS010000157.1 GCA_014804495.1 Lachnospiraceae bacterium
AGCACTTGTGCTATTGATCCCGGTATGGGATGCTCGCCTACCTGCTTGGCTTTTCCGACTGCAGGGAGATGCTTTTGGAAAAACGGCTGTTTACGGAGCCGCCACAGATGTCTTAAAATCACGGGAAAAGGGCTTGAAATGCAGGCTCTTTTTTTCGTTTCCTCAATCGTAGTAAAACCGTAGTATCCCGCCATCTGGAAAGCCGCACTTTGCCCCGTTTTGCCCCACAAGTGCCGATAAATCCCGGCTATCCGCTGTGGTGCCGTGGCACAGAAATACAATTTTAACCATTTCGGTATTGGACACACATCAAAAGGCTATCAGACTTTCATATCGCTGGCCAACAATATAAGTATAATCTCCAAGACAGAGATCAGAAATGCGGTGATTCCGTTCAAAAAATAAGGGGACAAGTTAGCGCAACCCCTTGATTTTGCTGGGTTTTCCTAAATTGTCCCTAATATAACACAGGCATCAAAATATTCCACTCCACAGCGACGCAGCTGTTCTTCAAAATACCTTGGATATTCCTCCGGGGACTTCACTCGCAAGATGGGCATTTTATCCGCCAGAATATACCGCTCTCTGGGATATCGGTCTACAAGGCAGCGCTTTACTGCGCTTTCCGATTGTTCTCCATGATAAGGGTATGCCGTATCAAAATAAGTAAAGCCCTGCTCTAAAAAATGGTCCACCATTTGACACATCTGTTCATAGTCAATGCTTTTTACATCCCCCGGATCCGTCAGCGGAAGCCTCATCGTTCCAAAACCTAATTTTTTCAATTGTATACATCCTCCATTTTATTTAACTTTTCTTCAAACGAAAACTTCATATTCTATATAAAATGTATTTATGCCTCATGCCAAACCTGTTTCGAACTACTGATTTTCTTTTGCGATGCATCCGCTTCCCGTAATAATATTGCCATATAGGCATCCTGCAATGCATCTTTTAACGGATACGGTTCTGTTGTACCTCCTCTGGAATATGCAGCAGTACGCCTCATCAATGAGGCAACCGCCGTTTCGTCCTGTGCAAGAGAGCACAACCCAAATTCAGGAGTATACAGGCTGTCGTCCTCAAAGGTTATGGCTGTGACTTCCTCTACGTGGCAAAGATTGGGATTCTCGCACTCCGTTTCAATCCCTCTTTTCTCCACTCGGATTTCCGATATTACAGGTTCATTCTTTTCATCCAGATAATACACTGTACGGTCAATGATTTCCCCGCGGCTCCCCTGCAATTTCAGTGTATTCTTGCGGATAGGAGAACGGTATTGTTCCGAATCAAAATCATACAGTGCAACTTTTCCGTCTGCAAACTCAAATGTTGCAACGCATCTCTTCTTATCCGCAATCCTGCCGTCCTTATATAAATCGTACCTTGTCAGCGTCTCGGTTGTGGGAAATTGATAGGTTTTGGCTGACACTGTAAAATCCATATCTGATGATACTTGTAGCAAAGCCCTCATAAGGCTTGCGCCATGATATTCATGGGCAAGAGAAATATTCAGGCAGTCGGGTTCTCCGATGATATTTCGCTCAACTACCTTCAATAAAGCTCTGTATTCCGGATAGCTTGTATACTGCTCCGCAACAACGAGCTTATAACCCTGATTATGCATATCCCACAGCTTATTCAGAGTTTCCATATTAAGCGCTGCCGGTGTTTCACAAAGTACAGTGAACCCACGCCTCATCCATTCCATACTGACTTCGGCGATGGATGTCTTATTCACGACAACCACTGCAAAATCCGGTTTGTAATTCACACATTCATCTATGGACGTGGTCGTATGAATATGATGTTCTTTTGCCATTTTCTGTGCTTTTTCCTCAGTCCGGCAGTACATTGCGCACAACTCAAAAATGTCCGGCAGGGCTTTCGCTGCCCTGACATAATATAATGACCGCCAGCCGGAGCCTACGATGATAAACTTGATTTTATTCATTTAATCCCCCATTTTATACAATTACCACATTGACCCGAGCAGACTTATCTATCTACTTCTTTTTTGCTCCAGCCATCCTTCAAATAACCGCTCAAATTCAAGTTCTTCGTCAGTTCCTATACCCGGGAGAGTCACCATCCTTTTCTCCCATGACGACAGGTAAGCCGCATTAGAAATAAGCAGGCTTTTTCTTCCTTCCGTGCCTTGAGCAATGCTTTTTCCGACGCCCATACATTCATCGGCAAAGCCCTGTAGCACTTTTTCGTATGGCTTTTCTTCCTTTTCCGGAGTTATTTCTGTCCATGTTCCTTTTATTTTCCTGAAATAATCCGTGGAACTTTTGCGATAATCCGCCTCCTTGCCACCCATCTCCTGAACAAGTTCCCCGATTCGCAGTTTTCCGTTCTCGCAGACAATCAGCGCCTCCTCTAGCGATATTTCCAAACGGTTTATACCCGGCGCATCTCCGGTTGAAGAAATAAACGTCCCCGTTGCTCCGTTTTTCCATTCAAAATATACGGTCACATCATCCTCTACCTCGATATCGTGAAAATGCCCCTCTTTGCAAAAGCATTGGACTCTGACAGGCATGCCGCATATCCACTGCAAAAGATCCAGATTGTGCGGACATTGGTTAAGTAATATACCGCCTCCGTCCTTATCCCATGTCGCATGCCAGGAACTTGAAGTATAATATTGTTCCGGTCTGTACCAGTCCGTGACAACCCAGTTTACTCTTTTCAGAGCGCCGTATTTTCCACTGTTTACCAGCTCATACAACTGTATATGAATCGGAAGCGTTCTCTGGTTAAACACCATACTGAATACCTTGCCCGACTTAGAGGCTTCGGTTTCTATGTTCCTCGCCTGTCGGCTATACACGCCTGAGGGTTTATCACACAGCACATGCAGCCCATTCTTAAATGCCCTGACCGCCAATTCCTCATGCGAATAGTGCGGCGTTGCAATCACAACGGCGTCTATAGGCAGCTCTTTATTTTCCACTGCCGTAAATAGCTCGTCCACAGTCTCATATACAGGCATGCCTGCCTCAATGGATGGAAGAAGCATCTCCCTGTATGTACCTCGCACCCTTGTGACAGCGCTCAATTCCATTCCCTGAATCATGCCGTCCTGTATGATAGAAGCATATTTGCTTCCCATATTTCCTACTCCGATTACCGCTGTCTTTATCATATATTTGTCCTTCCTTTCTGTCATTTATAGATTAGGATTCGGGTATCAAATCACAAGCCGGTTCCGATTATTTCCTTCCACTTCTTTGAGAACACATAATAGCCAAGCATCATGATCATGCCAAAAATAAAACTGATTGGGAAAGACAGCATAATATAAGTCCCGTCAAAATATCGATTGATAAAATGAGCGCTTGGAATGCGCACTGCCCAGAGCATCAGGATATTCACAACCGTTGAATACCGAATCAATCCCACGCCGTTAACTATACAGATAATACCGTTAAATATCGCATAAAACCATTGTGATAAAAGTAAGACCACAACATATCTGTTTGCGTAAATAAGCACTGCTTCATCTCTCGTAAAGATCCGCAATATCGGAATACGAAAAGAAATCATGCATAATCCGAAAGCCAGTGTAACAATGCCGGAAATCACAGGAATCCGAATGTAGCCCTGCCTTAGTCTGTCAAAGTTCCCGGCTCCGTAATTTTGTCCCGAAAAAGTGGTTGCCGCAGAAGACAACGCAGTAATTGCTATATTGGTCAGTCCTGTTACCCTGCCTGCGACCGAATTGCCTGCCATAAAAACAGAGCCCTGGGCATTTACCAAAGTCTGTATAGCTACATGCCCAAGAGAGTACAGGGAATTGTTCAGTCCTATGGGAAGACCGATCATAACAATATGCTTCAATTCTTTCATATCAACTTCCTTAGGGAAATAGGATAATCCCAAATCAGGGAATTTTTTTCTGATATATACGATGCTGATAATCCAGGACAAATACATTGCAAGGGTTGTGGAAAGCGCTGCACCACCTGTATCCATTCCCAATCCGGCAACAAACAAAAGATCCAGCACGATATTTGCAATACAGGATGCTGCCAAAAACCACAGTGACGCCTTACTGTCCCCCATACCTCGAAGAATTCCCGCATTCATATTATAACCTATATTTCCAAGAGCTCCAAAAAATACAATTCTCGTATATGCCACTGCAGCATCCCATGTATCCGCAGGTGTACCCATCCATTTTAAGATTAGCGGCGCTGCAAAATACCCAATCACACAAAGCGGGATGCCACATACAAATACGAAGAATGCAGCTGTATCCACTGCCCTCCGCATTTTTTTCATATCCTTAGCTCCCACATACTGGGAAATCAATATGGATACTCCTGTGCCAATTCCAAGAAAAACACACAAAAGCACTTCCACCGGCTGAGAGCTGGTTCCCACTGCCGCCAGGGAGGTCTCACCGCAGAAATTTCCGATAACCAGTGTATCCACCGTAGTATACAGGTATTGTAATATATTTCCAAGCACAATGGGAATGGCAAAGAGAAATACATTCTTCATAATAGGACCTGTTGTCATATCTATTTTCTTCTGTTCCATTTTAAAATACACTTTCTTTTAGAGTTAAAATTTTGGGTGTTACTATTGTATAACAATCAAAATGCAGGCCTTACAGCCTGCATTTTTACCACCATATAATATATATCAGCGTCAGCGTCAATCCTACACTGAACATTAAAAGTCCGAAGGAAAGGCTTCTTTGTATTATCACAAAACTCTCTCTGAAATCATCGACACCGGAAGCGACAGCATGTACGAAATCGGTATGGGTAGGATTTTTCCTGCCCCACATGCGATTGCGCAGCGACTGTATGAAGTTCATCACCCTGCCTATTCGCTCCGTAATGGCATTACCTTCACTACGCTCATGCGGAAGCGGTGAATCTTTATAGAGAGTCTTACGAAGTACAACGACAGTGATATCAATCATACTGTCAAAGACCCTGCTTGCAATTCCGCATATCATTGGTAAAAATCCCAACAGCAGCGGCTTATAAATAAGCTCTTCCATATCCAGCCACTTCGGCCATGCACTGATATACTCTCCTTTTCGAACCAGCAATATCCTTATAACCAGAACATATACAAATACCCCGATTATAATCGAAATCAAAGCGCCTTTCAGATTTGCAAGACTGAAATATTCTATCACACCCTCCATCGGCTCTGCACCAAGAAGATTCATGAATTTCTCCCCCATCTCCGCCGCCTTATCCATAATGGCATGAGGAAACAGTCCCCATACAAACAGCGCCAGAGCGCTTACCGTAAGCGCGAAACCGCTCTCTATATTCATATAGCGCTTAATCTCGTCATACTGCTTCTGTTTTTTCTCGTCCTTGTTCTTTTCTACAAATATTGCCACAAACAGTTTCGTCATATAAGCAACTGTAAGTCCGCCGCTGATTAAGAAAATCGTCTCAACCGCATTAGTAAATCTGCCGCCGTCATACTCCAAGATGCTCTCATGCAGGAGCGTCTTACTGATATATCCGCCAAACATCGGCACACCGGCTATTGCCAGCGCTCCTATAAGGAAAATCACTTTCAGCAGAGGCTTTTTCCTTCCAAATCCCCTTATCTCATTCAGATTCAACGCATGCACATTCATGAAAATAATTCCTGCAGCCATAAACAGAACAAGCTTAATCAATGAATGATTCACCATGTGAAGAAGCGTGCCGTGTATGGCAGTCATACTTTCCATACCCAAAATCCCCTGCATGCCGACACCTATCAGAATGAAACCAATCTGTGACATAGACGAACAGGCAAGAGTATGCTTTAAATCCATGGAAAAAACAGCTAAGAGCGCGCCTCCGAACATAGTCAGCACGCCAATTCCGAGAATCAGTTTTCCCCATGCCATATCGCATAGAAAAAGGTCGCAACTTGTAATTAATATACCGAATATCCCGACTTTCGTAAGTATACCCGACAGTAAAGCAGACGCAGGGGCGGGAGCTACCGGATGTGCTTTTGGCAGCCATATATGCAGTGGAAATGCTCCTGCCTTTGCACCGAAGCCAACCAAAAGGCACACTCCCGCCGCATAAATCAGCGCATGGTTTCCTTCGTAAAATGCTGCCGCAAAGAAAAGTTCATCTATTTTCACCGTACCAAGCACATGATACAGCATAAAAATCCCCATCAACATCACAAGTCCGCCGATAATGGCTACCGCAAGATACGTCGCCGCCGCCTTCAGAGCCCCTTCTGTCTCTTCCTGCGCTACCCACACATAAGAAGTAAAAGACATAATCTCGAAGAAAATAAACATTGTATACAAGTCCGCTGCAAGGAACACGCCCATAGTCGCTCCCAGCGTGGCAAGCATAAACATATAGAAGCGATTCTTATTGTCATGATGCTTCATATATTCCCTTGAGATAATCGTCGTCATCATCCACATAAAAGCAGCTATCATGATATAAAGCAGGCGGAAGCTTTCCAGCGTGAAGTTAAGCCCCATACCGCAGATTCCGGGAATTTTGCAGTCATAAACCGACAGCCCGTCAGTATATATTCTATTCCGGTTAATGATAAACAGGACAAAAGTTATTATAAACTCGCTGATAACGATAAAATCCGCAAAATAATCCCTGAGCGTCTCCTTTTTGCTTCCGATTATGCAGGATATAAGCGCTCCCAGAAACGGATAAAATACCAGTATAGCTAAAATTATGTTTTCGCTCATTATATGCAGCTCCTCTCTGTATACAATATCTCACATAGTCAATTGTGAAATTTTATTTTCAAGACGTCCGTTGCACAATATATACAAATCAACGCAGGCACGCTTTCGCTGCATTGCCGCCAGTAGCGGTACTAAGCTCGAAAAAACCTCGCT
>JAAUZS010000158.1 GCA_014804495.1 Lachnospiraceae bacterium
GACAAGGTATCCGTCTTGTCATACTCACAGGCAAATCCAAGAAACGCCATATCTTCGGCACAGCAGGTCATTGCCATTCTGCCCGGTACGAAGTATCCTTTCGGGAAATTCTTCGGAACAAGCACCATCGCCGTAAACTGCACGGTCTTGCCCTCATACCGCCCTATATGATCCAATGAATCCAGATACCAGATCCCATAGCCGGTATTATCAAGTTCCAGAATCGGCGCCTTCAAATCGTATGGCAGATCGTCTTCCATAATCTGATTGACTTCCCCGTTGGAATCCTCGAATACAATATCCGCCTTCTGGTTAATTGCTTTGACATTTCTCTTATAACTGCTCAAGTCCTCCACGCCGTCGCAGCGGTTGAAAATAATCAGCTCCGACTTACGAATCATTTCCGCAAGCAGCGATTTCATATTTGTAAAATACATCGGAAACGTAGAAGCGTCAATAGTCGTCACCTGCTGCTCTATCGTCCAATGCCACGGCAGCTTCATATTCTTATAATTCCACATACCGTTATACTCAATGATAATACGCTCAGGTTTATGCTTCTTCTCCAATTCAATCAAATGGGAAGCATTGAAATCCTCTTCTTCATCAATCAACTCTACTACTGTCCTGCTTTTCTGAAGAAGAACTTCATCGTATTCAATTTCTCCCTCTTCACACAGAATCAACAAAGTCTTGCCTCGAATCTGAAAATAAGGCTGTGCTATGGTATAACAGATAAACTCGGTTTTACCGCTTTCCAGAAAACCATTGATTACATATACCGGTTTCATAATTCAATCACTCCAATACTGATATATAGTACAAACACTTCTCAAAATGCAGCCTTGCAAACTGCAATTCAACAATTACTTTTGAAATAATTCCGCAAGCTTCTCTTCCTTTAACTTAGAACCAATCACGCAGATTTTACCTGTAACATCCGGTTTTCCTTCTCTGATATCGCATTCTTCCGGAACATAATCAAAGTATACCCATGTTCCGTCTCCTGCGGGAACCATACCTTTTGCCCTAAGTACGATGCCGTATTCTTCCTCTTTATCAAGCTTCTGTAAACGCTGCTCAATCTCTTCCTTCGTATATGAAGTCGGAGTTTCAATTCCCCAGCTTGTAAATATTTCATCCGCATGGTGATGATGGTGATGCCCATGCTCGTCGTGGTCATGGTGATGATGATGTTCATGTTCATGTTCATCTTCGTGGTCATGATGATGATGCTCATGTTCGTGCTCATCTTCATGGCCATGATGGTGATGTTCGTGCTCGTCTTCGTGGTCATGATGATGGTGTTCATGCTCGTGCTCGTCTTCGTGATCGTGATGGTGATGTTTGTGCTCATGCTCGTCATCATGGTCATGATGGTGATGTTCATGTTCGTGGTCATCCTCATGGTCGTGATGATGGTGATGTTCATGCTCATCATCATGATGCGCCATGACCTCCTTCATCAACTCTGCTTCCAGATCTTTCGCACCCTCGATTGTCTCCAGAATGTCTTTTCCGTCCAACTCATCCCAGGGCGTTGTAATAATCGTTGCCTTAGCATTATGCTCTCTTATCATATCAACACAGGCAGCTAATTTTTCTTCACTCAGCTTGTCTGTTCTGCTTAAAATAATTGTTCCTGCATGTTCTATCTGATTAACGAAGAACTCACCGAAATTCTTGATATACATTTTACATTTTCCGGCGTCCACAACCGCAACGGCGCTGTTTAAGATAACGTCATCATTCTGCATAGCGCCCTGTACAGCCTTCATAACATCGGAAAGTTTACCTACTCCGGATGGTTCAATCAATATTCTCTCAGGAGTATAGGTTGTGAGCACCTCTTTAAGGGAAGCGCCAAAATCACCTACCAATGAACAGCAGATACAGCCGGAATTCATCTCTTTAATTTCAATACCCGCCTCTTTAAGGAATCCGCCGTCAATCCCAATTTCACCGAACTCATTCTCTATAAGTACAACCTTAGTATCTGCCAGAACCTCTTTTAACAGTTTCTTTATCAAAGTAGTCTTACCGGCTCCAAGAAAACCGGATACAATATCAATCTTAGTCATTTAAAATCATGCTCCTTTCTATAGCAATACAATTAAGTCATATACGAAATATATTCTACTACTGTTTTTAAATCTGTCAACTCCAAAAGTATCGGAATTTCCCCTATTTTCAGACTATACCGTAATCTGATAAGACGCTTCAAAGCTCTCGCCTGCCGCTATATGCTGTCCCCACTTCCGCTCTTCCCATGTGCCTGTGAAATCCTCAGCATCACATCTGCCATACCACGGTTCTATACAGACAAACGGCGCTTTTTTACCCGGCGGCGACCATATGCCGAAAAGCGGTGCATCAAAGCTTACCGTCAGATATGGACTGCCATCCGGTTTAACCAATGCTACTTTATGAGCCTGGTCATTTTCTATCACAAGCGCATCGTTATCAAATAAATGCTCCGAAATCCACATATATCCTTTATCCAGAGAATAAACCGCTGTCTCGTTACTCATAAGCCCATTCCTTAAGATTCCCGCAGTCACTTCACTTGCATCGAACAAAAGTCTGTAATCCGCCTGCTTCGCCTCTTCCGCAAGCGGACACCTGAAAGCCGGATGACCGCCAATCGAAAAATGCATATCCTGCGCGGAAGGATTAGTCGCCTTCCATTTTACTATAACCGTACTCTCACTCAGTTCATAACCAAGCTCCAGAAGAAACTCATATGGAAATATCTTAAGCGTTTCTTCATTTGACTTCAGGGAAAACCAGATTTCACGGTTGGTCTGACTCTTCAGTTTAAATTCCATGTCTCTGGCAAAGCCATGCTGTCCCATGGGGTAAGACTTTTCATTATGTATATACTCACCGTTCCGCAGACCGCCCACAATAGGAAATAATACCGGAGAAGTACGTTTCCAGAAAGCCGGATTCCCTTCCCACATATACTCTGCCCCTGTGGTAGTCTTTTTCAAAGATTTCATTTCCGCTCCCATACTGTCAACTTGTATGGTGATTTGTTCATTACCTATTTGAAATAGCGCCATATCTATACTCCTTTCTCATCCTTATTATGTAATAATCAATTTCAATAACCGGAACTTATTGCAACATATCTCTATCGTAAGTATACCATATTTTTCCGCTTACAACACTATAAACTGTCCTTCAATTCATGGTTCAAAACCAATGCTTCGGTATGGTAACGGTTTTTTGGAAGAATATACTCCAATACTTCAAGCCTTGATGGCAGTATATCCGCTACACTATTGTAGCTGCTAATCTTTTGCCCTCCTCCTACCTTCAGGGATTTAGAGACGCTGATTATCTTAATGTCATAACAAACCGCTTTGCCTCTTCTGTTTATAACAAACTCTCCGTCCTTTAACAAATATCCTTCTAAAACTATATCATATCCTTCCGGCAGATTCCCGGTCAGGTCATACTCCACTGGATACCCGCTCTGTTCATACAACTGCTTCTTTTCTTCAATCTCACTTTCAATATAAGCTGCTATTCCTGTTTTCCATTCAACGCCAAATCTATTATTTTTCTCTATCCATTTTCCGAAAATCTCTTTCGCCTCTTTATAAGCATCATTCACCACACCCGGTATTTCTTCAGGAGATATCGACGTCGTATTTAGCATGTATTTTAACAGATAATCCGATTTTTCCGAACATTCAATTCTGACTTTGTTATCAATCAGGTATTGAAAAAATACAATACTATTGTGCATATTGTATTCAAGTTTACATAACTTTTTATTCTGTGAATTATATAGCTTAATAAAATCTCTGTTCCCACCGTTTTCCATTGCGGTACGGCAATAGGCAATATCGCTTAGTGAAAATGTGAACTTTTTGCCGAAACTATTCGTATAGCAAAGCGCAGCATCTTCTACGAGCAGTTTTCTGTTCTTTGCATCCAAACACAGCCATGCTCCTGCCAGAATGATAAGCACCGCCACCGGATAGACCAGCAGATAGTAAAAAATCCCGCCTTTGGCTGACTTATCAGGATACATTGTACATAAAACACCGAATATTATTCCAAACAATATCGTTATAATTCCTACAATCCAAGGTGTTTTTCCCTCATTTACTTCTATCTTTATCACCGTAATCCGTATCCCTTCTTTTTCCTGACAGTCCATGCGCTGTTTCGGTTTCACTCTGTCAGTTCTGCATATGCCTCTACAATAATCGTAAGCGGCACACTTGCTATCTCACCATCCATTGTTCCGCCTGATATCATTCCTATAAAATTACCTTTTGGGTCAAAAGTGCCGCCGCCCGATATTCCGGGAGTGCCGTAACCGTAACCGTATATCATATACTCATCAAACTCTTCAATATACTGCCACATATTGCCGATAGTACCTTGCAGATAAATTCCATTGCTCTGCACAACATTTTCTACTCCCTCTGAATGTCTGCCAGTTGCTCCTACGCAGAATATCTCGTCGCCTTCCTTCATCTCATTATAGACATTCATATCAAAATGCACATAACGAAGCTGTTCCAATTCCATATAATCAAGCTCTTTGTTATCCACTGTCAAAAAACCTAAATCATATTCCTCAGATATACCCAGCAGCTCTGCACTTGCATAGCTCCCTTGCGGAAAAAGCACATTGCTGACCTGCTCATCCCAAAATTCAAGGACATGCTTGTTAGTCGCAATCACAATTTTTTCAGAAGTCATTTCCCATATAACTCCGCTTCCATAAGCATTTCCCATATTAATCCGCACAACACATGCCTTCACATTTTCATATGCCTTGTCGCAATCATCCTCAACAAGAACAGGAGTTTCCAGAAGCCCCAGCGCCAGCATGCCTTCAAAAATATCCTGCTCCGACACGGTCTGAATCAGATGCGGCATTGTCTGCGGCGCTTTACCATAGACATGGGCAGGATCCAAGGTAATAACAAGTATGAAACTGATTATGGGAAGTGCGATGGCATACAATATTTTATGCCGCATATAAATCCTCCATGTACTTAATGTTAAATCTCTTTCTCAATGTCAGGGTTTCTCATATTATTACCTACAGATTAATATTTCATGCTTTATATGAAGCGTACATTTTCAGTATGAAAACTATTTCATCAATATATCCAGTAAATCCCTTATGTCATCAATAATAAAGTCCGCGCCCGCCTCAAGTAACTGCTCCCTTTTTGAATTTCCATACGTTACGCCGCAAGTATACGTCCCGGCGCCTTTTCCCATTTCTATATCAAACGGCATATCCCCGACTACAAGTGTCTGCTTAGCATCAAAGGAATTTTCTTTAAGCGTTTTTATCACAGGATCTGGATGCGGTTTCAGTAAAACGGTATCATCTCCGCCAAGAACATACGGAAAATAACCGGATAAGTTCAACTTTGTAAGAAAATCTTTAAGTGATGCAGTATTTCTGGACGTTGCAATCGTCCTCATAATTCCCTTTTTCTCTATTGCTGCAATCACTTCTTCTACATTTGGAAAAATCGTAGGCGGCATGATTTCCTTTTTTTCCTCAAAAATTTTTCTATATGTAGATACACACAAATCAAGCGTCTGTTCAGAAAGTTCCGGATACATGGTCTGGAATCCTATTTTTGCTGACAGACCTATTGTAGACGCACAGGCTTCTTCATCAGCAACATCAAGCCCCATTACCCTCATTGTCTCCTGCTTTGCAATAACTATTGTCTTTTTGGTATCTAAGAGCGTACCGTCAAAATCAAATATAACTAACTTTATATCCATACAGACATCCTTCTCTTTTCTATGACTGCAATATTTGTGTCTGAAAGCAACAAATTCTATCTGCTTACCTCATCAGCAGAAATGATGTAACTTCCGTCCTCGGTAAATTTTGTACCAAAAGGTTCACTCAGCGCATTAATCTGAGCAAGTATAGCCGTATAATCGTCACCTTCCGCCGGAGTGGGACAATAATCGTTCCTTGACATAACCGAACTGATATAACAGGGAATGACCTTCGCCTGCCGGTCATCCTGCTTTACACCGTCAATAAATGTAAAAGTCTGTTGGAAAATCATAGTCTCCTTCTGCTTCGGATTTCTGTTTCCTCCGAAACAGAAATTTCCCATGCTGTACACGATAAATCTTCCGTTGTAGACCTCAATCCCCTGTAAAATATGCGGGTGGCAGCCCAATACCAGATCAGCACCCCAATCGATACATTTCTTACCCAGCTCTAATTGATAATCATTAGGATAATTCTGCATCTCAACACCCCAGTGACAGCAGGCGATAATCAGATTTACATTCTCCTCTTTAAGCTGCTTTATACCGTCCTCCAGCCAGACTTCCACAGCCTTTCCGTCATAGTGTTCATTCACCGATACAAAGCCGATACGAATGCCCTGAGTTTCATATATGCCGACGTTGTCATCATAAGCATATGGAATATTTTTTTCATCAAAAAGGGCCACAGTATCGTCGCAGCCCTGCTGCCCGTAATCCATTCGGTGGTTATTGCCGAAACTGACCGCCTCTACGCTTCCTAAGGGCAGAATTTCGATATATGAAGGCTCACCTTTTATATTATACTGCTTTTCTACCAAATCCGTTGATTCTGTCAGAACGCCCTCAAAGTTTACGATAGTCATGTCGTCTTGTTCAAAAATAGGTTTCACATTCTGCAAAAAATACTCCGCTCCCTGCAAATCGTACATTTCCCTGAAGGTTCCCTCGTAGCCGTGAATCTGCAGGTTTCCCAAAGAAACATCGCCGGCAGCGGAAATCGTAAGGCTGATAACCTCCGGTTCAGTAGAAAATATCTCCACATCTGTACTGTTCATATTGATAGTATATACACCAAAACTATTCACATCAGTAATGCCCGCATTCACACTTGCCATACCATTGCCGCACCCACAGCAACTGCTTACAATCAGAAATATCAAAGACATCCTGATAAAACCTTTATATTTTTGCATCTTATCCCCTCCTCTGCTGCACAGAAAAGTGCAATATGCCGAGCCTGCGCTTATTGTATCATATCGCCGGAAATATTGTAAACGTTCGAACCTAATTTAGGCGATTAATCTGTAACATCCATACACTTACTTACATATAATATCTATATAACTATTGCTGTCCTTTCGAGGTTCTGCCATGTATTCACCCGTTTCTATCGCCATCGTTGGCCGCACGCCGGACACGGCTAATTATGAAAAAGCACTGCACAATCTGGGAGTGGATACCGTCACATCCCTTTATTCCGCACAATATAAAGACTGTGCAGGACTGCTGCTCCCCGGCGGTGGCGATATCACTCCCGCATTTTTCGGACAACGCAACCGCGGCTCTAGGAATATTGATACTAAGCTTGATATTATCCAGTTTAAGGCATTGGAATTATTTATTGAAAAGAAAAAGCCCGTACTTGGAATCTGTAAGGGGCTTCAGGTTATCAATGTCCATTTCGGCGGCACTATCTGTCAACACTTAAGAACCGCTGAACACCATCAGTGGAATAATAGCGACCAGTTTCACTACGTATACCATATAGGAAGCGACCGCACTGATTTTTTCTATCAAATCTACGAAAGTTGTGCATATGTCAACTCAGCGCATCATCAGGGAATCGATAAACCGGGAACCGGACTTATACCAGTCTGCCAGTCCGATGACGGCGTCATTGAAGCCATCTCCCATTCCGGTCTTCCGATTATGGCGGTACAGTGGCATCCTGAACGTATGCCGGCAGGTGAAGGAACCGAACTGCTCTATTATTTTTTGAGTATGTGTTCTAAATAATTGATGCCTTCATCCAATTTGTTTTTCTGTATCTGACCTTTAATCTGCAGCTCTTCTTTGATATGTTGTGAAAGCATCTCAAACAGAGCTTTTATCATGTCGCCCATTATCTGTTTCGTTTCTGCATCGACATTTTTTACCGCCTCCATGACACCGTGAATGCTTCTCTTCCAATTGACCGTAAAATCAACCAGATTGTCCGTCTCCGAAGCCATCGCGACTTCATAAAGTGTGTCTATGAAAATATGCATCTGCTCCTGATTCAGCGACAATATCCACGCATTCAGCGCTTTATCCCTGAACATAGCGCTTGAATGGACTCTTTTTACAACCTGAAAATCATCCCCGTCTACCAGCCACGAATACGGGTCATGCTGCGTCAGTCCAATCTTTTTACTCTCCACGACACGGTAGCTTCCTTCATCATAAAGTATCATCCCCACCAGTGAAGAATGTGGTATCGTTCTCATAATCCTGCTTTCAATTACGTTATATCCACACTTTTCTTTCACTTCCGGTCTGAAACCCGGTCCGTCATGACAGAATATTGTGGTAATTCGAGCCTGTATCTCTTTTTTACAATTCATGGAAGCGTATATAGCAAGGTTTCCGCCCTTGGAATGTCCTCCTACATAAAAATTCTCCGAAAACTCTCCCGCCACCCTGTTCAGATATTCCACACTCATGACCTGTCCCGGCGCAGGTTCGGAAAAAGCCAGATTCAGATCCTCCTTCCAGCCCACAATATTCTCATCGGTACCACGGTATGCTATATAAAAGATATCATCCGACAACTGTAAGGTTATGGCTGAGAACTGAGTTTCCTTCTCCCATTCTATTTGGTTTACATAATTTTTTAATTTAATGTTCCCAAAGCGTTTACTTTGTGCCATTGCAGTAAATAACCTGGTATTTCTTTCCCTGTACGGCTTAAAGGCATAAAGTCTGTCATAATCCTCATGCCGCATTAAATACTGCAAGTCTACAGCCTCTGCATTTTCGCCGATAACAGGAACCATCCCGTCAAATTTAAGATAGGCGAACTGGCTCAAAATCAGACTGTCAACCTCATTGACCGGCTTCTCACTAAACGTATAGTCTCCATATTCTTTGATATAATTAATAATAGTTCCCATATGCACCGCCTTGCCCGGATTTTCCGGCTGTTCTGATAACATTGTATTACATCCGCGCTTCCAAATGTTCAATATTCTTAATCAGCACCGAAACCGTTCCGTCAGGATTGGTAATGAACTCTATACTTCTCGGATTCTTATACTGCTCCATCGGAATCTTGATTTCAATGCCGGTATCTGTATACAAATGCTGGCTCTGATACTTCTTTACTGTATTTTCACTCTGCGGCTGTACCTCTTCTTTTACCATATCATACTTTTCCATTTTGTCCTGAAAAGCAACTTTCAATTCCGGTTTTTCCTCAAAAATCTTCTCAGCTATAGTTTCTACCGTAAAACCGCCATTCTCCTCTATCTCTTCCTGAATGATGCGCTTGGCTTCCATCTGCTTTGCAAAACGCTCGCCCTCATCATAACCGTCCCTTTGTACGCTCTCAACCGCTTTGCTTACAATAGAAAGCTTGGATTTATGGGACAGATGGCTGCTGCACTTTAAGAACAAAAAAGAAAAGTAATCCGTCTTTTCACCGTTAACTTCATACTTTTTCTCAATGACCCAAACCGCAAGGTCATCTAACCTGATAATTGCAGCCTCTGAAAGTCTCTGGCTCTCTGATGGAAGAATCGACTTATGACGTATGATTTCATTGCTGTTTCCGTCGGAAACCGTCATTGTTCTATGCGTATAGAGGGATTTATAATTCATCTTAAGCAGGGCAAGATACTCCTCATCATCATACTGAAAGCGTACAATGACAAGGTCTGCCGCAGGTATATCAATATTACTGTTCATGATTTCATATAAAAACTGCGCAATATCCTTGCTTATATCCACAAATGAATCATCAGAATACTGCTCCAAAATGTGGTAAACTTCAGATTCTTCCTTATAGAAACGGCACTCCTTCGCATCATCTCCGGAGCTGATTTTAGCGATGTGCTCCTTCATAAAATCCGCAAATTCCGAACCATATTCCAGCTCTGTGTCGGAAAGCACGGGCATTCCGATCGTAGAGTCCATGATATGTACTATGGCTTTTCTGATTCTGATATTTTCTTTCTGCATTTAAGATGTTGTGCTCCTCTCTTGTGAATATATTTGGACCGTTGCATAAAAAACGAATTTTATAAACTGAGATGGCAGATTGCACAAAATGTTCTCTCGCGCCTGACTTCGGAATATGGATTTTCTAAATATTCCGGTGATGCTGTGAAGGACGGACGCAACCGCCCGCAATTCGCCGTCCGGGCTCAATGCGGGC
>JAAUZS010000159.1 GCA_014804495.1 Lachnospiraceae bacterium
ACATTTCCAATGTTATGTATGTACACAAAGGAAAGCCGACAAGGATTGGTTTTAAAATTGAAAACGGTAAAAAAGTCCGTTTTGCAAAATCCACAGGCGACATTGTTGATTGATTCTAAGGAAGGAGGTCTAAAAAGTTGAGTAGGCTTAAAGATATGTATAAAGACGAGATCATGGATGCCATGATCAAAAAGTTTGGATATAAAAATGTCATGGAAGTTCCGAAACTTGAAAAGATCGTAATCAACATGGGCGTTGGTGAGGCGAAAGAAAATGCAAAAGTTTTGGAATCGGCAATAAGTGATATGGAAACAATCACAGGACAGAAAGCAATCATTACCAAGGCTAAGAATTCCATCGCTAACTTCAAAATAAGAGAAGGTCAGGCAATCGGATGTAAGACAACTCTTCGTGGCGATAAGATGTATGAGTTCCTTGACCGTCTGGTAAACCTTGCACTGCCTCGTGTGCGTGACTTTAGAGGTGTAAATCCCAACTCTTTTGACGGTAGAGGAAACTATGCTTTAGGAATTAAGGAGCAGCTTATTTTCCCTGAAATAGAGTATGATAAGATTGATAAGGTCAGAGGTATGGATGTTATTATAGTAACAACTGCCCAGACCGATGAAGAAGCTCGTGAATTATTAAGATTGTTCAATATGCCATTCGCTAAATAAAAGGAGGTAAATTCATGGCTAAGACAGCAATGAAGATAAAACAGCAGCGTAAGCCTAAATTCTCTTCAAGAGAATATAACCGCTGCAAAATCTGTGGTCGTCCACATGCTTATTTAAGAAAATACGGAATTTGCAGAATTTGCTTCCGTGAGTTAGCATATAAAGGTCAGATACCTGGCGTTCGTAAAGCTAGTTGGTAAAAAAGAGAGGAGGCAATTCAAATGACAATGAGCGATCCTATTGCAGATATGCTTACAAGAATCCGTAATGCAATTACTGCAAAACATGATACAGTAGATGTACCGTCATCCAAAATGAAATTAGCAATCGCGCAGATTCTGTTGGATGAAGGTTATATTAAAAAATTCGATATGATTGAAGACGGAAGCTTCAAAACAATCCATATTACATTAAAATATGGTGAGGATAAGAACGAGAGAATCATTTCCGGTCTTAAGAGAATTTCCAAACCGGGTCTTCGTTTATATGTTGGTAAAGAAGACTTACCCAAGGTTCTGGGCGGTCTTGGTATTGCAATCATTTCAACAAACAAAGGCGTTATGACAGATAAGAAGGCTAGAGAACTTCAGGTAGGTGGAGAAGTTTTGGCCTTTGTATGGTAAAAAGCCGAAAAGAATTAACAGAAAATAGGAGGTACGGGCATGTCACGTATAGGAAGAATGCCAATCGCAATTCCTGCAGGAGTAACTGTAGAAGTTGCAGAAAATAATAAAGTGACTGTAAAAGGTCCTAAGGGAACTCTTGAAAGAGTGTTTCCTGCTGAGATGGAAATCAAGGCAGAAGGTGCAGAAGTAGTAGTTTCAAGACCGAATGATTTGAAGAGAATGAAATCTTTTCACGGCTTGACAAGATCATTGCTTCACAATATGGTGGTAGGTGTTACCGAAGGATTTGAAAAGAAACTGGAAGTTAACGGTGTTGGTTACAGGGCATCCAAATCCGGAAAGGTTCTGACTTTAAATCTGGGTTATTCTCATCCGGTTGAGATGACTGATCCTGAGGGTGTTGAGACTGTTGTTGAAGGACAGAATGTAATCATCGTTAAAGGTATTGATAAAGAAAAAGTTGGCCAATTCGCTGCTGATATCAGAGATAAGAGAAGACCGGAGCCATATAAGGGTAAAGGTATTAAGTATGCTGATGAAACAATCAGACGTAAAGTTGGTAAGACTGGTAAGAAATAACAGATAAGGAGAGTATGAAAATGGTTAGAAAAGAATCAAGACAAAAAATCCGTGTTAAGAAACACAGAAGAATGCGTAACCATTTGAGTGGAACTACGCAAAGACCACGTTTGGCTGTATTCAGAAGTAATAATCATATGTATGCTCAAATTATTGACGATACAGTTGGAAAAACATTAGTTGCAGCGTCTACACTTGAAAAAGATGTAAAGGCTGAAATTGAAAAAACCAATAACGTTGATGCAGCAGCATATGTAGGAACGGTAATTGCCAAGAGAGCAGTTGAAAAAGGCATTAAGGCAGTTGTTTTTGATAGAGGCGGCTATATATACCATGGTAAAATCAAAGCATTAGCAGATGCAGCCAGAGAAGCCGGATTAGAATTTTAGGAGGGGAGACATAATCACATGAGACGTACAATCATTGATGCCAGTCAGTTGGAATTGACTGAAAAAGTTGTAACTATTAAGCGCGTTACCAAGGTTGTAAAAGGTGGTCGTAACTTCCGTTTCACTGCTTTGGTAGTTGTTGGCGATAACAATGGGCATGTAGGCGCAGGTCTGGGAAAAGCAACTGAAATTCCGGAAGCGATTCGTAAAGGAAAAGAAGATGCAATTAAGCATTTGGTTTCTGTTGCACTGGATGCTAATCATAGTATTACACATGATTTTATCGGAAAATTTGGTTCAGCTTCCGTACTGCTGAAAAGAGCTCCTGAAGGTACAGGTATTATCGCCGGAGGTCCTGCGCGTGTTGTTTGCGAACTTGCAGGTATTTCAAATATCCGTACGAAATCTTTGGGTTCTAACAATAAGCAGAATGTAGTGCTTGCGACAATTGCAGGACTGAGCCAGTTAAAGACTCCTGAAGAGGTGGCTAAAAACCGTGGCAAATCTGTAGAAGAAGTTACGTCATAGAGCACGATTGGAAAGGAGAAAAAAGATGGCAGAGAAAACAGCGAAAGCAGCTACAACAGAAAAAAAATCTGAGGCAGCTAAAACGGCTAAAACAGAAAAAGCTGCTAAGACAGTAAAAGCGTCTGCAGCCGAGAAAGAAGCTAAGACAGAAAAGGCAGCTAAAGCTGAAAAGGCAGTTAAAACAGAAAAAGCAGTTAAAACAGAAAAAACCGCGAAGACTGTTAAGGCTGAGAGTGCCGCTAAAACTGCAAATACAGGTAAACTTAAAATAACCTTGATTAAATCTAAAATCGGGCAGGTTCCAAAAGCAAGAGCAACAATAACCGCAATGGGACTTAGAAAAATCGGTCAGACTGTTGAATTACCCGATAACGGAGCTACAAGAGGACAGATTCAAAAGGTAAGACATATGGTCAAGGTTGAGGAAGCATAACATTCGTTGGGAATTTGCGAATATACCCATGTTTACATGGGTATGAAATTGCCAACAGAGAAAGGAGCATAGCTAATAAGATGGAATTATCAAATTTAAGACCTGCAGAAGGTTCCAAACACAGTGATAATTTTAGAAGAGGTCGTGGGCACGCGTCAGGAAACGGAAAGACAGCCGGAAAAGGCCATAAAGGACAGAAAGCTCGTTCAGGAGCACCGAGAGTAGGCTTTGAAGGTGGTCAGATGCCATTGTACAGACGTCTTCCTAAGAGAGGATTTAAGTGCAGGAACTCTAAGGATATAGTCGCAGTCAATCTTAGCGCATTAGAAGTATTTGACAATGGCGCTACAGTTGATGTAGATGCATTGATAGAGAAGAGGATAGTTAGAAATCCCCGTGACGGAGTTAAAATACTCGGAAATGGAGAATTGACCAAGAAGCTCAATGTCAAGGTTAATGCCTTCAGCGCTTCTGCAAAGGAAAAAATCGAGGCGCTTGGTGGAACAGCAGAGGTGATGTAATGTTTACTACCCTAAAAAATGCTTTCAAGATTAAAGAAATAAGGACAAAAATTTTCTTTACGTTTGTAATGCTGGTTGTGATTCGTTTCGGATCACAGCTGCCGGTTCCCGGTGTTGACAGAACATATTTTGCGAGATGGTTCGAGGCACAGACTGGTGATGCATTTAATTTCTTCGATGCTTTTACAGGCGGTTCATTTTTAAATATGTCCGTCCTGGCATTGAATATAACTCCATATATTACATCTTCAATTATTATGCAGCTTCTGACTATTGCAATTCCGAAACTGGAAGAAATGCAGCGCGACGGAGAAGACGGAAGAAAGAAAATCGCATCCATTACGCGTTATGTTACTGTCGGACTTGCTCTGATTGAATCGTCAGCTATGGCGATTGGCTTCGGCCGTCAGGGACTGCTTGAAGTTTATAATGTATTCAATATCATTACAGTGGTTGCTGCAATGACGGCAGGAAGTGCATTCCTTATGTGGATTGGTGAAAGGATTACGGAAAAAGGCGTCGGAAATGGTATTTCCATAGTACTGACGATTAATATTCTTTCACGTATGCCGCAGGACATTGCTACATTGTTTGAGCAGTTTGTTCTGAACAGACCGATTGCAAAAGCTGTTGTGGCTGCTGTAATTATTCTGGCAGTTATCGTAGGAATGGTTGTCCTTGTAATTATCTTAAATGATGGAGTAAGAAAGATTCCGGTGCAGTATGCAAAAAAGATGCAGGGAAGAAAGATGGTCGGCGGTTCGTCCTCCAACATTCCCTTGAAAATTAATACTTCCGGAGTTATTCCTGTTATATTTGCATCTTCATTGATGCAGCTTCCTGTTTTTATCTGCTCTTTTGCAAATATCGGCGGAACAGGAGTATGGGCTGAGATTTTACGTGGATTAAATTCGAATTACTGGTGTAATCCAAAGCAGCCGGTTTATTCCATTGGATTGGTTGTATATGTTGTATTGGTTATCCTCTTTGCATATTTCTATACATCAATTACATTCAATCCGATTGAGGTTGCAGAAAATATGAAGAAGCAGGGTGGTTTTATTCCCGGTATCCGCCCCGGTAAGCCTACCAGTGATTATCTGACTAAGATATTGAATTATATTATCTTTATCGGAGCTGTCGGACTTACAATAGTATGCGTATTGCCGTATTTCTTTAATGGTATCTTTAAGGCAAGCGTATCCTTTGGCGGAACGAGCCTTATCATCATCGTGAGTGTTGTTTTGGAGACTATAAAGCAGATTGAATCTCAGATGCTGGTACGTAATTATAAAGGCTTTTTGAATGATTAAATTATTAGACAGCTGAAACTTATACGGAGAATCGCTTAGGCGATTCTTCGAGTGTCTTAGACGCAAACTTGCAGGCGTGGAGAGGAGACAGTTAGTAATATGAAAATTATTATGTTGGGCGCGCCGGGAGCCGGAAAAGGTACACAGGCGCAGATGATTGCTGATAAGTATGATATACCTCATATTTCAACTGGAGATATTTTTAGAGAAAATGTAAAAAAAGGTACTGAGCTTGGAATGGAAGCCAAGAAGTATATGGATCAGGGATTGTTAGTTCCAGATGAACTGACGGTCAAGATTCTATTGGATCGTGTAGCAAAGCCTGATTGCAAAAACGGTTATGTTCTGGATGGTTTTCCCAGAACTATTCCACAGGCAGAGGTTTTGGATAAAGCTATAACAGAGCTTGGCGAAAAAATTGACTATGCAATCAATGTAGATGTACCGGATGAAAATATCATCAGAAGAATGTCAGGAAGACGTGCATGTCTTGCATGTGGTGCGACATATCATATAGAGCATATTCCGCCGAAACAGGAAGGAATATGTGATAAATGCGGTAAAGAGCTGGTGCAGCGTGATGATGATAAGGAAGAAACGGTAAAGAACCGTCTTGACGTGTATCATAAGCAGACACAGCCTTTAATTGATTTTTATACAAAACAGGGCGTGCTTAGAACGGTTGACGGAACAATGGATATGAAAGACGTATTTACCGCAATCACTACGCTCTTGGCATAAGAATCGCCGGAGGCGTTTTGTTAGGCAGAAAGGTGGCATGGATGTCAGGATGGCTGTTACAATTAAATCCGGAAGAGAAATAGATTTGATGCGGGAAGCGGGAAGGCTGCTTGAGATCGTACATGATGAACTGGGAAGGGCAATTCGTCCGGGCATATCCACTAAGGATATTGATAAGCTTGCCGAGAGACTGATACGAAGTTATGACTGTGTTCCCAATTTCCTTAATTATCAGGGCTTTCCGGCTTCTGTATGTGTTTCTGTAAATGAAGAGGTCGTACATGGTATACCACGTGAAGACCATATTTTAAAAGAGGGAGATATTGTCAGCTTAGATGCCGGACTTATTTATAAAGGATATCACTCGGATGCTGCCAGAACATATGCTGTAGGAAGTATCAGTTCCGAAGCTGAGAAATTGGTCACCGTAACGAAGCAGAGCTTTTTTGAAGGGATAAAAATGGCAAAAGCAGGGAATCATCTTTATGATATTTCCAATGCAATAGATGCTTATGTTACTGCTCACGGCTATGGAATAGTAAGAGATTTGGTAGGTCATGGCATCGGGACTAAGCTGCATGAAGACCCACAGATACCCAATTTTGCACAGAAGCGTAAAGGCTTACTGTTGCAGCCGGGAATGACATTGGCGATAGAACCGATGATTAATATGGGTACGGGAGATGTAAGGTGGCTGGACGACGAATGGACCGTAGTAACAGCAGACGGTGCGTATTCTGCACATTATGAGAATACGATTCTGATCACTGAAGGCGAACCGGAAATCCTGACGCTTCATGAAACATAAGTCCGATGCATATAGAGGGTTACAGATATGATAGGAATGCTTGCCGGCTCGAAGGCCGGCCATGATAAAGGTATGATTTATGTCATTATAAATGAAGATACGGAATATGTATATTTAGTTGACGGTGAAACTAGAAAATTATCGAAACCAAAGAAAAAGAATAAGAAGCATATTCAAATTATTAAAAAGTGTCCGGAGACGGGCTTTGATGAGCGAATCAAGGCAGGTCTTGCAGATGATATAGAAATCCGGAAGCTTATTAAACGGTATAAGGCAGATAGGTAAGTTAAAGAAAATGGGAGGTAGCAGATGTCAAAAGCCGATGTGATTGAAATTGAAGGAACAGTTATTGAAAAGTTGCCAAATACAATGTTTCAGGTAGAGTTGGAGAATGGGCATGTAGTGTTGGCACATATAA
The DNA here is from genome assembly GCA_014804495.1 of Lachnospiraceae bacterium. Classification (GTDB taxonomy): domain Bacteria; phylum Bacillota; class Clostridia; order Lachnospirales; family Lachnospiraceae; genus UBA3282. Next base: position 7,034 of record JAAUZS010000159.1, read on the forward strand.
GCGGTAAGCTGCGTCAGAATTTTATTCGTATCTTACCGGGTGATAAAGTGACTTTAGAGTTATCGCCTTATGACCTTTCCAAAGGCAGGATTATCTGGCGAGATAAGTAAGAAAATATTGGAAAATTATTAAAGAAATACTTGAAAGAGTAGTACCTCCGTGATATAATATAAAGCGGTCTTTTTTGAAAGGAGGGTTTAACGTGAAGGTTAGATCATCAGTAAAACCGATTTGCGAAAAGTGCAAAGTCATTAAAAGAAAAGGAAAGATCAGAGTTATCTGTGAAAATCCAAAACACAAACAGGTACAAGGTTAATCCCTATCATTTTTATCAGATGTAAATTTTGATGGAAAGGGGTTCTTGTCCAGCTGATTTTATATAGATGGAAGAGCCTATAGGAGATTACTTTTTGATACCACATGTTTGGAAAGGTTGGGTTTATTCCCAACTGGGCAAAAATTGCCCCAATCAATTAGTAACAAAAGTACAGTGGTCTGTACAGAAAATGGAGGAAACGTAAATGGCTCGTATTGCAGGTGTTGACTTACCCAGAGAGAAACGTGTAGAGATTGGTCTGACATATATCTATGGTATTGGCAGAGTAAGCTCAAACAAAATTCTGGCGGCAGCAAATGTTAATCCTGACACTCGTGTCAGAGAATTGACGGATGATGAAGTAAAGAGAATTTCCGAGGTAATTGATAAGGATTACATGGTAGAAGGTGATTTGAGAAGAGAAGTTGCCTTAAATATCAAGAGACTTCAGGAAATCGGATGCTATAGAGGAATCCGTCACAGAAAAGGACTTCCTGTTCGTGGTCAGAAGACAAAGACCAATGCAAGAACAAGAAAAGGTCCGAAGCGTACAGTTGCAAATAAGAAGAAATAATTTTATGAGAAAGTAGGTTAGTTTATTATGGCTAAAAAAGTTGCAAAAAAAGTAACAAAAAAGCGTGTAAAGAAAAACGTTGAACATGGACAGGCACATATTCAGTCCTCTTTTAACAATACAATCGTTACATTAACAGATAACGAAGGTAATGCTTTAAGCTGGGCAAGTGCAGGCGGTCTTGGTTTTAGAGGTTCAAGGAAATCTACTCCATATGCAGCACAGATGGCGGCTGAGACAGCTACTAAAGCTGCTTTAGTTCATGGTTTAAAAACAGTTGATGTTATGGTAAAAGGTCCGGGTTCAGGCCGTGAAGCTGCTATTCGTGCGCTTCAGGCATGTGGACTGGAAGTAACAAGTATCCGTGACGTAACGCCGGTACCGCATAATGGATGCCGTCCGCCTAAACGTCGTCGTGTCTAAAACAAAATTTTCGTAACGTTAATAAGAGTTGGATGAAAGTATCATCTGCTTTAGCGGATAGATGCTGTAAACAACAGAGTTCTGCGATTCAGCAGAATCTGAAGGAGAGGTAACCCCTCTCAGAAAGGAGCCGAATATGGCAGTAAACAGAGTACCTGTATTAAAAAGATGCAGATCCCTTGATTTAGATCCTACTTATTTAGGATACGATAAGAAATCAAAAAGAACTTCAGCAAGAGCTGGTAAGAAAGTAAGTGAATATGGTCTTCAGCTGCGTGAAAAGCAGAAAGCTAAATTCATTTACGGAGTATTGGAGAAACCCTTCAGAAATTATTATGAGAAAGCTGACAGAATGAAAGGCATGACAGGTGAAAATCTGATGGTTATGCTGGAAAGCAGACTGGACAGCGTTGTTTTCAGAATGGGCTTTGCAAGAACCAGAAGAGAGGCCAGACAGGTCGTTGGACATAAGCATTTTCTGGTAAACGGAAAACCCGTTAATATACCGTCATATCTGGTTAAGGCCGGAGATGTGATTGAAGTAAGGGAGAAATCCAGAAGTCTGCAGAGATATAAAGATATCCTTGAAATAACAGGTGGAAGACTGGTGCCTGAATGGCTTGATGTAGATCAGGAAGCCTTCAAGGGAACCATAAAGTATCTTCCTACGAGAGAAATGATAGATGTTCCCGTAAACGAAATGCTTATCGTCGAGTTGTATTCTAAATAATACCATAAAAGATAAGTTGTTTCATATTGTTCGTAAAGGAGGGTATTTTCGGTGTTTGATTTTGAAAGACCAAATATTGAGGTTGTTGAAATCTCTGAAGATAAAAAATACGGTAAATTTGTAGTGGAACCCCTTGAAAGAGGTTACGGTATTACCCTTGGTAACTCTTTGAGAAGAATTATGCTTTCTTCTTTACCCGGTGCGGCAGTAAGTCAGGTAAAAATCGAAGGTGTTTTACATGAGTTCAGTTCGATTCCGGGAGTAAAAGAAGATGTTACGGAAATTATCATGAATATCAAGAGTCTTGCGATTAAGAATAACAGCGAGACGAACGAGCCCAAGACCGCATACATTGAATATGAAGGTGAAGGCGTTGTACGTGCGGCTGACATTCAGGTCGATCAGGATATTGAAATCATGAATCCTGAGCTTGTTATTGCTACCTTAAGTGGTAAGGATACCAAATTGTATATGGAATTGACTATTACAAAAGGTAGAGGATATGTAAGTTCTGACAAGAATAAGACTGACGATTTACCTATTGGAATTATTGCAGTAGATTCAATTTATACACCGGTTGAAAGAGTGAACATAACCATAGATAACACTCGTGTAGGTCAGATTACTGATTTTGATAAGCTGACATTGGATGTCTACACCAATGGTACACTTATTCCTGACGAAGCGGTTAGTCTTGCTGCAAAAGTACTTAGCGAACATTTAAGCCTTTTCATTGATTTGTCTGAAAATGCCAAGACCGCAGAGGTTATGGTAGAGAAAGAAGACGATGAGAAAGAAAAAGTATTGGAAATGAGTATTGATGAATTGGAACTGTCAGTTCGTTCTTATAACTGTTTGAAGAGGGCTGGTATCAATACTGTTGAAGAATTGACGAACAGAACTTCTGAGGATATGATGAAGGTACGTAATTTAGGACGTAAATCATTGGAAGAAGTTTTGTCTAAATTAAAAGAATTAGGACTTCAATTGAATCCAAGCGATGAAGCATAAGATGTTCATGATGCTTCGCAAGGAGAATTTGTATTACTTGGCATATGAGATAAGTCCAAAGGGCGCACATGTGCCATTCATGAATATGGAACTGTTAACTGCATTCGGCAAGTAAGACCAAAAGGCATAGCCGGGTGTACCATAGAAAGTCTGACATTATAGAAGACTTTGCATGAGAATGTAGCCAGAATGGAGGATTATTATGGCAAAATACAGAAAATTAGGCAGAACATCAAGCCAGAGAAAAGCATTACTTAGAAATCAGGTAACAAATCTTATTCACTACGGAAAAATTGTCACAACAGAAGCCAGAGCAAAAGAGGTTCGTAAATTTGCTGAGGGACTGATTGCAATGGCGGTTAAGGAAAAAGATAATTTTGAGACTGTCAAGGTAACTGCAAAGGTTCCGAGAAAAGACAAAGATGGCAAGAGAGTAAAAGAAGTTGTAGATGGTAAAAAAGTTACAGTATATGATACTGTAGAGAAGGAAATTAAGAAGGATATGCCTTCCAGACTTCATGCAAGACGTCAGATGATGAAGATTTTATATCCTGCAACAGAGGTTCCTGCCACAGCAGCAGGAAGAAAAAGAGGCACAAAGGAAGTTGATCTTGTCGCAAAGCTTTTTGACGAGTATGGACCTAAGTATGCAAACCGTAACGGTGGTTATACAAGAATCGTTAAGATTGGACCCCGTAAAGGTGACGCAGCTATGGAAGTTGTGCTGGAGTTAGTATAATAAGTAATGATTTGATAATTAATGTTAATAAAACAGAGTATGTTAAAATGCATACTCTGTTTTTTGATGCGGATATTTAAAATAAATCGCTATGAGTTCCTGTTCTAGTTAAATATAATATTAGTTCCCCATTATCAATTTGATAAATTAGCAGCCAATCAGGTGTAATATGGCATTCTCTGCAGCCGGTATAATTTCCGGTGAGAGCGTGATCTTTATTCCTTATTGACAGTTTTTCTCCATTTGCCAATTTTTGTATAATATCTTCCAGAAGTTTCGCATCATATCCTCTTCCGATAATTTTTTTATAATCCTTTTTAAAAGAAGAGTGATATCTAATCTTCAGCATTTAAGTCCTCCATTAGCTCTTCTACAGAAGAAAATGAGCCACTTAAATTTCTTCCGTGTCTTACATCATCAATAGCTCGGATTGTGTCAGCATTAAGTACATCCATTGAAACGGAAAAAGGAATCCTTTGTTCTCTTACAGCTTGCTTTGCTGATATCGTAAAAAAGGTTGTCATATCCATTCCAAGATTAGAAACAAGTTCTTGTAACTGAGATTTTAAATCCTCATCTATTCTCATTGTTATATTAGTTGTTGCCATAATATCAACTCCTTCCTTTACAATATTATATTATTCCCAAATTTGTATGTCAATACAACGTATTTGCATTGCACAATAAAGAATTTGCTAGTAAATATTTAAAAGTATATTTTTAATTACAAAATACAGATTCAGAACTATTATTAGTAGAAATATATAAAAATCGGAAACTGTTTTTGGTAAAATAGTTTCTTGATGATAAAATTAAGCAATGATATAATAATGGAAACTGAAATATTAAAAATAGTTTCCTTTGTTTTTTTTAAATTACGATGAAGTGTTATATGGATTGAGAAAGGGGTATTATTATTAATATGAATTTACGAGATGAGATTCTTGAAGGGACACTTCATATTTTTAATCAAAAGGGTCTTAAATTTACTATGGACGATATTGCCTCTTCACTCAAAATAAGCAAAAAGACAATCTATACGGTCTTTAATGATAAAGAAGAGCTGTTTTTGGCAATGGTTGATTTCCTGTTTGATTCGATTAAAGAGAGCAAGCGGGAGGTTATGGAAAACAAAGAATGGAATACAATGGAAAAAGTCCGTAGAATTCTTGGAGTTCTTCCTGAGGGATATAAGGACGTAGATTTCAGAAAGTTGTATCAATTAAAGGAAAAATACCCAAATATATATAAACAGGTAGAATTTAGATTAGAGACCGGATGGGAAGAAACAATAGTTCTTATTGAACAGGGAATTGCTGAAGGAAGTATTCGACCGATTAAAATACCGATTTTGAAAACTATGATGGAATCGGCATTAGAGCAGTTTTTCCAGAGAGATGTTTTGGTTCAGAATGATATTTCATATAAAGAAGCATTAGATGAAGTGGTGAATATACTGATGGACGGTATTATTGTACACGGACAGTAAAGTAAGCTTAATGGGATGAGAGAATCCACTACAGAATCTTCTATAGGAGGGGATAGGTAATGAGGAATCGGATTTACCTGAATAATGGTTGGGGATATACGGAAAGCTATAGTGATACGATGCTTAATGCAGATTATGATGACAGCGGACTTAAGAGTGTGCGCCTGCCGCATACCTGTAAGGAGACGCCATTTCATTATTTTGACGAGCATATTTATCAGATGGTAAGCGGTTACCGCAAAGTATTGACTGCGCCGGAAGAATGGAGAGGAAAAAAGGCGCTTCTTACTATTGACGGTGCAGCGCACGAAAGTGAAGTCTTTTTAAACGGCAGTAAGATTGGTGAACATCATTGCGGATATACTGCTTTTACCATGGATATTACGGAAAAACTTAAGGTCGGAGAAGATAATATATTAGTAGTCAAGGTAGATAGCAGAGAAGATAGAAATATTCCGCCGTTTGGGTTTGTAGTAGATTATATGACCTATGGAGGTATTTACAGGGAGGTTTATCTCGATATCAAGGAGGCTGTATACTTGCAGGATATATTTGTAAGAACTGATATATCAGGAGAAAAATCCGAGGTCACTTCACAGATTACACTAAATGAATCGGCAGAAGGGCTGATAATACGTCAGTCATTAAGGAAACGTGGAAATGAGGAATACCAAATTTTAGGAGAATATGTGGTAGAAACTGCAACAGGCGATAGAATACCTGAACTAAAATATCAGGTCGAAAATGCAAGTCTCTGGGACATAGAGCATCCTAATCTTTACGAACTAAAAACGGAGATTATTAGAGACGGAGAAATTTTAGATGAAAGAATCGAGACATTCGGTTTCAGGAAAGCTGAGTTTCGTGCGGACGGTTTTTATCTTAATAATAAAAAAGTAAAGATCCGTGGTTTAAACCGACACCAGAGTTTTCCCTATGTGGGGTATGCAATGCCGGAGTCTATGCAGAAGCATGATGCAGATATTTTAAAGAAAGAATTAGGAGTTAATGCGGTAAGAACCTCTCATTATCCGCAATCTCATTATTTTCTTGACAGATGTGATGAAATAGGGCTGCTGGTATTTACGGAGATACCGGGATGGCAGCATATCGGAGACGACGAATGGAAGGCACAGGCAGTAGAAAATGTACGCGATATGGTTTTGCAATATAGAAACCATGTTTCCATTATCCTTTGGGGAGTGAGGATTAATGAATCGCTGGATGATGATGAGTTCTATAAAAGAACCAATACCATGGCGCATGAGTTAGATCCGTTTCGGGCGACCGGAGGCGTCAGGGCACATAAAAAAAGCAGTCTTTTGGAAGATGTATATACTTATAATGATTTTCTGCATGACGGAAAAACAAAGGGTTGTGAGAGAAAATCGGATGTAACATCTGATATGAGCAAAGCATATCTGATCAGCGAATATAACGGACATATGTATCCGACCAAAGCCTATGATTGGGAAGAACACAGACTGGAACATGCGATGCGGCATGCAAATGTGCTTGACGCGGCGGCAGCCGAAGAGGATATCGCGGGAAGTTTCGGCTGGTGTATGTTTGATTATAATACTCATAAGGATTTCGGAAGCGGTGACAGAATCTGTTATCACGGAGTTATGGATATGTTCAGGAATCCGAAGCTTGCGGCGGATATATACGCCTGTGAGCAGGAGAAAATTCCCGTACTTTCATTAAGTTCGTCTATGGATATAGGAGAGCATCCGGGCTGTAACCGTGGGAACACTTATATTTTAACCAATGCCGACAGCGTGCGTATGTATAAAAACGACAGATTTATCAAAGAATATACGCAAGCGGATTCACCTTACCGCCACTTGAAGCATGGACCGATTCTGATTGATGATTTTATCGGAGATGCGATTGAGAAAAATGAGGATTTCAAACCGGCTCAGGCGGAAGGCATTAAGAAAGCGCTGAATGCGACAGCGAGATACGGACTATCCAACCTGCCCAAATCCATATATCTTATCGCTATCAAGATGATGGTTATATACCATATGAAACCTGAACAAGCGGTAACGCTTTATAACCGTTATATTGGGGATTGGGGCGGTGAATCCACGTCCTATCGTTTTGAAGCTATTAAAGACGGTAAAGTCATAAAGGAAATTACAAAACAGCCTGCGACTTCCATACAGATACATGCGGAGGCCGACCACTACGAGCTTGTGGAAAAAAATACATATGACGTAGCGGCGATAAGAATCAGAATGTTGGATGAATACGGAAATCAGATGTATTTCTATAATGGACCGATATTATTGGAAACCGAGGGACCAATTGAAATTATAGGACCTAAAGTAACTTCACTGCAAGGCGGTATGGGCGGAACCTACATCAAGACGACGGGAAGGGCAGGAGAGGCACTTTTAAAAATATGTACTTCACAGACGGAAAAAGTTCAGCTTAAGTTTAGCGTGGCAATAGACAATTTAGAAATTCAGAATTTCAAAACCTAGTTGTACAAAATATACAAATCCATAAGTAGGTACTGTGATGCCACAGACCACTGAAAGTGGTCTTGTACTTATAGCGAGGTTATTTCGAGCTTAGTACCGCTGCGGTTGAACTGTAGCGAGAGCGGACCTACGTTGGATTGTATATTTTGTACAACGGACGTCTTAAATAAAAGGGAGAATGTTAAAATGAGTGAAAAAACAAAAGTAATTTTCGGCAACCCGATGACAGACAAGATTTACAGGAAGGCTGTGCAGTCGAAGAAGAAATACATGAAAAAGTTCGGAGACGATTCCAATTCAAATTATCCTGTAACGACTGAGAAAAATGCCCATATCGGCGATTCTCTGGGAGTTATGGATGTGCTGCTTGGTGAAGCCGATTCCTCAGCGCAGACAAGTACGTCATTCGACGTGGAGAAAGGAATAATTGTCGGAAACATCCGTATGGGATTTGGACATTACAGGATTTCCATGGCGATTGCGTCTGCGGCGAAATCCATGGGATATGTTCCTTACTGGATGGACCTGAATTCTTATAGGCATACAACCTGTACGAAGGTTATCAGCGCACAGAATGATCTGTATTCTCTTGGTTCAAGAATTTCAGGAAAGAGCAGATTATTTAACAAACTGGTGTGGGAGCCTATGAATTATGAGGGTTTTCGTAAACTTAGCTATAATGCTTCCGACCAGAAAAACGCAGAACTGATGGCGCCCGTGTATAGAAATGTACCTAAAGACATTCCCGTAGTTGCGACGCACGTATGGCCGGCGCAGGCTGCTATTCATGCAGGAATGAAATATGTGGTAAATGCGATTCCCGATAACTGGCCGATGGCGCTTCATTTATCGGAAGGAAGCCTGCACACCGTGCAGACGCATTTTGCTTATCAGGGATACCGCATTTTGAACGGAATGCAGGGAAAAGATGTATTGGAGCCGATGCCTGATAAGTCGCTTTTATACACCGGACATTATATAGATCATGAGTTGGTGCATAATATTGAGAGCGATTGTGAGTTAAGGATGAGGCGTAAAAAGGAAGGAAAGCCGATGCGTTTCCTTCTGACTATCGGAGGTGCGGGAGCGCAAAAAGAGATTTTTGCAGCAATAATCAAATATCTGATACCTGCAATTCGTGATGGAAAGGCGGCGTTATATGTCAATGTAGGCGATTACAAAAATGTATGGGAAGAATTAATAAAAGAGATTCCTGAGCTTGAGAAAGTGTCTACTGAGCATTTTAATAACTGGCGGGAGACAGAGAAGTTTGCTAAGGAAGCGCTTACAGGAACAGGCGCGGGTGATGTAAAAGGCGTTCATGCTTTCTGGCATGAAAATATATTCGAGGCTGTTTATTGCACCAATTTGCTTATGAGAAGCTGTGATGTTCTGGTGACAAAGCCGAGCGAGCTTGCTTTTTATCCGGTACCGAAGCTCTTTATCAAAAGGGTTGGCGGTCATGAGAGATGGGGTGCAATCCATTCTGCGGAAATCGGAGACGGCACGCTGGAGTGCAGCGATATACCGCATACATTACAGATGATTAAGCTTTTTATAAAAGAAGATAATTTGCTAAAGGATATGTGTGAAAATATCGTTAAAAACAAGGCGGCAGGCATTTATGACGGTGCATATAAGGTAGTGGAACTGGCAATGGCACGGAAAACCAGATGAAATATCCAAGATAGCTATATATTGAGAAAGGAGCAAGGTTAGTATGAAATTATCAATGAGAGAAAAAGTATCATATGGATTGGGCGCGGTAGGAAAAGACATGGTATATATGTTCTCCGCGAGTTATATCCTGTTCTATTATCAGGATGTTTTGGGAGTAAGCGCATTTGCTATGGGAATTATCCTTATGGCAGCGCGGGTATTTGATGCATTCAATGACCCGATTATGGGCGTTCTTGTAGCAAAAACAAAGACAAAATGGGGAAAATTCCGCCCATGGCTTTTGATTGGCACAATTTTAAATTCAATTATATTGTATTTTATGTTTGCAGCGCCGCCGTCGCTTGACGGAAGAGGACTGGTTGCTTATGCGGCTATTACTTACATCATATGGGGTGTTACATATACGATGATGGATATTCCTTACTGGTCGATGATTCCTGCATTCACCGAGGGCGGTAAGGAGCGTGAAGGATTATCAACGTTGGCGCGTTCCTGTGCGGGAGTCGGTTCCGCTATTGTAACGATTATAACCGTTAAATGCGTACAACTTCTGGGGCATGATGATCCGCGCGTCGGATTTATGCGTTTTGCACTTATCATAGCAGTGATTTTTACATTATGTATTATATGTACCTGTATCAATATCAAGGAAAAATCTACGGTCAATGTAGATTCACCATCAGTTGGACAGATGTTTAAGGCGTTGATTCAGAACGATCAGGCTATGGCTGTAGTTATTACAATTGTACTTATCAATTGTTCTATCTATATTACATCAAACCTTGTTATATATTTCTTCAAATATGATTTTGGCGGAGCAAAATGGGAAGATGCATATACACTGTTTAATACATTCGGCGGTGCGATTCAGATTCTGTCTATGATGATTTTCTTCCCGCTGCTGCGTAAAATATTCAGTGCGATAAAAGTTTTCTATATCAGTTTCTGCATGGCAATTGCGGGATATGTTGCACTGCTTGTACTTGCTTTTACAAATATGTCAAGCGTATACCTGCTTTTTATCCCGGGATTCTTTATCTTCGCAGCTAACGGTATGCTTACGGTACTGGTAACGGTGTTCCTTGCCAATACGGTTGATTATGGAGAATTAAAAAATAACAGAAGAGATGAGAGCGTCATCTTCTCAATGCAGACCTTTGTAGTTAAGCTTGCATCAGGTGTGGCGGCATTTATTGCTTCGACATGTCTTGCAGTATTCAATCTGAGCGACGATACAGAAGCTGCTGTGGAGACAGTTCAGACGGCAGTTTCGTCAGTAGTGGGTCTGCGTATGACTATGACCGTAATTCCGATTATCGGATTACTTATTGCGATATTCGTATTCCGTAAGAAATTTATACTGACGGAAGCAAAGGTAGAAGAGATTGCGGCACAGATTAAGCAAAAACGCGCAGGGGAAAGTTTATGATTAGAGAAATCAACAACTGTTTTATATTAGAAACAAAAAATACGACTTACTGCTTCCGTGTGATTGAGATGGGGCATCTTGAGCACCTTTACTATGGGAGAAGGATTACGCTGGTGGAGGAAAATAACGCGGAAGCGCTGTCCGAGAAGCACGCCTTTATGCCCGGCAATACGAATGCATATAGTAATGCCTGCAGCAAATTTTCGCTGGAAGATATCAGATTGGAAATGTCGTCTTATGGAAAAGGTGATATCAGGGAGCCGTTTATTGAGGTTGTGCATGAAGACGGCAGCTATACATCTGATTTCCTTTTTGACAAGGCAGAGATTACAAAAGGAAAAGAAGAATACAGTACATTGCCGGGCTCTTATGACGAGAGCGGGGAAGTGGAACATCTGTGCATTACTTTAAAAGACAGACAGTACAATCTTACTCTGGAATTGCATTATTATGTTTACGAGGAATGTGATGTGATTACACGCAGTGCGAAATTTATTAATGAAAGCGGCGTGGCGGTGAAGCTGATTAGAATGATGAGTATGCAGCTCGACTTTGATATGTCCGGATTTGTTTTCACGACATTCAACGGTTCATGGGCGAGAGAAATGAAAAGAACGGACGTGAAAGTGCCTTCAGGTAAGCATGTGAATGCTTCATATACAGGGACATCTTCCAACCGTGCAAATCCGTTTGTGATGCTAAGCAGAGAAGGAACTACGGAAGATTTCGGAGACTGCTATGGATTCAATCTGATTTACAGCGGAAATCATTATGAGGCAGTAGAAGTGAACGGATATGGAAAGACCAGAATCGTAACAGGCATCAATCCTCAGTCTTTTACATTTGTTATAGAAGCGGGAGAAGGCTTTGAAGCGCCTGAAGCGGTTATGAGTTACTCTCATGAAGGGTATAACGGCATGAGCGGGCATATGCACAAATTCGTAAGAGAACATATAGTGCGGGGAGAATGGAAAAATAAGATAAGACCTGTTCTGCTCAATAGCTGGGAAGCAGCATACTTTAATATAAATGAAAAGAAACTCCTGAACCTTGCCAAAGCAGGAAAAGATGTCGGAATAGAACTTTTCGTGATGGACGATGGCTGGTTCGGTACAAGGGATGACGATACGCAGGCGCTTGGTGATTGGGAAGTAAACCGCAACAAGCTGCCTGACGGTTTAGACGGACTTGCAAAGAAAGTCAAAGCCCTGGGACTGGATTTCGGTATCTGGGTAGAACCTGAAATGGTGAATGTCAATAGCAGACTTTATGAGAAACATCCGGACTGGGTGCTGCAGATTCCGGATAAACCGCATTCCGAGGGAAGAAACCAGAGAATTCTGGATTTAACAAGAAAAGAAGTGCAGGATTATATCATAGAGGAAATGAGCCGTGTATTTTCTTCCGCAGAAATCTCTTATGTTAAATGGGATATGAACCGTACCTTTACCGACTATTTTTCATGTAGTCTGCCTGCAGAACGCCAGGGAGAAGTGGCGCACCGCTATGTGATGGGATTGTATCGCTGCATGAAGGAACTGACGGAGCGTTTTCCGAAGATTTTATTCGAAGGCTGCGCAGCGGGAGGCAATCGTTTCGACCTCGGTATACTATGTTATTTCCCTCAGATTTGGGCAAGCGACGATACCGACGCACTCTGCCGGGCAGAGATTCAGACAGGCTATAGTTACGGATATCCTATGTCTGTTGTCAGCGCGCATGTTTCCGCCTGTCCCAATCATCAGACTCTGCGTACAACTCCGCTGGAAACACGTTTTAATGTGGCGGCTTTTGGCGTATGCGGATATGAGTGTAATTTCTGCGATATGAAGAAAGAGGAATTGGAAGCAGTTAGGGCACAGATTAAAATTTATAAGGAATGGCGCGAAGTGCTGCAGACGGGTTCATTTTATCGTGGACGAACTTTTGCGGATAGTGCGCATGGGACATCAAGCGTGTTGAGCCAGTCAGAAGGTAACGTTACAGAATGGACCTGCGTATCGCAGGATAAGCAAAAAGCTGTCGGATTCCTGTTCCAGAAGCTTGTAACACCGAATACACAGTTTGAATACTACAGGGCAAAAGGGCTTGCACCGGATTTACAGTATCACTTTTACAACCGTGCCCTGAAATACAATGTGAAAGAATTCGGAGATTTGGTAAACACTGTATCACCGATTCATATCAAACAGGACTCCCTGGTGCATAACGTGGTAGCCAAATTTGTTAAGATGAACGGTGAAACGGAAGACTGTTATGCATATGGTGATGCGCTGATGTATGGCGGAGTTAAACTGAGGCAGTCCTTTGGGGGCACCGGATATAATGATGAAGTGCGATATTTCCCGGATTTTGCTTCAAGAATTTATTTTATGGAAGCTGTCAAATAAATATATTGATTCTTTCATTTCCTCAGGCATCAATGATGAAAGCAGGTAGTTTATTTCTTATAATTACCTGCTTTTCCTATACAGTTCTTTAAGTTCGCCTACACTGAACTGATAGTGTTTACCGCAGAATTGGCAGTTTATCTCTATTTCCTTACCTTCATCAATCATTTCTTTGATTTCTTTTTCGCCAAGACCGATCAGTACCTTTTCTATCTTTGGCCTACCGCAGTTACATAAAAATGCTGTAGGTCTGGTTTCCAGAATTTCGCATTTAAGCCCGTCCAAAAGCTGATTCAGCATTTGCTCCGGCGTGTTTCCGGCATCCAGCATGGCAGTTACGGACATAATGCCGCTTAGATTCTGTTCCAGTCTGTTGATTACGGCTTCTTCCGCAAATGGCATTAGCTGGATAATAAATCCACCTGCTTGTTTTACAGTGTTGTTTCGCTCCATCAGTACCCCAAGTCCTACAGAAGAAGGCACTTGTTCAGAGGTAGCAAAGTAATAGGTCAGGTCTTCCGCTATTTCACTTGTCTGCAACAGAGTCTGACCTACATAAGGGTCTTTCAACCCCATGTCACGGATAACGCGGAGCGTGCCATTACCTACTGCGCCTGCTACATCCAGTTTACCAATTGCGTTTGCGGGAAGGATTACATCCGGAACATATGCGTAGCCTTTTACATTGCTCTTTGAATCTGCCGTTACCATCAATCCCTGCATGGGTCCGTCTCCCTTAATCTGAAGGGTCAGCAGGTCATCATCCCCCTTAAGCATACTGCCCATCATGGCTCCGGCGCTTAAGAGACGACCAAGCGCCGCCGTAACTACAGGGCTTGTATTGTGAGCTTGTCTTGCTGTTTCCACCACGTCCTTTGTAGTGCAGGCAAAAGCACGAATCTGTGCATCTGCCGCTGTAGCGCGAACTATATAATCAGACATTGTTACCTCTTTTCTGCGATTTTTTTCGCTTTATGTCATATGAAAGTATTATAATATATTATTTGGGGATGATGCAATAATCTTCTTTTTTTGTTGTGCAGTGTTTATTTACTAATAGAACTTAAGACGTTATTGACTTTGTCGAGGGTAATAGAAAGTGAATCAGCAATCTCATGGGGTGAGCTTCCGGCAAGACATTGACGAAAAATTTCAGCTTCAGTCCTTGCAGTTTCAGCTTCTGCCTTTGCAGATTCAACCTTTGCCTTAACAGCATCAATTTCAATTTTCGCCATATCTCTAGCTGCCTCCAGTTCTGCTTGCGAAGATGCAATAGTTTTTTCCAATTTTTCACACATTTCTTCAACCATAAGTCTTTCCATATTTCGATCCATTATAGACAGCGCTTCTGAAAACATATTAATCAATTCCTCCGGTCTTTGTGCAAATTCAGCAATTTCCTTATAAATGGGCAAAAACATTGGAAAATTTCTGACAAGTTCAGAAATTTCATTGATATCTTCAGAGTCTAAGAATGTCAGCCATGCGTCTTGCAATGTGCTGCTTTTAGTTATATTATGTACGATTGAATGAAAAACGTCAAGACAAATAAATACATCTTCATGAAGTCCTGCATTATTCCACAACCTTCTGAAAATGCTGATAATCCTTGCTGTTTTTCCAATTGCCGCCCCATTCAAAGCCGTGTTCCGTGAAGAGCCTGTAGCATAGGTCGTCCGTATCAATCTTATGTTCAAAAGCCGCGGAACGGTCGATATATGCCTCACTTCCAATAGGAGAAATGTTTGTAGTTCCTTCTGACCTATTTGTAACAATGTATGGATTATACAACGGGTTGATATCGATAGCACAGCCGAGCGCATGTTTTGACATGCTATTGGAATTTGGCACTGTTCTGTAATTGAAGCAGGATGTATTATTGTCCTCCATGGAGGCTTCGTCATCTCCAAGATATTCGTCAACAAGCCTTATCTTTTCAATCTGATATTCATTAAGGTACAGTTCATAGAAAATTTCTGCCAAATCTTCAACAATCCCCTTATTGCATATAAGCTCCCCGGTCTGTACATTTCCGCTGAAATCGTAATGCAGCACGGAGAGATAGCACAAATCATCATAGGATATATTAGCGGCTTCTGACTCAGAAACAGGATAAGAAATACCTGTGATTCTGACCTTTATTTCATCAGACAGAGGTTCGTAGTAGAAGCCTTCCTGATAAATTATGCGGTCGGGGGAAATAGTGTTTGTATTGTCTGGCTCAACTGTATCAGATGTATTGGAAGGGACAGCGCTGCTATTCTCAGCGTTGTTATCGCCAGAATTATTTATATTATCTGTATTGTCAGACGCTGTTGACGAAGTCTCTTCGTCCGCAAAAGTTTCTTTGTTTGAAATAGTATCATCATGGTTATCTTCAATCGGTTCTCCGTACGCAAGTTCAGGATTTTTGGCAGCATAATCAGAAAGTGTTTCCGAATTGGTAAGGGTACGCACCAGAAAACCGCAGATAATCGTAATGGCTATCAGCGAAAATATAGTTTTTAAAACCGGTTTGAGGAATTGTCTTTTCATTTACCTGACTCCTTTCGTACAGACTCTATAATATGTAGTGTATCACAAAATCTTACAATATGATACAATATACTTGTTGGAATTATCTGATATAAGTGGGGTATTAAATGAAAAAAGAAGAAATAGGAAAGATGGTAAAATATGAAAGAACTAAGAAAAATATCAATATAAAAGACCTAAGCTGTGGAATCTGTTCTCCTGCAAGTCTAAAGAGGCTAGAGCATGGAGTGCGCCTGCCGGATTTCTTCCTGCTAGAAAGAATCATAGAACGTCTGGGTAAATCCATGAATAAAGTGGAATTCCTCCATGATGAGCATACATATGATATATGTTATCTTAGGGAACTGATTGAAGATTACGTTATACATAATGAATATGAAAAGGCGGAAGATGCACTTGGATATTATGAGGAATTAGAAGAAGCGAGGGAACCGTTGCATATTCAGTATATCTGTAAGATGCGAGCTGTTCTTGCGGAAAAATGCGGTACAGACAGTACAGAAATAATAGAAAAAGCCATGAATCAGACTATGAATGGCTTTTCCTTAAAGAACATAAGAAACTATATTCTCGGTGAAGAAGAAATAATACTCCTGCTTATGTGGCTAAAGGTTAAAGGAGACGAGGGTGCGGAAGATGTGAAGAAGTATGGCGAAGAAGTACTGCGCTATATTGAGTATACCTTCTCGGATGAGGAAGTGCTTGCTAATGTCTATAGCAAAGCAGCCTGGGTATTTATAGAAGCACTGGAAAAAGAGAACAGGACAAGAGACGCACTACATTTATGTATCAAAAGTATAGAATTACTTACAGGAAACGGTATGCTATTGCACCTGCCGCAGTATCTGGAGCTGATATTGAAGTTGGAAAAAGAGTCAGGTGATGAGTATATAGAGTGGAAAAAGCAGAGAGATGCCCTGAAATGGATATATGAGGAGCATGGGTATAAATATGATACGGAAGAGATTGAATTGTGGAAGAATTATCGGCTTAATGAGGCATGCCTCATATCGGAGTTAATCGGAGAGGAAAGAAAGACCCTGAATCAGACTCAGGAAGAGATGGCGTTTGAGACGGAAATGGATCAAAAGACCATATCCAGAATAGAAAACGGAAAGTATAAGCCGAAACAGGGAACCTTCCAGAAACTAAAGGAGTACATGGAGTTTGACAGGGATATATGTAATACGCATATAGTAGTGGATGATTTTGAGTTGCTGGAATTGGAGCGGGAGGTGGCAAGAGAATGTAGTTTCAGGAGATTTGAGAAAGCGGAGAAATTGTATGAGAAGCTAAAAGCCAGATTGTCCATGGAGTTTAATGAGAATGTACAGTATGTAAAGTTTATGGACTGTTACTTAAGAAAAAATATACATAATGACATTGCTGAGGAAGAATTTATACAGCAACTCATTGAAGCATTTCGGATTACAAGAAGAAATAGCAATATAAATGACTTAGGTAAGGTAGTGTTGACGAAAAATGAAGCGGAGATTATTCATAAAATTGCACTTGCATATGAGAGATTAAACAGAAGAGAAGAGGGTATTAAGTTACTGGAAATGGTAACTACAGGGTATGAGAATAGCAGAGTGGATACAAAATATCATTATAGAGGACTGATGTTAGCATATCAAAGCTTATGCAGGATGTATGAAGTGGATAATCAACTTAAAAAGGCAATCGATTTGTGTATGAAAGGAGTTAGATTTGAGTTAAGGTGTTACAGAGGATTGACAATAGCTTTTATTATTGAACAAAGGGCTTGTGCACAAGAACGATTAGATGGAGACAAAGAAGTAAGTCGATATTATTACCGACAGGCATATCAATTTATGA
>JAAUZS010000160.1 GCA_014804495.1 Lachnospiraceae bacterium
TATTATGACACTACAGTTAATGAAGCACAGATAAAATCTAATGCGGATTATATGGCGGCTCATTTAAAAGAGTTCGGATGGGAATATATTGTAGTGGATATTGAATGGTACTCTAATGATGCGGGAACTAAGAGGGACAGATTCCAATATATTCCGTTTGGGGATGTGGAAATGGATGCTTACGGAAGGCTGCAGCCTGCGCCTGAGCGTTTTCCTTCTTCTACAGGAGGAAAAGGATTTGGACCGCTGGCTGATTATGTACATAGTCTGGGACTTAAGTTCGGCATCCATATTATGAGGGGTATTCCACGCAAAGCGGCGCATGAGCATTGCCCTGTTTTGGGAGCGGAAGAAACGGCAGACATGATAGCAGACCCTTCATCCATATGTATCTGGAATCCCGATATGTATGGCGTGCGAAACACGCAAGACGGTCAGGCTTATTATGATTCACTGTTTGCTATGTATGCAGAGTGGGGCGTGGATTATATAAAATGCGACGATATCTGTGACAGCAGGTTATACCGTACAGAACCCTTCGGCGGATGGGATGAGATAAGGATGCTGCACAATGCCATAGAAAAATGTGGCAGACCGATTGTGTTAAGTCTTTCTCCGGGACCGGCACAGATTGAACATGCATGGGAATATTGTAAATATGCCAATATGTGGCGTATTACTGATGACTTATGGGATGAATGGAATCTGTTAAAAGCGATGTTTGCCCGCTGTGAATTGTGGCAGGATCATGTGAGGGAAGGCTGTTTTCCTGATTGTGATATGCTTCCGCTTGGTAAGCTTGGCAAAGGCTTTGGCAACGAGTGGGAAACGAGGTTTACTAAAGAAGAGCAGAAAACCATGATGACGCTCTGGTGTATATTCCGCTCACCCCTTATGATTGGAGCAGAACTGACGCTTCTTGATGATTGGACGCTGTCATTGCTTACTAATAAAGATGTACTTGACCTTATGAAGGAAGAATGCAGAGGAACGCAGCTTGTCAGGACAGATAAAGAGGTTATCTGGAAAAATAAGGATAGGTCTTCGGGAAAAGTATGTGTGGCTCTTTTCAATATCAGTGATGAAGATGCGCTGATTTCGGTTAATCTTATGGACCTCGAAGAAGGATATGAAGCCGGAGAAAATAGAAATCTGTATGAATTGTGGGATAAGAAAAAAGTCGCAGTAACTAACGGCAAGATTGAAGCGGATGTTCCGGCCCATGGCGTTAAGGTTTACAGGGTGGATTAAGGCAGGATAGTTTATTACTTAATCCGCAGTCTGCGAAGAAACGGTAGGTTAAGAGAGGAGTATGGGTACTAAATGAAATGTACATGTGTACAATGCGGTAAGTCTTTTGAATTGAGCGATTCAGAAATTGATTTTTATCGTAAGAAAAATCTGCATCTGCCTAAGCGATGTAAGGATTGCAGACAGAAAAATAAGCAAAAACAAGACATGACGCCAAAGGTGAGTAACAGTTGGAGTGCACAGGGCAAATATGATGTGGTGTCAGAGCAGGATAATAATAAGATTGGTAAATGGAAGTACGGCATTATTGCCGTAGCAGCGTTGTTGCTCATTTTGAGCATAAAAGTATCACTTAGCGTTTTTGATGCAAGTGTTGAAGGAAATACATATTCTGCGGAAGCTGCACAGAATGATTCGAGCAGTAGTATGGATTCAGGACAAAGTGAGTCCGTCAGCGCTATACAATCGGGACAGAATAAAGTCGCAAATACCACTGAATCAATACAACCTTATACAATCGGTGATACAGAACAGGAGCAAATTACTGCTGACGATTCTGTAGACTCAGCTCTTAATGATTCAGTAAATGCTGTGAGTTTAGAACAGGCCGATGCGCCTGATTCTACAGAATCCATACCGAATGATTTTGACATAGATAATGTAGAAGCGGAGCTAATAAGCGATACCGAACCAGAGCAAATAACGGCTGCGGATGTCGAGGCTGCAGACCCGATACAGGACAGCAGCCCGGTTGTAAGACAGTATTATTTCCGTAATGCAAAGCTATTAGATGAACATTATCAGAAACATGGAATAGAAATGGGCTTTGCATCTGCGGAGGAATATCAGGCGGCTGCGAGCGCAGTAGTTATCAATGAGAATTCTTTACATAAGCTTGAAGCGGAAGACGGAGACGATGTATATTATCTGGAAGCTACCAATGATTTTGTCATTGTTTCCACTGACGGATATATTCGGACATATTTTCGACCGGATAGTGGGATAAATTATTATAATAAGCAGTAACTGAAAGGATAAGGAAACAGGGAATATGAAGATAAGCAGGGAAAACAAAAAATACATGCTTTTGATTCTGCCGCTGATTGAGGTGGTAATAGGCGTAATAATGTACGCTTTTTGCATGATTTGTATGAAGTTTGGGTTTGGACAGTCCTTTTTCGCACTGGTAGGCGCGGTGATTCCGATTCTGATAACGGGAGGCGTTAATCTGGCGGGCTTCATGAAGACTACTGACGCTTTGTGGAATGCTCATTCGGTTGAAAAGAGACTGGAAATGATGAAAGATGCTCATGCCGGTATCTATGCGGTGATTGCGGCAGTCACCTATTATATGTTGTATGCTGGCGGTCTTGTTACGATTTGGAAAGATAAGCAGTTATTGCTTTTGGGAATCGGATATGTTATATCAGGAACATTGGGCTGTATGGCAGTAGTATGGTTTCCGGAAAAAAAATCCAAGGAGAGCTCCTATGCTTTTGCTTCGAAATCAGAGAAACAGGTCTTTAGAATATTTTTAAGTCTTATACTGGTTTTGTGTTTCGGCACCTGCATTATGTTTTCCACGATAATGGGATTGTTGGAAGCTTTACTGTGTATGTGGATATGGACATTCTATTATTATATGTCTAAGAAGTGCTTTGGCGGAATCACTGCGGAACTGACAGGCTTTTTTATAGCGCTGTGTGAGCTTGCGGTAGTGCTGTTTGTCGGTATTTTTGGAAGGATTTTGATGTAAAATGATAAGGAAATTACTAAGAAATGGGTAGAAAAAGACTTGTAATCGGTATTCTGGCGCATGTAGACGCCGGAAAGACTACATTGGCGGAAAGCATGCTTTATTTAAGCGGTATCATACGCAATGCCGGCAGGGTTGACCACGGCGACACTTTTCTGGACACAGATTCTCAGGAAAGGTCGAGGGGAATCACGATTTTCTCCAAGCAGGCTGAGATTTCATGGAATGAAATGGAAGTGACTTTGCTTGATACGCCGGGGCACGTGGATTTTTCTGCCGAAATGGAGAGAACGCTGCAGGTGCTGGATTATGCGGTGCTAGTAATCAGCGGAGCTGACGGAATACAGGGGCATGTGCCGACATTGTGGAAGTTACTGGAACGTTATCGCATTCCGGTTTTTATTTTTGTCAATAAAATGGACCAGCCGGGAACTGATAAGAGCAATTTGATGCGGGAACTACAGGAACGGCTGAGTGGGCAGTGTGTAGATTTTACAGCGGCGTCAATGCTTAATGGCTCAGTTTCGGAACAGATAGATATAGATTCCGAGACTGAGGCTTTTATGGAAAGTATAGCAGTATGTGACGAGAAATTATTAGAGAAATATTTGGAGAATGGGAACGACGGAGTGGGGGAGGAAGATATCGCGGCTTTAGCTGCCGAAAGAAAACTCTTTCCCTGTTATTTTGGTTCTGCGCTGAAAATAGAGGGAGTGAAGGAATTCTTAGACGGTTTGGAAAAGTATAGTCAAGCGCCTATATATCCTGAAAACTTCGGTGCAAGAATATATAAGATTGGAAGAGACGGTTCAGGAAACCGCCTTACGCATATGAAGATTACCGGTGGACGCATGCAGGTAAAACAGATTCTTCATGGTGAAAGCAATGAGAACGGGGAAGCAGAGGCTTGGGAAGAAAAGGTCAACCAGATACGTGTTTATTCCGGTGTTAAATATGATGTGGAACAAGAAGCTGTTGCAGGTACAATCTGCGCTGTTACCGGACTGAGCAGGACTTTTGCCGGAGAAGGACTTGGAATTGAGCAGGGCAGTATAGAGCCGCTTCTTGCACCGGTCATGACTTATCGTGTTAATCTTCCGCCAGAGCAGGATGTACATGTTATGTACAAAAAGTTATGTCAACTTGAAGAGGAGGAACCGCAGCTTCATGTAGTATGGAAGGAACATGTAGGTGAGATTCATATACAATTGATGGGAGAAGTCCAGATTGAAATTCTGCAAAATCTGATAGAGGAACGTTTCGGAGTAGCAGTGGAGTTTGATGTGGGCAGTATTGTATACAAAGAAACGATTGGTAATAAAGTAGAAGGAGTGGGACATTTTGAACCTCTCCGACACTATGCGGAAGTGCATCTTATTTTGGAGCCGTTGGAAGCGGGCAGCGGTCTTGTCTTTGATACGGTATGCAGCGAAGACGATCTGGATAGAAACTGGCAGAGACTGATATTGACGCATTTGAAGGAGAAAGAGCATCTTGGTATTCTGACAGGCTCTCCGATTACGGATATGAAGATAACTCTGGCTGCCGGAAAGGCGCACCTTAAGCATACCGAAGGCGGTGATTTCAGGCAGGCTGTTTATCGTGCGCTCAGGCAGGGACTTCATCAGGCGGAAAATGTTCTGCTGGAGCCTGTTTATGAGTTCAGACTGGAACTGCCGTCTGCGATGATAGGGCGCGCCATGTCGGATATACAGGCGATGCATGGGCATTTTAATCCGCCACTGGCAGACGGCGAGATTTCTGTTTTAACCGGAACGGCGCCTGTATCGACTATGCGGGGGTATCATACGGAAGTGATGGCGTATTCAGGAGGGAGTGGAAGGCTTTTTTGCAGTCTGAAAGGCTATGAGCCGTGCCATAATACGGAAGAAGTGATAGCGGCATGCGGTTATGATGCAGAGCGGGATTTGGACAATCCTTCCGCGTCTGTTTTCTGTGCGCATGGTGCGGGCTTTGTGGTGGAGTGGCAGGACGTCGGAAAGTATATGCACTTAGAGAGCGTCTTGAGTAAATGGGGAAAAGACGGGGAGGAAGGCGCATACGGACAGGATGAAACAGAATACGGATTGAGAACGGGAATTAAGGGTAGAAATGGAATCGGAGAAAAGGTCAGTCTTGCAACAGGTGGAAATGAAACAGAAGAAAACAGCGGATATTATGCTGCCAAAGCTAATGATAAGGAATTGGAGGAAATTTTTAACCGTACATATGGAAGCAGAAGTAACGACAATAGGAAAAGGCCCGGAAGTCCGAAAATAATCCGTGCGGAAGAGCATATGGAAAACCGCTCGAAAAACAGTACAGACAATAGTACAAAAGACAATACAGAAAGCAGCGCAGGAGATTATGATAATAAGAAAAAAGTCGCAAATATCCAAAAAGAAGACTATCTGCTTGTAGACGGATACAATATTATTTTTGCATGGGAAGAATTAAGCGAACTCGCCAAAGTCAATCTGGACAGCGCACGGGGAAAACTGATGGACATCTTAAGCAACTATCAGGGATACCGTAAGATGACTCTTATTCTGGTATTTGACGCCTATAAAGTAAAGGGGAATCCGGGAAGCGTTTTCATGTATCATAATATAAATGTAGTCTATACGAAAGAGGCGGAGACCGCGGACCAGTATATTGAGAAAGTCACACACGAGATTGGCAGGAAGCATCGGGTGGCGGTGGCAACTTCTGACGGACTGGAGCAGCTTATAATTATGGGGCAGGGAGCAAGGCGAATTTCAGCCAGAGAATTAAAAGAAGAAATCATGTCAACTAATCAGGAACTTCGCGACCTTTTTCTGAACAAGCCGACATCCGACAGACAGTATCTGTTTGATAAGCTGCCTGAAGAACTGGCTAAGCATATAGAGGATGTCAGGCTTGGAAAAGAAGAGTTTTAAGAGATGATTAAGGCTTAATAAGTATGTTTAGCTTTTAACCTGGTGCCCTTTAAAACCTTTGCCGGTGCATAAAAGGCAAATGATTATCAAAGCAATATACACAATGAATATCATTTCCAAGTATGATATTATAAGACCTCCGAATTGATAACTGTTATATGTCCTCAACACATGTTTTAAATCAATGCAGTTTAGTGGTAATAAATATAATATCTTATTCCATAATCCGCTGCTTTTTGATGACGTGAGAAATATTGTGCCAAAAACCAATAGTATGTTCAATGCCAGAACAATCATCGGGCTTTTGCTTAAAGCTGATATCAGCAGAGAAAAGGCGGTAACAAAAAACGAAATCAGGAACATGACTGATAAATTTATCATGCAAGCTTTAAATACCGTCATTTGGTAAGGTATTATAGTATCCCATAATTGAACAGGCATGTTCCAGCCGTCAATCCCCAATAAAGAACAGCTTATTCCGATGCTGACTAAGCTGCATACGGCAATATAAATAAAGGCAAAGGTAAAGGCAGCAAGTATTTTAGCTGAGATAACCTTGCTTTTTCCATACTTTGACGTAAGTAACAGAGCGTCTGTGCGGTTCTGATATTCTCCTGCGAAAATGGGTGCAATACATAAACTTATCACAAAAAACAAATAAAATAACAGTTCGATGCCGGTCCATATGATATCCCATGCATTTGTACCGCCCCATAGAAACGGTGTAACTATTGTGTTTGCTTTCGCCAGCCAATATTCCTTTTCAGCTTCCGAGAAATTGCCGTAAGTGTATTCTGCATTCAGAAGAGTTTCTATTTTCTGTATCCGTCTGTCATAAAAACCGATTTCGCCTTCCGTATTGATTTTATTCAGATTTTCCCAGTCAATTTGTTCATTCCACTCCACATAGTTTCTGGAAATACAGGAAAACAGATTTCTTTGAGGTTCAATTAATTCCCAATCATATCCGTAAGGGCTGTCTGACATTTGTCGTTGATACTCCTGCAAAAAATCTGTAAGAAACTCTTCATTCAGCTCAGAAGTCAGGCTGTTTTCGACTTCTTCCTGCTTTAGAATGGCCGACACTCCGCTTATTTCTTTATCACCATCACGAAAGCTCTCCCCCTGTATCTGTACAATATTACAGATAATCACCAATATAAGCCCTAATAACATGGCTATTTGATTTACTCTTTTACATATTATCTTTTTTAACTCAAAATAATATAGTTGTCTCATGTTCTTCTCTTCCTTTCCTGACTGTCTCTTCGGGATGCTTCAGGTATAAAATGTTTCAAAATATTCCCTTTAATATGTATAACGCTTTTAATATGATAAATGTGCGATTTTCCTAATAATTATTTTTATTTTAGTTTATATTATTTAGGAAATTGTGCCAATGATGTCTCGGCAAATTTTTATGCATTTTAATAGGTAAAAATATCCTTGACAAATCTCTTCTCAAAAAATCCTGTTGGAGGGCTACGCTGCCCAGCACGGCTTTACTAACTGCGTCCACTACACGGATGACGGCTGGTCGGGCGGGAATTTTGAGCGCCCGGACTGGAAACGGCTGATTGCGGACATAGAGGCCGGAAAAGTTGGCTGTGTCATCGCCAAGGACATGAGCAGAA
>JAAUZS010000161.1 GCA_014804495.1 Lachnospiraceae bacterium
ATGATATCACCGCCTTTAAAACTGCTGATTAACTGTTACAAAAAGATTATAACAAATAAATTAAGGAGTGTAAACATTATACAGCCTTCAATGTGGGTAAATATCGCTTGACACTAAAATAGACCTGTGATAATCTACTAAGAATTACTCTAACCGGACAACAGCCACAATTATAACAAATAGGAGGGATTTGCATCATGAACACTGAGATAAAAGCGATTATAACAGATTTGGACAGGACTTTGCTCCGCACAGACAAGACAGTGTCGGATTATACAAATACCGTACTGAAAAAGTGCCATGATATGGGAATCATTCTCATGGCGGCAACCGCCCGTCCGGAAAGAGCTATTTTAACCTATAATGACCAAATTGGCTTTGAAGCCGTAACTACATTGAATGGCGCAAGAATTGTTCTGCCGCATGCTACCATTGAAAATGGCATTAAGCCGTCCAGTGCGGAAGCTATTTTGAAAAAGGTGATTAAAATACCGGGATTAGTCCTGTCACTTGAAACAGGAGCCGGTATTTTTTCAAATGTTCCTATTCCTGAATGGAATGCAACAGTTTTTGACGGATTTCCCGCTTTGCCCACGGAAAGTATTATATATAAGATATTGCTTAGCTGCGAAGAAAAAAATATACAGCAGGAAGTCGAAAGGGCGTTAACTCCTAATACATACATGACTGTAGCAGAAGGCAGATTAATACAGATTATGAGTGTTGAAGCAACCAAGTGGAATGGAATCAGGGTTATGTTGGAAGCCGTAGGCGTCAGGCAGGATGAGGCAGTTTATTTTGGAGATGATTATGATGACATAGAACCGATAAAGAATTGTGGTGTGGGTGTCGCTGTTTCCAATGCCATTGGTGAGGTTATTGAAGCGGCGGATTTTATAACGGAAAGTAATGATGAAGATGGCGTAGCCGCGTACATAGAGAAAAATTTGTTATAATGTATATTAGGCACTCAAAAGTCAGAATCCGATTGTATTTTAAAAGATTAACGGATATAATGAAATCAGAAGCAGAGGTGAATGCCATGGATACATCTAATAAAGAAGAAATCTATACGATAGACGATATATATGCTTTGCCGGATGGAGAAAGAGCCGAACTTATTGATGGGAAGATATACTACATGGCACCGCCGAGTTTAAGCCATCAAAGAATAAGCGGAAAGTTACATCAGGCAATAGCAAATTTGGTGCAAAAGCGCTTCTAGCGCTGCCCAAATTCGCAGGTTACTGAAAGGCAGTTTAAAAGCATTTGGAAAAAATTCCAGATGCTTTTATAAGGCAGGAGATATATGAATTACAAAATTTCTGTTATTGATGACAATTCCACCGATACTGAATATGTTGCCGCTCTCGTCGGATGCTGGGCGGAATCTGAGGGGCATTCCTTGAAAATTTCCACTTTTCCGTCTGCAGAGGCATTTCTTTTTCAATACGAAGAGGAGCGGGACTTTGACATTCTGCTGCTGGATATTGAAATGAAGGAGATGAACGGAGTAGAGCTTGCCAGGAAAGTGCGTCAGGGGAACGATGCGGTTCAGATTGTCTTCATTACAGGATATCCCGATTTTATCGCAGAAGGGTATGAGGTATCGGCGCTGCATTATCTTATGAAGCCGGTTTCTTATGAAAAGCTGCATGAGGTGCTTAATAAGGCGGCCTTAAATCTTGCGAAAACGGAAAAGCGCCTGTGTGTGACTTATGAACGCAGGACGGATTTTGTGCCGTTTTCGCAGATTCTTTATGTTGAAGCACAGAAACAGTATGTCTTGATTCACACTTTTGCAGAAACTTACCGTATGAAGAGGTCTTTCGCTGAGACAGTAGAAGAGCTGGACGAATTCTTTTTCAAATGCCAGCGCTCATTCTGTGTCAACCTGTACCATGTCACACGGATTGGCAGCAGCGGTGTGACCTTAAAAAACGGCGAGGAAGTTCCTATCAGCCGTGGGATGGCGGAGAAGATTGGTAAAGAAATGATACGATTGTTCTAGCGTTTATAATGTAGAATAATAATTTTTACTTATTTGCATATGGATAAGGATATTGATTGAATATAGCAATACGAGGTACTTATGTTATTTCAAAAATGGATTGACAAACGAATTGAGGACTACCAGAGCGACCTGCTTCAGAAATATTGTGACGAAGTGGAGTCGATGTATACGAAGATGCGGGGATGGAGGCATGATTATCATAACCACATCCAGGCGCTGCAGGCAAGTATGGCGTTGGGTAAGTATGATGAAGTGAACGAATATCTGCGCGGGCTGAATGATGATCTGACGCAGGTGGATACCACGATTAAGACCGGAAGGGTAATGATTGACGCGATTCTGAACGGAAAGCTGAATATTGCAGCGCAGAATGACATTGCGGTCAATGCCAAGGCAAAAATCCCTGAGGGGACGCCGGTTACGGATGTGGATATGTGTGCCATCATTGGAAATCTGCTGGACAACGCTATAGAGGAGAATAAGAGGCTTCCGCAGGAAAATCGGTTCCTCCGCATCTACATCGGACAGAAAAATACTCAGCTTTACCTTGCATTTACCAACGCCGCCGGAAAGAAACGTGACAAGCGCAGAAGTCTTTTTGAATCTGTAAAAGGGGAGCAGCATGGTCTTGGTCTGGTCCGGGTGGAGAGCCTTGTGAAAAAGTATGGGGGTCTTTTCTCGGCAGACAGCGAGGACGGCGGATTTACGGCTGAATTGTTGATTCCACTGCAATGATTTAATACGCATTTCGTTCACCGAAAATGACATTTGGTTGACGGAATGCGCTTTTTTTATTTGCCGGGTATATTATTCTTTCAGGTGATTACGAAAGGAGACGAATGAATTACTATGAAGAAAAAAGTACAAAAAGAGCCCAAACGCAAACCGAAGTACGGCCTGTTTTCATGCGTGGGATATATTTACCGTCTGTTGTGGAACAGTGAGCGCAGCTTGGTGTATACTGGAATTTTTACAGTGCCGATATCTCTGGCGTTGTCGGCGCTTGCACTCTATACGCCGTCCGCAGTACTGGCGGTGCTTGAGGCGTCGGACAGATTTACGCCGATTGCGCTGATGATTGCCGGACTGCTGCTTGCACAGCTTATATGTGACATCGCTAATAATATTCTTTCCGTAAAGGTTAATAACTCAGAGGGCTATGTTCTGATGCAGATGATTTATATCTGGAGAAAATACGAGCGTGACAGGGACTGGTATCACCAATATGACCCGGAAGTGCAGAAATTGAATGAGCGGGCAGACAAAGCAGCTAATAATAATCACACGGCAGGGGTGCATTTTCCCATGGAGTTCTCCAACATGCTCACGCAGATTTTGAGTTTTCTGCTGTTTGGAGCGGTTGTATCCCTGCTGCATCCTGTCATCATTCTGCTGATTGCCATAGGATGTGCGCTGAATGCCGCCATGGGAAAGTGGGAGAGGAGAAAGAACTGGGAGGAGCGTGACATCCGCAATGATATTGAGAAAAAAATGAATCGTGTTTCATGGTCAGTATCTCAGGATTTTAGTTATGCCAAGGACATACGTCTGTATGGTATGAAACAATTCCTGCATGACCGGATGGCGCATCTGTGTGATTTGAGAGATGCAGAGCAGCGAAAGATGGAACGTCGTAGTATCATCACAGCTCTTATTAATTTCCTTATTATCATGATTCGTGATGGGGCAGCATATGCGTTCTTAATTAGCGAAGCGGTGCGGGGAAATGTGGATGCATCTTCCTTTGTATTGTATTTCTCGGCAATTACGTCGCTGTCGGGTGTTATGGACGGTATCTTGGGAAAAATAAACGAGGTTTTAGAAGGGGCGATGCAGGTATCTGATCTCAGAGAGGCAATGGAGGTGGAGGATAAGCTCAATAGGGGAGCAGGAATTCCGGTACCGGATGGTCCATTTTCCATAGAATTCAAAAACGTATCCTACCAATATCCAAAGGGTGAGAAAAAGGTGCTTGACAATATATCTTTTAAAATAAATGCCGGGGAAAAGATTGCGCTGGTGGGACTCAACGGCGCCGGGAAAACTACGCTGACCTTGCTGATGTGTGGAATGCTTTTGCCAGATGAAGGGGAAATTCTGCTGGATGGGCACCCTTTATACGAATACAACCGTGATGAAATGTATGGATTGTTCGGCGTTGTACCGCAAAGGTTCAATCTTCTGCCTGTGTCCATTGCGCGAAATATTGCTTCTGCAATGTCGGATGAGGACATTGACAGGGACAGACTTACTACATGCATAGAGTTAGCGGGATTGACAGAAAAGATAGCATCTTTGCCTAAAGGTGCAGATACACCTCTGGTAAGGGAATTGCATGAAGACGGTGTGGAGCTGTCAGGCGGGGAAAAGCAGAAGCTTCTGCTGGCAAGGCTTCTCTATAAGAATCCGCCATGTATCATTCTTGATGAGCCTACGGCGGCGCTTGACCCTATTGCGGAAGATAAGATGTATCGCAGCTATAATCGGATTGCCGCGCAGGCAACTTCCATATTCATTTCACATCGTCTGGCGTCAACGAATTTCTGTGACCGTATTTTCCTGCTCGACGGCGCCAGATTTGCAGAAGTCGGCACTCATGAGGAATTGATGGAGGCAGGGGGAAAATACAGGGAGCTGTTTGAGGTTCAGAGTAAATATTATAAGGAGGCGAAAAAGGATGGTATGGAATAATAATACGGGAAAACGCACGCTTCGGGAAGAATGGGGATTGGTTTGGCGCGGCGTAAAAATACTTAATGAGATACTGCCGCACTTTTGGATGTATCAGGTGCTTTGTACAATTGCCGAGACTTTTTCGCCCTATTTTGGTCTTTATATGTCCGCGCAGATGGTGAACGAGCTTGCGGGAGACTGTGACTACAGGAGACTTTTGCAGTTGGCTGGGATTACGGTATTTGGCGGATTTATGGTTTCGGTTATGATTAAGATATTGCAAAGTAAGAGGGAACTTTGCGAAAATATGAGTTGGAATAAACATGAAGCCTTTTTAATGGATGTGCAGAATGAGTTTCAGTATGAGCATCTGGAGGACCCGGATGTGAGGCTTAGGCGTTCGGAGATTTTCGCCGGTATGAATGCTACCGGTACAGGACTATTCCAGGTTATGGCGCATATTACTTCTTTGCTTAGGGAGATTATGGGTATTGTTTTCTCTGTGTCACTGACTGTATCTATGTTTACCATGGCGTCGCAGCGCGAATACTCAGGGGTGCTCGGTTTTATCAATTCACCGGCATCGGCAGTAGTGATTCTGGCACTGATTATGATAAATGCGCTTTGTTCCATAAAGATTTCCGCAGTATGTTCTCTCGGTCAGCAGAAAGCGATTGGCAAGCTGGCGAAGGATAATACACGATATAATGTTATTTCACAACTGTGGGGAGCGGACATGGTAGTATTTAATTTAAACCGCATTGTGATGGAAGAATTCCGTAAGTATCAGCTTCGTCCGGAGTGGATTGCAGAGCTGGAAAATGTCACCATCAAATATAATTTTTGTACAATTTTGCTGAATGCGGCACTGAACTTATGCGTATTTCTTTTTATAGCAGCTAAGGCATTTATCGGTGTGTTCGGAATAGGCAATTTTATTTTGTATCAAGGTACGACGAAACGATTTATAGAGGCTGTAGCAGGTATTGCGGCAGATATCGGTATACTGCGGCAGAATAATCGCTATCTGGTATCGCTTTATGAATATCTGGACCTTCCCAATGATATGTACAAGGGCACGCTTGCTGTAGAAAAACGGGATGATATAGACTACGAGATTGAATTTAGGGACGTAAGCTTTCGTTATCCCCGCACGGATGCGTGGGCGCTGCGTCATGTCAGCATGAAATTCAGGATTGGCGACAAGCTGGCAATCGTGGGAGAGAATGGTTCGGGTAAAACCACATTTATTAAATTGCTCTGCCGCCTGTATGACCCGACGGAAGGGAAGATTTTGTTAAACGGTATCGATATTACACGGTATCGGTACGACGAATACATGGCTCTGTTTTCCGTGGTATTTCAGGATTATATGCTCTTAGATTTTCCGCTTGGCGAGAATGTGGCTATTAGCGATACTTATGATGAAAAAAGAGTCCGCGACTGCCTGATTCGTGCCGGTCTTGGGGATAAGCTGGAAAGTCTTGATAATGACCCGAAGGTAAAAGAGAAAGACGCTCTGAAGCGGGCAATAGGGCGGAAATACGATTCCGAAGGGATTGACTTCTCCGGCGGAGAGAAGCAGAAAATCGCACTGGCACGAGCACTGTACAAGGATGCTCCGTTTGTAGTGCTTGATGAGCCGACGGCGGCGCTTGACCCTATGGCAGAAGCAGCCGTATATGAGAATTTCAATGTACTGGTGGAGAATAAGACTTCTGTGTTTATCAGTCACAGGCTTTCAAGCTGCCGTTTTTGTGACTCTATCGCCGTGTTCGACCATGGGCAGCTCATACAACGGGGAGAGCATGATGTGCTGGTTGCGGATGCAGGCGGTAAGTACAGTAAACTTTGGCATGCACAGGCACAGTACTATGAGAAATAATACAATTTAACTAAATATGCTGTTGACAAGATGTATACTGTGTAGTACGTATATACATACGGAGGTATAGCATGTTGAATATCGAAGACTGGAAATCACAGACCTGAGACGACTTCTTAAGGAGGAACTCTTAATGGTCAGTGATTTAC
>JAAUZS010000162.1 GCA_014804495.1 Lachnospiraceae bacterium
CGTATATGGAAAAAGTGGATCGGGAGCCCACGCTTCCCGTTCAATTTGAGTGGTACCGCGATAATAATTCAGTTTATTACCGTCTCAAGCAGATGCTTGGGGTGGTTTTTTTATTTTTCTAAGAAAAATTTTTTATAGAAAGGGGAGACAATATTATGAAAAAGACCTATATAAAGGACATGACGGTAGGAAATCCAACAGGGCTGCTCCTTACTTTCATGCTGCCTATGTTGCTGGGAAATGTCTTTCAGCAGTTTTATAATATGGTGGATTCCATGATTGTAGGGCAGGTGGTCGGAGCTGACGCATTGGCGGCAGTGGGGGCTACAGGTTCACTTAATTTCCTGTTCTTTTCTTTATGCGGAGGAATGTCAAACGGAACAGGAGTGGTTATTTCCCAACACTTTGGAGCGGGAAATCATGACAATGTAAGAAAAGCAATTGCAAATGCGGCATATATTATGCTCGTAGTTGGAACGATTATGGGAGGTCTGGGAGTTATTCTTTCCCGTCCGGTTCTTATTTTCCTGAATACTCCTGATAATATTCTGGACGATGCAGTGCTGTATATGCGGATTATGTGTGCAGGAGTATTGGCGGTTGCGCTTTATAATTGTATATCTGCAATTTTACGTGCAGTCGGTGATTCCAAAACACCGCTTTATTTCCTTATTATGTCAAGTATTTTAAATATTTTTCTGGATCTTTTATTTGTGAAAACATTTGGAATGGGAGTAGCAGGTGCAGGAATTGCCACCATTATTTCCCAGTTTCTTTCAGGAATTGGGAGTCTTATGTTTGCATTTTGGAAAAATCCGTTTTTTAAGATTGAAAAGAATCTAAGAAAGCCGGACATAGACATTATCTGGCAGTGTACAAGAATGGGAGTTCCGCTTGCTTTTCAGACTTCACTGATTGCCATTTCCTGTGTGGCGCTGCAAAGCGTTGTCAATACCTTTGGTTCCGTTGTTGTTGCGGCGTTTACTGCTACAAGCAGAATAGAGCAGTTGGTGCAGCAGCCATATAATTCGCTGGGAATGGCAATGTCAACATATACGGGACAGAACATTGGAGCAGGCAAGATTGACAGAGTCCGTCAGGGATATCGAAAAGCGCTGATGATTATGGCAGCTTTTTCGCTGGTAATGATACCTCTTTTCCGGGTTGGCGGAGAATTGATCATGAAACTTTTTGTCAGTGAGGAAGAAGTGATTTCTTTTGGTGCAAATGCACTTAAAATTACCAGCTGGTTCTATTTGTTTCTAGGTTCCATTTATGTAACAAGAGGATTGCTGAACGGAGCAGGTGATGCGGTGTTTGCCTTTGCCAATGGTATTGTCGAGATGCTCGGAAGAATATGCTTTGCCAAGCCGCTTACGCTGATTCCTAAGGTCGGCGTCTGGGGAGTATGGCTGGCTACCGCGCTTACATGGATGGTTGCGGGTATGTTTAATATGTCACGTTATTTACAGGGTAAATGGAAAAAGAAAAAAGAGAGGGTATAATCAATGGAAATGCAAAGATTAACTGATTCAATATCTTATTTTCCCGCTACTGAATCACCGCTTAGTGCAGATGTGGGTATCATTCGATGTGATGATGTGACATGGATTTTTGACGTGGGCAGTTCGGAAGAAGCGGCAGCAGCTATAAATGGCATATCCGGGAAGAAGAATGTAGTCTTGTCACATTTCCACGCCGACCACTGTGATAATATCGGCTGCGTGGAATACGATGCTCTGTATGCAGGAAAATATACCTGCAGTAAGTTTGACGCAGGAACGGCAGTTGAAGATCATATGTATTTTGAAAACGGTATTCATCTGTTTCCATTGCCTTCCAGTCATTCAAAGGGATGTGTGGGATTGGAATATGAGGACTATGCTTTTCTGGGAGATGCCGTATACTCTATGAAGAAAGATGGTAAAATTGCATATAATACCGGACTCCTTAAGGAAATGATTACAACTCTGAAATCGATAAACGCTAAATGGTTTCTCTTAAGCCATAGCGAGCCCTTTGTCCAGCCTAAAGAAGAGGTGATTGCACAGATGGAGGAGATATATGCGTGTCGTATAAATAATGAGCCTTACATTTTTTTGCAATAAGGGTTGAGCAATAGGAAAAATTGTATTAACTTATTCTTTATTGGAGGAAAAACAGAATGGAAATTTTGGACTTCACTCGGGAAATGATTCCGGACGTGATTGACTTTGAGCGCCGTCTACGGGTTGAGGAACCCTTTTACAACTGGGAAATTGATGAAGCATACCAAAAGAGGGTGGAAGCAACATTTGATGACCCACGATTTACCAACGCTGTCTCCCTGCTGGCATGTGAGAACGGCAAAGTGGTGGGCCGCATTGATGGTTCTATTCTTGCCAGCCGATTTGACGGCTCAGTGAATGGCTATTTGGATTGGATTTGCGTGGTCAAAAGCAGCCGTCACGCCGGGATTGCCCAAGCCCTGCTTGCGGAGTTGCGTCGTAGGATGAAACAGGCTGGGGCGAGCCAGCTAATAGCCTTGATGGCAGCTAATGAGGAAGCTCAGCGGTTCTACCGCGCGGTGGAGAGAGCCAGCATCCACGATGAAGGAATATGGATAGATTTGTGAGATGAGCCATTTTCTTTTCCAGAAAGTAAATTTTTCTTTGTAAGAAAATGCACTATCTTTAATTATGTTAACTATATTCTTATCGGCTTCTGCCTTAAATTCTTCGTCATTCAAGTAGCATCCTGCCAGCAATTCGTTAATGCTGACATGAAATATGTCTCCGAGCATCTGAAGCATCTCAATATCAGGCATATAATTTCCATTTTCCCAACGTGATACGGTTTTATTTGTCACCCCGATTTTTTCACCAAGTGCTTCTTGCGTAAGTCCGTCTCGGCGGCGCAATTCAGCAATAAAATTTCCAATTTTTACTTGATCCATATATCCTCACCTCCGAGAAAATTATATATCATCATGCACAAATTGTCTTGCCCATAAATGGCGATTCATTGGACATGGTGAATAAACTGCAATAAATCCTGACATATGGTGACAGGATTTATATGATATAATAAGCTCAGGCTCGGCAGCCTAAGAAAACACAAGCGATGCTTGTGTTACAAGAATTACTTCGTAATTCTTATTGGAATGATTTATTTTTATCGCTTTTATGGCTATGATATAATAAACGCAAGCATAAATAAAAAGAAAGCTGAGGTAATGACAATGAAAAAAATATCCCTTGATGAATTTTTGAGATTAAGAAAGCTGGTTCACCGCAGCGCGAGATCTCTTGATTATACGAAATGGAAATTCCTTTTTGAAAATGGAAGCTGTGATGATTTCCTATCGGTTCTGTCCAGCTATCAAAATGAAGACGGAGGTTTCGGGCACAACCTCGAGTGCAACAACTGGAACCCCAACTCCTCTCCATATACAGTATGCATCGCGCTGGATTATCTGGATACGACAGGTGATTATGAAAGTAACATAAAAAGTAAAATCATTGCAGGCGTCATCAAATACCTTAGTTCTGAAGCATATCTATTGGAAGACGGTTGGGTTGGAATGCAGGGAATCCCCAGTAATAATGACTTCGCGCATATGCCATGGTTTCATTTCGATTCTAAGAAAGCATCAGAAGCCGATATTGGAGTGACTAAGCGTCTTGCAGACTTCATACTAAAACACGCAGACGAAAATAGCAGCATCTACTGTAAAGCAAAAAATTTGAAAGTCCTGTATAAACAATGTGGACAGGTTCTTCTTAATGGTTATCCGGATTACGATCCGTCAGCACTGAACATTAAAGAATATGACCCTGCAGCATATCCGGCATGGCTGCCACTGCCGGTGTATTTTATCAATTCTCCGGAAAGCGGCTTTTATCCGGAGTGCAGACGCACTGTGGATATGAATCTGGACACAATCATTGATTCGCTGCTTGGCACACAGGAGTTTCAGTTTCCTTCTGCCGAGGAGCTTGACGCATATGAACAAAGCAACCTCCATCCGGATGGTAAGCGGTGGTGCGTGGCTGAACAGACGATTGGAAACTATTATTGGGGTAGTAATTTTATCATACGCGATTTGGACATACTTAGGAAGTTTGGCAGACTGGATTTTGAGTTGCCTGTTCTCATGCAATGAGGTTATTCCGGAAAAAATGGAGATTTATTGGAAGGACAAACTATGATTAAACTAAAATATGAAAATTTTATCAAAGCGAGAGATTATGTATTTACAAACGGTGATGACATAAACCGTGCGTGGTTCAGATACCTTTTTGAGGATAATGACACAGATACGTTTTTAAATGTATTAGCAAAATATCAGTATGAAAACGGAGGCTTTGGCGGTATTTATTATGAGTTTGACTATCAGGGACCATGTTTGAAAACCACAGAGATAGCAATTAAATACATTTTAAATTTGAAAGAAAAGCCGTCTGCAAATCACCCACTTATTCAAAATATGATGAAATATATTTTGGATCTTTATATACCTGAAATAGGTAACTGGGGAGAAGTCGTCGTACCCGAAGTCAACGACGGCGTTCATTGTTACTGGGTCAGGTACAGAGGAGAAGATACGCAACCGATAGAAAATGAAGAAGAACGCATAAGAAAATACAGTGCCAATGAAAAAGTATGTTTCGCGGCATTTGTTTCGTATTATTCCGAGCTTGTGCCAAAAGAATTATACAACGATATAATAAAATATCCGACAGAGCATATACTGCGGTATTGGGACAAAAACTCGCCCGAATATAATAAAGATATTTTCGCTGAGGGCGAACCGTATGATTTAGAGTATTTTCAATGGTTTGTTCCATGTTTAAAGGATAAGGAAACATCAGACAAGTTGACATCAATTTTACGTCAGAATCCAACAGCTTTTATGGAGCTTGATTTTGCAAAATCCGACAATGAGTATGTTCATTTACCCTGCGACGTGGTAGGACACCCGGACAGTATAGTGTACCCTGCTGTGAGGAACTTAGTTCTTGATTCGTTGAAATACAGAATGGGTCAGCAAATTAACGACGGTCGGTGGTTGCTGGGCTGGTCTTTCGGTGAAGACGAGGCCTTGAAGAAATTACAGACTAAGTACGAAACATACCGCACGCTTACTATGTTAGAGAAATTGGACAGATTTGATATGATTGAAAAATAAAATCAAAAGAAATGATGAGTCTGTAATCAAAAAGTAAGATGCATATTTAGCATTTGTCAGGAGGAAACAATATGTTAGAGTTACCGGAAAGCTATACGATATCCAGCCAGATAGAGAAGAATCTGGCAGGAAAAATAATAAGTTATATTGAAGTATTACATACACCTCACAGTTTTGCATTCTTTCATGGTGATATTAAGAAATATGGAGACTTACTGGAAGGACAAACAATCATGAATACTACCTATCATGGCGGCATGATAGAAATGGATACTGAGGATTGCATGGTAGTGTTTGCTGATGGTGCGTATCCAAAATATTATGAAGATAAAAAGAAATTCCCGAAAAAGCATCAATTGGCCATTTATTTTGATGATGAGACGGCTATTTTTGTGTCAATACAAATGTATGGCATTATCTTTATATTCCCGAAGGGGAAATGTACAGAAGGCTACTATATATCTTCCAGCAGTAAGATAAATCCGTTGCGGGATGAATTCACTTTTGAATATTTTCGGAGTCTTTATCCCGGTAATCATAAAAAAATAACCGCAAAGGCATTCCTTGCCACAGAGCAGAGAATACCGGGTCTTGGGAATGGTGTATTGCAGGATATCTTGTGGGATGCCGGAATTGATCCGCGTTTTGACATGAGAGAAGCTTCCGAGACTGACTTTATGTCATTATATACTTCAGTAAGGAAAATCCTTAAGGAAATGTGCGAACAAGGCGGTCGGGATACGGAAAGAGATTTATTTGGACAAAAGGGAAAATATATTACCCAGTTAAGTAAAAATACCTTGTATGAGCCATGTATTAAGTGCGGACATGAGATACATAAAGCAAATTTCTTAGGCGGGGTAGTGTATTTTTGTGAGAATTGCCAAAAGAAGTAAGGATATTCAAATAAATTGGAGAATGAAAGACGCAAAGAAATTTTTCTTTCAGAACCGACACAGGAAGAGCTTGTTTAGAAAATTGACGTTGAAAAGTGATGGACTTGGGAAGACGAAAAGTTAATGGAAGCTTATAATTGTAGAAAAAATATGGATGAGTTTAGAAAAAGCTGGAATTTGGAAAAAAGATAAATATCAAATGAGGTCCCATGTGCTTATATAAAGATAAGTATGTGGGCTTTTTCTTATGTTCAAAAACATGCAAATGCTCAGGCGAGTTGCTTGATGATGGAGCAGTGTCTGCCTTATCAGCCATATTTAATGATAATGAGGAAAATTATGTTTTAAAAAATACACAATGTATCTGATTTTTCTAAGATTATGTGCCAACTTTAAAATGTATGTCTTGAAAGTGTCATGAAGCATTACAAAAGATACTTTCCATAAAAAGCCCCATCATTGCGCAATAAATCAAATTATTTGACTTAATTCAGATACAAGTTTTATTCCGTCCTGAAGTTCTTGTCGGTAGGCAGCATCGCCATATGCTGCGCCACTTTGATTAACAGCATCAATTAGCTTGTTGACTTGTTTTGACTGTTTCTTGTTCAAATTCATTTTTCCAGTACTGTTCAGCCGCCCCATACTCGGCTGTGAGTTTCCCAACGGCTGCAAGCAGTTCATCATTGACCGGGGAAACGGTAATGACAGGGCGTATCCTTGACTTAATAAGGGCTTGCCGGATATATTCAGACTGGCTCATTTGGCAGAGGGTGACACGCTCGGAAAACTCGGCGTATTCTTCCTCGGTCAAGCGTGTCTTGATTACCCGGCTGCGGTGGGGCGTGTTGTATCTTTTCATGGGCTTCAACTCCTTTCTTTTTATGCTTTGCCCTTTCACTAATAGGAGAAAAACAGGGGGCAAAACGGAAGTGTTTTTTGAAAAATCCGAAAAATTTTTTTCGGGGATTTTTTCAAGCGGCGCAAGCCGCAAAAAGGCGGGTTTGGGGTGGCAACCCCAACAAGATTCCCGCAGGACAAAATGAGCGTTCACGCGAATTTTGGTACTGTGGTAGAATCTTGCTCTAAAAAAGCAGCGGCTTCCTCTGTGTGGGCTTCCGCTGGTTTCCCCGGCAGGCGGGGCGGGGATTCTGCCAACTCTGCGGCGGTATTTTTTCCCTATATCCTTACTACGCAGCGCAGGGGAAATCTGGCAAAGTCCCCCGAAATTTCCTGTGGTTTCTTTTCGCGTTTTCCTATCAGCTTTTGACAAAAATGGGCGCAAAAAAACAGGAAACCTTTTCTTGATTTCCTGTTTGGCGTTGCCGTTTGTGGCGGCGGTTATTCGGTTGTCATTCTCCGGAAGCGAACTTGTAGCCCATGCCTAAAACGGTCTTTATGTAGGTGGGCTTTTTGCTGTCCGGCTCTATCTTTTTCCGC
>JAAUZS010000163.1 GCA_014804495.1 Lachnospiraceae bacterium
AAATAAGAAGATATTTGAAAATTATAATATTAAGGGAAAAGACAGCCGCTTAGTAAGTGGATCCGGAGTCAATTTAAAGCGTCATACTTTTGAAACCTATCCTGAAGGAGATGAAATACACTTTCTGTTCGTGGGAAGGATGATGAAGGAAAAAGGAATTGAAGAACTGCTGTCAGCAGCTAAAGAGCTTCATGGTCAGAAAGTTATATTTGATTTATTGGGATATTGTGATGAAGACTATCAGGATAGATTGAATGAAGAAGAAAAAGACGGCGTGATTAAGCAATTAGGATTTGACCCGAATGTACATGAATATATTAAGAATTGTTCTGCACTGATACTTCCCACTTATCATGAAGGCATGTCCAATGTGCTTATGGAAGCTTCGGCGACCGGCAGACCGGTGATTGCGTCAAATATAAGTGGCTGTAAGGAAATATTTGAAGAAGGTATTACCGGGTTTGGATGCGGACCGGGAAGCAGTGAAGACCTGATTCGTGCTATAAGGAAGTTCTTGATGCTTAGTGTGGAGGAACGCGCAGCAATGGGACGAAATGCAAGGGCTAAGATGGAACGCGAATTTGACAGAAATAAGGTTGTTGGTGTATATATAAATGAGATAAATGAGGTTTTACAAAATAGATAAGGGAGGAAAAGTAAAATGAGTTTATATGAAAAACTTTTAAGTGGCGAGGAAAAACTATCACTTGTGGGACTCGGCTATGTGGGTATGCCAATTGCCGTTGCTTTTGCGAGAAAAATTAAAGTTATTGGATTTGATTTAAATAAGCAGAAGATAGAACTTTATCAAAAGGGCATTGACCCGACCAAAGAAGTGGGAAACGATGTTATTAGCGGTACAACAGTAGATTTTACATCCGATTCCTCAAGGCTCAAAGAAGCAAAATTTCATATAGTTGCAGTGCCTACTCCCGTGAACGATGATCATACTCCGGATTTAACGCCTGTAGAGGGCGCAAGCCGGATTTTGGGACAAAATTTGACAAAAGGATCCATCGTAGTATTTGAGTCTACAGTATATCCGGGCGTAACAGAGGATATATGTGTACCTATTTTGGAAAAAGAATCAGGTTTAAAATGTGGAGTGGACTTTAAAATAGGGTATTCTCCCGAACGAATTAATCCCGGTGATAAGGTACACCGTCTGGAAACCATTACTAAGATCGTATCCGGCATGGATAAGGAAACTCTTGATGAGGTTGCAAAGGTATATGAACTGGTAGTGGAAGCAGGTGTATATCGTGCTGAATCAATCAAGGTTGCAGAAGCAGCAAAAGTAATTGAAAACAGTCAGCGAGACATCAACATTGCATTTATGAACGAGCTTTCCATTATATTCAACAAAATGGGAATCGATACTAAATCTGTACTGGAAGCGGCGGGTACTAAATGGAATTTCTTAAAATTTTATCCCGGTCTGGTTGGAGGACATTGCATAGGTGTCGATCCTTATTATCTTACCTATAAAGCGGAGCAGCTCGGTTATCATTCTCAGATTATTCTGTCAGGACGCAGGATTAATGACGATATGGGCAAATATGTGGCGGAGAGTCTGGTAAAAAATCTGATAAAGGCGGATATTGCCGTTAAAAATGCCAGAGTTGCTATTTTAGGTTTTACTTTTAAGGAAAATTGTCCTGACACCAGAAACACAAAGGTAATTGATATTTATAAGGAATTGAATGAGTATGGCATTACTCCGTTAGTGGTGGATCCATCTGCGGATGCGGATGAAGCTAATCGCCTTTATGGCATCACATTCGGAAAACTGGAAGATGTGAAGGATATGGATGCGGTAATAATTGCGGTTGCACACGATGCTTTCCTGAAACTGAACAAAGAGGATATTTCAGAATTCTACAATGATGCGAATAAATGTAAGGTGCTTATGGATATTAAAGGATTGCTAAATAGGGAAGATTATATGACGGAAGAATATAGTTATTGGAGACTTTGATAATGGATGAAATTGCAGTGTTGGTTCCATGTTATAATGAGGCGCAAACGATTAGGAAGGTAGTCGAGGATGCAAAACGGGTGCTTCCGGAAGCAGTTGTTTATGTATATGATAATAATTCTACCGATGAAACAGCCCGAATTGCGGCTGAAGCAGGAGCTGTGGTACGACATGAGCGATTACAGGGTAAGGGAAATGTCATCAGAAGGATGTTTCGTGATATAGATGCATACTGTTATATTATGGTAGATGGTGATGATACTTATCCTATGGAGCATGCGCGGGAAATGGTGGATGCGGTATTGCAGCGTGGAGTTGATATGGTGATTGGAGACCGGCTGTCTTCAACTTACTATATGGAAAATAAGAGGCCGTTTCATAATATGGGAAATGCTCTGGTAAAAAGTGCAATCAATAGACTGTTCGATTGTGATATACAGGATATTATGACTGGATATAGGGCTTTTAGCTATGGATTTGTAAAAACCTTTCCTGTTTTATCAAAGGGATTTGAGATTGAAACAGAGATGACTATCCATGCAGTATACAATAATATGCATCTGGAAAACGTAGTGGTGGATTACAGAGACCGTCCGGAAGGAAGCGTTTCGAAATTGAATACGTTTATGGATGGGTTCAGAGTTATAAAAACTATAATTAATTTGTACAAAAATTATAAACCTTTTGGATTTTTTTCTTTAATGACAGTCATTTTAAGCATAGTGGCAATAGTGATGTTTATTCCGGTCCTTTTGGATTTCATGCATACCGGTTTGGTTGAGCGTTTTCCGACATTAATTGTGTGCGGATTTATTGAACTGGCAGCGTTGCAGGCTTTTTTTGCGGGAATAATTTTATCGGATATGGCTCAGAAAAACAGGAGAGACTTTGAACTTAAGCTTATTCAGGTAGTGCAGCAGGAGCGAAAAAGCAAAGAAAAAGAGTAAACTTTTTCTGCTAAGGAGGAATGGCTGATATGGGATACAAAAATTTGAAATTTGAGTCCAATAGCATTTTTTTGGTAACGGGCGGAGCCGGATTTATTGGTTCGAATCTGTGTGAAGCGATTATAGATATGGGACATGTGGTCAGATGTCTGGATAACTTGTCAACAGGAAGTTATGACAATATTGCCCACTTAGATAAGAATGAGAGATTCACATTTATTAAAGGAGATATTCGTGATCTCGACACATGCATGGAAGCATGTAAGGGTGTGGATTACGTACTAAATCAGGCTGCGTGGGGGAGTGTTCCGAGAAGTATTGAGATGCCGCTTCTGTACGAAGAAATCAATATTCGAGGTACATTGAACATGATGGAGGCTGCAAGACAGAACGGTGTGAAAAAGTTTGTATATGCATCAAGCTCATCTGTGTATGGAGACCATCCGGTACTCCCCAAGAAGGAAGGAGCGGAAGGAAAGCTGTTATCCCCATATGCGCTGACGAAAAGAGTCGATGAGGAGTACGGAAGATTATATAAGACGTTATACGGATTGGATACTTATGGTCTTCGGTATTTTAATGTGTTCGGGAGGCGTCAGAATCCGGAAGGAATGTATGCAGCGGTTATCCCGAAATTTATTAAGCAGTTGGTGAATGATGAAGCTCCTACCATTAACGGAGATGGCAGGCAGTCAAGAGATTTTACTTATATTGATAATGTTATTGAAGCAAATTTAAAGGCGTGTCTGGCTTCCGGCAATGCCGCAGGCGAAGCCTTCAATATCGGTGCAGGCGGCAGGGAGTTCCTTATTGATATATACTATGATCTGTGCGAAGCATTAGGGAAGGATATTGAGCCGAAGTTTGGACCCGAACGTCCCGGAGATATCAGGGACTCTAATGCCGATATCGGTAAGGCTAAGGAACTACTTGGTTATGCGCCTGAATATGATTTTAAGAAAGGCATAGGACTGGCGATTGACTGGTATAAAGAAAATCTGTGAGCCGGCGTTAGTGACTGAAGAGAGTATGGAAGGGCAGGGATAGAATGCAGATTGCGATTCGTATGGATGATATAACTCCTGATATGGATTGGGAACGATTTCATACTTTTAAGAAAATGCTGGACAAGCTTGGTATCAAACCACTTATAGGAGTGGTGCCTGATAATAGAGATGACAATTTACACAGAATGGAAACTTGTGACGATTTTTGGAAATACATCAAAGAATTGCAGGACAGTGGATGGTGCATTGCCTTACATGGCTATCAGCATGTATATACCACTTCAAAAGGAGGATTGTTTCCGCTTAACTGCTTTTCGGAGTTCGCCGGTATTCCTCTGTCACATCAGAGAATGATGATTCAAGAAGGAACTGAAATATTAAGACAACATGGAATCAGTACCGATATTTTTATGGCTCCGGCACATTCTTATGATAGAAATACGTTGAAAGCACTGAAAGAATTTGGATATAACAAAATAACAGACGGATTTGGAAAACGTCCCTACAGATGGCAGGGACTGACGTTTTATCCGATTTCTTTTATGCTGAGCAGGAGCTTTAAGAAGAAAAAAGGTATTACTACTATGGTAGTGCATACCAATGAGATAGACGATGCAGGAATGAAGAGACTCGAAGAACTGCTGCAGAGCCATAGGGATAGCCTGATATCTTATGAAAATTTTGGGATGGCAGAGAGTGTTGACAGAGGATTTTTAGGACATTTGGCAGAATATCTTCTGGCAGTAATGAAGAGGATTTTAGTTAAACTGAAATCACAAATTAAGTGACTGGATTCATAGAAAATCCATAGGCGGTAAGCTGAGTGAAAGGCATGGTTATTAAATGGAAGAACCTATCAGAATACTTCATGTTCTCGGAGGATTAAGTCTCGGTGGTGCCGAGAGCCGTATTATGGATTTATATCGTAATATGGACAGGCAGAAAATACAGTTTGATTTTTTGGTACATTCGTCTGGGGAAGAGCATTTTGACGAAGAAATAGAAACGTTAGGGGGGCGGATTTATCGCGTTCCCCGTTTTAAAGTATATAATCTGTATAGCTATAAGAAAGCTTTAAAGAGTTTCTTTGCAGTACACCATGAATTTATGGCAGTGCACGGACATATGACCAGCACGGCAGCGATATATCTGCCAATAGCAAAAAAGCTGGGAGTCCCGATTACAATCGGACATGCCAGGAGCGCCGGAGTTGCAGGCGGCTTAAAAGGATTAATAACAAAACTGATTCGTTATCCCTTAAAGTACAAGGCTGATTACTGTCTTGCCTGTTCAGAAAAAGCGGGAGAATCGGTTTATGGAAAACGCTGGGTAAGCAGTGGAAAAGTTGAGGTAATACCCAACGCCATAGATGCTAAAAAATATGTATACGACGAAAATATCAGAACGGAACTTAGAGATAAAATGGGACTGACCGATAAGTTCGTCATTGGACATGTAGGAAGTTTTAGGGAAGCCAAGAATCATACATTTCTTATTCAAATATTTGAGAAGATTTATAAAAAGAGAAATGACGCCATACTGCTGCTGCTTGGAGAGGGAGCTTT
Organism: Lachnospiraceae bacterium; assembly: GCA_014804495.1. Taxonomy (GTDB): domain Bacteria; phylum Bacillota; class Clostridia; order Lachnospirales; family Lachnospiraceae; genus UBA3282. The sequence goes on from JAAUZS010000163.1 coordinate 5,498, forward strand.
GATGGAGAGCATAAAGCAGCAGGTTTCTGAGGCAGGACTTTCTAATGTTGTCTGGTTTCTTGGTAATAAGTCTGATGTGGCTCATTATTATCAGATAATGGACTATCTGGTTTTCCCTTCCTTATATGAGGGTCTGCCGGGGAGTATAGTAGAAGCGCAAACATCCGGACTGCGCTGCATTGTTTCTGATACTGTTACAAGAGAAGTTGGAATTACGGAATTGGTGGAATTCTACAACCTCGATAGAACGGCCGGGGAATGGGCGGATCGTATACTTGAGACCAGTGATTATATAAGAGAGAATAGACTTGATAGTATAAAAAGAGCGGGGTTCGACATAGGGACTCAGATAGTAAGGTACGGTGAAATATATCGGAAATCATAATACCGATGGTGCACATGATTCATAAGATAGAGGTATTTCTCCTGTTATGAATCCAGATGCATGCAGAGTGCGGAAGGAGCGGAGAATTATATGCAGTTTTCTTCATACATTTTTATACTATTCTTCATGCCGGCATGCATAAGCGGTTATTTTCTGCTTGGAAAGGCTGAAAAATACGAGGCTGCCAAGCTCTGGCTTATTGGTATGTCATTTTGGTTCTATGGTTATCTGGATGTGATTTATCTTGTGTTTCTGGCAGGCAGCATAGTGGTGAATTACGCGCTTATATGTCTGATGAAGAGACAGGAAAAAAATAAGACACAAAAGCAGCTTTTAATTTTGGATATTACGTTGAATATTGGCTTTCTTTTTTTATTTAAATATTTTAATTTTTTCATAAATAATGTAAATATTCTTGCCGGGTTTGAGATTCCTCTGCTTAAACTTTTACTTCCAATAGGATTGAGTTTTATTACATTTCAACAGATATCATTTGCGGTTGATAGCTATAAAGATTCTAATATGAGGTATAGCTTTATTGATTATGCACTCTATGCGGCTTTTTTTCCTAAAATCAGCTCAGGACCGATTACACCGTTTCGGGAACTTACCCTGCAATTACAATCCAAAGAAAGAAAAAAGGTAAGTTATGATAATCTGTCAAAGGGTTTATACCAATTTTCAATGGGACTTGCCAAAAAGGTTTTAGTGGCGGATACTCTGGCACAATTTGTAAGTATTGGTTTTTCGGATATAAAAGGCCTTCATACGGTAAGTGCGCTGACTGTTATGTTATGCTATTCTTTTCAGCTGTATTATGATTTCAGCGGTTACAGCGATATGGCTGTCGGAATAGCCCGTATGTTAAATATTGAGCTGCCCGTTAATTTCAATTCTCCTTATAAGGCGTGTTCAGTTACTGAATTTTGGAAAAGATGGCACATTACACTAACAGGATTTTTTACAAAATATGTCTATATTCCTATGGGAGGCAGCCGCAAGGGGCTTAGCAGAACCTGTATAAATATTATGATTGTATTCCTTTTAAGCGGACTATGGCATGGAGCGAACTGGACATTTGTTGTATGGGGGCTTATGCATGGTCTGTTTATGGTTATAGAAAGATTGACAGAAAGAAAGATTGAGAAAATTCGTGCAGCCGGCTGGATATTTACTTTCCTGTTTACAAATATTGCATGGGTTATTTTTAGGGCGGATACACTATCAGATGCTGTAACGTTTTTGAGCAGAATATTTCATCCGGGTATGGGTGAAATTGAGAACAGCCTGATACAGGCTGTAAATGAGATTGTAGAGATTAGAATACTTTGCAGGTTGGGAGTTCAGGGAATTGTTGATAAACTGCCATTCCTTCCTGCAGTTTTGCTGGGGGTAATGCTTCTTTTGATTACTTTTGCAGCAAAAAACACACAGGAGAGGGTGGAAAAATTCTGTTTTTCAAAAAAGCAGGCGGCGGTTACAATACTGTTGATGTTTTGGAGTATTATTTCCTTATCGGGTGTGAGTGTATTTTTATATTCTAACTTTTAGTTTCAGGTATTTGAAATATTAATTGGATTGGGAAAGAGCATGGTTCATGAGATGAATGAAAGAAAATGGTTTTACAGGACAATTATATATTTAGTGGCTTGTCTTACGGTGTTTGCGCTTATAATTATTGTGACAGACCCTTATTTTCATTTCCATGCGCCTATCAGGGGGACTTCATACAGATTATACGAAGAACGATATATAAATGACGGAATAGCAAGACATTTTGAATATGATTCTATTATTACGGGAACTTCGATGACACAAAACTTTAGAACGTCTGAGTTCGACAGGCTCTTCAACTGTAATTCAGTAAAGCTGCCATTTGCGGGCGGCGGATATCAGGAAATATCTCAGAGTCTGCAGAGAGCTTTTAACTATAATGAACATATTGAGAAGGTATTATGGGGGCTGGACGGAACACTGCTTATTAAAGAGAGTGATTTTCAGAGTTACGAAGAATATCCGTCATATCTATATGATAACTGCATTATTAATGATGTGTGCTATGTATTAAATAAATCCGTCATGTATCATGGTACGTTAAATAATATTGCCATGACGGTCAGAGGTGAAGAATCTACAACATTTGATGAATATTCTGCATGGGAAGGTGAAACAGGACACGATGTAGTAATGAGGTATAATTATTTAGATGATGTAGAGATTAAAGATGGGAATCTGGGTTTAAGTGATGAAGAGAAGGGGATGGTGGAGCGCAATATTAGAGTAAATGTATGCTCGGTCATCGAAGAACATCCGAATACAACATTCTATATTTTTTTTACACCGTATAACATAGTGAGATGGGATGTATTGGGAAGGGAAGGAAGAATTCTGGATTATATTGAGGCTGAAAATATTGCGGCTGAATTGCTGATGCAATATACTAATGTAGAATTATATTGTTTTTATGAGAATACGGATTTAATATGCGATTTGAATAATTATAGGGATTTGCTCCATTATACTTCTGAGATAAATTCCGAAATATTGAAATGGATGAGTAAAGGGGAATATCGTCTTATGCCGGATACTCACAAGGAGCATGTGAAAAAAGAAACGGAGTTCTTTATGAATTACGAATATTAAAAGGAGATTACAATGCAGGTGATAAAGAATGAAAAAGTTAAAAAAACAATATTTTTCATTATAATTGCAATCAGTTTTTTTGCAGTACTGATTTATAATTTTTTCACTCCTTTAATGTCGGATGACTTACTATTTTATACATTGAAATACGATGGCATTGGGGATGTTTTTCGTGAAGGGTATGACATGTATATGCATACTAACGGACGCTTTGTGCTTCATACAATTTTAAGATTGTTCAGTCTTGTGCCCAAGAATATATTTAATATTTTTAACAGCTTTTGCTTTATATTGTTGATGTTGCTCATTTACTGGAATGCGGTAGGATTTAAAAAATATGACAGTATGATGTACATCATGATAAATCTATTTGCGTGGAATTTCAGCGTTGAGTTTGACCAGACTGTATTATGGATGTCAGGAGCCTGCAACTATCTGTGGGGAACGACAATCATATTGGGTATAGTTACTTATTACAGGTTCTTTTTAGAGTCAGATAGAACCATAAAGCATCCTTTGGTTCAAAATATCGGATTATTAATCTGGGGAGTGTTAGCCGGTTGGTGTAATGAAAATACTTCCGGAGGTTGTATCCTGATTACTTTATCACTGTCAGTTATGTATTTTGTAAAGAATAAAAGAATACTGCCGCAAACAATCTGTGTTATAACAGGACTTTTTACAGGATTTTTATTCATGATTTTTGCTCCGGGAAATATGGTTCGGAGAAGTTACATTAGTGAGAGTCATTCAGGAATTATGAAATATGTTGCAAGATTTCTCAAAATAAATGGCCGTGTAAATCAGTATATGCTGTTATATATTGCTGTAATTATCCTGTTGTTGGTGTATTATATTTACAAATACAAGCAGGATAGCTATAAGGAATTTATTTATATAATTCTGTTCAGTGTTGCAGGATTGGCTACATGTTATGCACTTATTCTGGCACCTGAGCCGATGCCCCGGGCATATTTTGGGGCAAATATTTTCTTCCTGACAGCTGTAGCGGAAACTGTAAGTAAGATCCGGAAGGAAGATGAAATTTTATCCTCTCTCAAAACAGGAGCGATTCTGGTAGGAACGATATGGATGTATTTTTCTTACATGGAGAATGGCGCTAATCTTGCCAGACTGTGGCGTGAGGTAAATGAAAGAGAAGCATATATACTTGAACAGACGGAAAAAGGAAATTATGATTTGACTCTTCCCATTATAAGAGAAGAGTTTAAATGTAAATACAGTTTTCTTAAGGATGTTGATCTTGAACCGACGGAAGACAGTTTTAACAATGCCTGTTATCGTGTAGGATATAATTTAAATTCTATTAAAGCAGTTCCGGAAGAGGAATGGGAGCCATGAAGGAGATATTAATAAATATAGGAAGAAAAAATGTAAATACAGACAAAAAAATATCGGTTATAGTAACAGTTTACAATATAGAGAAATATTTGGAAAAATGCGTAGATTCAATTCGCAGGCAGACATATGAGAATCTGGAGATCATTCTGGTGGATGACGGTTCTACGGATAATAGTGGCACTATGTGTGACAGGTTTGCTGCAAAAGATACCCGGATTGTTGTAATTCATAAGAAAAACGGCGGACCGGGTGATGCCAGAAATGAAGGAGCAAAAGCAGCCACAGGAGAATATATTGCCTATGTAGACGGTGATGACTGGATTGACAGAGAAATGTATGAGTCTATGCTGTGTGCAATGGAAACATATCAGGCGGATGTTGCGATTTGCCGTTACCGATGTATTTATTCCGACAGGATAGAGGATGATTCTACAGATAAGCTGGTGGTTTTCGAGGGCAGGGAGGCTTTAAAAGTATATATAGAGGAAGATGAACGCTATCAAATTCAAAACGCTGCATGGAATAAGCTGTACCGTAAATCATTTGCACAAAACCTGCACTTTCCTAAAGGGGCATGGTGTGGAGAGGAAATCCTATATACAACAAAACTGCTTGAGATGGCGAATAGGACGGTTTATTTGGATAAGGCATATTATAATTATGTTACAGAACGTCCGGGCAGCATTATGTCTGTCGGTGTAAACGAGAAAATATTGACGGATCAGATGCCGGCTTATTTTGAGCGGTCAAAATACCTCAGAGAAATAGGGGAGAATGAACTGGCGGCGAGTCATGATTATTTTTTGTATAAGCGGATGCTGTTGGACTATACGGCATTTGTAAGGAGCCGGTGCCGGACGTCGGAAGAACGTCTTAATAAGAAAAATAGCCTGAAGAAACTCAGAGAAATGATTTTGGAGCAAAGACCTCAATTTGAGAAAGCTTACAATTCCACAATAGCCAAT
>JAAUZS010000164.1 GCA_014804495.1 Lachnospiraceae bacterium
CTTAGGTGATAAGGCTATTTTTACGAGGAGAATATTATGGATTATCAAGAAGGATATGTCTATCATATTAAGGACGAATATTTTACTAAAGCAAACGATCCAAACCTCATGCAAAATAAAGAAAACGGCAATTATCGCCCAACTTTTTATTGTATGCGTGATGAAAAAACATCCTTGCTTTGGCTTGTTCCTCTTAGCAGTCGTGTTGAAAAATTTCAAGCAATTTATGATAAGCAAATCGAAAGATATGGTAACTGCCTGACTATTGTTATTGGAGAATATGACGGAAAACAGTCTGTATTTCTTTTACAGAATATGTTTCCAATTACAGAAAAATATCTTGACCATATACATACCCGTAATAACAACCCCGTTCCTGTTAAATACTCTATACAGACTGAAGTAAGCACGAAAATGAAACGTATACTACAGCTGCACGCACGTGGGAAAAAGATTGTATTTCCTGATATTTCAAGGCTTGAAAATTTAATGTTAGAAGAAGCTACATCTGCTGAATAACCGCAGATTCTGGCTCCATATCTATGAACCAGATGAAACAGGATATTTTGAAAAATCAATATCAGGTAAATTTTCAATAGAAATAGTGGGCTTGGGATTTTTGGTTAATCTTACCTCCCTAATGAGAGAAGTAAAATATGATGGTATATCTTTTTTGAGGGTTAATAATTTACATAGATCTTGCAGATCCACAAGAGCGACTGTTTTTTGGCTAAGCCCATCTTTGACAATGGGTATTGTTGTATCGGTAAAAGAAGAATATGAAATTATTATGCCATCAACATTATTTCGTAAAAATATTCTTGTCATAAAATTATTTTGAAAAATATTGACACTTATAAATTACAACCAACTGTAAATTTCTATTTGCAATTTCCAACACACCATGCTATCATAAATTCAAAGCATATTTTTCTATAAACAAATTTATCATCTTTTATTCTAAATCTATTTTCAGAAAATCCATGCTTTTATTCACTTAATTATTTAAATAAGCAGGAGGCTCTGAAAAGTTCTCCTGTAATGCGAGGAGGACAAAATGAATAAAAAAGAAAAGTGACGAGGAAAGCGTCAAAAAGCAGAAAGCAAAAGACATCAGCAAAGCGGAGAGCAGCAGAGAAAACGAAAGCACGCCAGCATTATAAAGACACCGTATTCCGTATGATTTTCAACGACAGGGAAAATCTTTTGAGCCTTTACAATGCAGTTAATGGAACGTCTTATACGGAAGTGGGTAATCTTGAGATTACAACTCTGGAAAATGCGATATATATGAATTATAAAAATGATGTTTCCTTTGTATTCGGTTTTGAACTGATGCTTTATGAACACCAGTCAACAGTGAAGCCGAACATGCCACTGAGGGACCTGACTTATGTCACAACAATACTACAAGGTCTGACAAGTGAAGAAAAACTATATGGGCAGAAGCTGGTCAGACTGCCATCCCCAAGGTTTGTTGTCTTCTATAATGGAACTGATCCTCAGCCGGTGAAGCAGGTTTTGCGGTTGTCGGAAAGCTTTTTAAAGAAACAGGAAGAACCTGAGCTTGAACTGTTGGTAACAGTTTATAACATCAATTGGGGATATAATAAAGAACTGATGAAAGCGTGTCATTTATTAGAAGAATATGCGCAGTATGTTGAACAGGTGAGACAGTTTGCCAGTAAGATGCCTTTTGAAGAAGCAGTAGAAAAGGCGGTAGACTACTGCATTAGTAACGGCATTTTGGCAGACTTCCTATCCAAAAACCGGGCGGAGGCGATAGCAGTGAGCATATTTGAATATGATGAAGAGAAGCATATGAGAAGCGAGCGGGAAGCCGGAATTGAAGAGGGAATTCAACAAGGAATTGAACTTAAATTATTCCTTCTTGTATGCAAGAAACTTGCAAAAGGAAACACGGCAACAGATATAGCAGAAGCTCTTGAGGAGCCGGAAGATGTTATACATACATTGTGTGAGAAGGCAGCAGTATATGCTCCTGAATATGATGAGAAAATAATAAGGGAAGACTGGTACAGTGGGAAATGAAAAGCCGGAACAGGATTTTTATGGTTTTGTTATAGAAAGTAGGTGATTATATGCCAAACGATAAAGAGATGATCAATAATCTAATTGATAATTATACCAGTTTACAGCGTATTAAAAAGGCAGATGATACCGAAAAAGAACTAGATTATCAAATAAAGATATTAAAAGCAAAGCTTGAATCATTCGGTATTGTAACTACTGATTTAGATTTGTAATAATAATCACATAAGATTATTTTCCCCGACAGCCCATGGCTGCCGGGGATTTTTCTCGCAGTTTCTCCATTTTCTCGATTGCCGCTTCAGCGCACATATTGTAAAAATTGCATGAAAATCGATAAAAATTGCAAAGTAAGGTCATTGATTATTATAAAAGGTAAATTTAGAATGTTTTTAGAGATATTTAAAAATTTTCCGTAAACAGACTATATATGAGAGAATAATTGATAAAAATGCATAATATCAAAAATAACGGTATTGACAGTAGATAAAAATAAATGTATCATGAAAATAATCAATCGATATATTTGAATATTATCAAAATACTGCTTGACAGGAGGTGGCTGATATATGATTAATGAAGTTCTGCTTTCAAACATTCGAGAATTATGTAGAAAAAATAATATTTCAGTAGCCGATTTGGAGAAAAATCTGAAAATTGGCGCAGGTACAATTTCCAGATGGAATAAAGCAAATCCTTCCTTTGATAAAATTACAGCTATAGCCAAATATTTTAATGTGTCAATTGATGAACTATCCGGATATAGAAAGGAAGTTAGCTCTTCAAAACAAATCAATGAAGAGACCGTACAAATTATTGATTATTTAACAAAAAAGGCAATGGAAATTGATGGAGACAATAGTTTTTGGAAAGAGTATAATAAAAAACAGGACAATATCGAATTTATGATTGATGGACTTCCTAGTTTGAATCCTGATTTGTATCCTGATATTATACCCGGAATGAGCAGATTATTTTACGCATCTGATGAGATTGAAAATTATCTCTTGGAAATATTTTATTGTATGGATAAAAATTATGATTGCATGACACATATACACCTGTATTTAGTAGCGGATGAAGCGTCAAAGCCTGATTTGGAGTGTGACGATAAGCAGGCATTACAACAATTATATGTTGCGGTTGTTGATAAATTAAAGCTACTTAAAACACAGGCGAACGCCGGAAATAAGAGAAGTGAATTGTTAAAAATGATTAAAAGTTTAGAAGATTGATGTATTCATGTAATACTTAGCTATAATTATGTATATTGAATTTAAGTTACAAGTTAAAAGGAAAAGACCTCATGAATTATTTCTGTATAATAATTCATTGAGGTTTTTTATATTAGAATGAGTAAAGAAAGTGCTAGAAGTTTTTTATAAGCTTTTTTAATGCGCGATTATTAAGTTTGATAGAATTAATATAACAACATGTAATAATATCAAAAATTGTAATAAAATCAAATTAATTGTTGAAGAAAGCATTTTAGTATGTTATACTTTAAAAGAAGATGATGGCTCATCACCTGACTTAATAAAAAATGGAAAAGGGCCTATTTATTGTATAAGGTAAGCAGGAAATTGAAATTCATACTTATAGTTTTGGATAAATAGCGCCAGTATGGTGCTTTTTGTTTTTATAGGTAAATATTCAAAAGAAATTGTTATATGAGGTTCAGGAGGTAATATGGATAGTGTTCAGCAAAATAATGCTAATGTTCAGGAGGCGAAAAAGTATTCCTGGAAGGATATTCTAAAATTAATAGTGCTGGTAGTGATTATAGACGTATTAAATCCGCTCACAAACACAGTCATTAACTGGCGGGGAGAAAATACCCAAAAAGCACAAATGGAAACAGAGCGACAGCAAGCTGAATGGGAACAACAACAGAAAGAGAATGAGCTGGCACCAACGATAGAAGTGAGTAAAAATGGACCTGTTATATTAGGCAAAGATGAATACACTAAAATTGAACTATATAATAGTAAGAATAATCTGGCTGGCGGAAAGCTGAAAGAAATTAATGGTGTTGTAATGGTCAAATGTGGAGATATAAGAATTAAAACTTTATGGATAAAAGATGCCGTGTATAATGATGAGGTTCCGTTTGATTCAGTGCGGCAACGAGCAATAGTTCATTTTAAAGAGTTAGAAGAGATAGAGGAAAAAGCCGCATGTTTAAGGAGTGAAATCGAGGAGTGCCTGCTGAAACAAGGCGAAGAAGGCATGGTTGAATTTGATATACGAATTGGGATATTTGTCTCCTTTGAATATAGCGATATTAATAATGATATAAAAGAACAAAAATATATTGTATATTTGGAGGAAGAACCGTATTGTGAAGTGATGAGTGACGGAGAGCTGCATTGTGACAAATATTACTTAGAATATGGAAGAAAAGAACAGGGAGATGAGTATATGGCAGCAATATATAATACCGTTAATAGGATACTTGAAGAGAGGAAACAGGATTGAGGGAAGGAAAGACATTTTATGCGAGATATAAGAAAAGAGGGAAAATCGCATAATGTGGATGAATCTGGCAAAAGCACAGGCAGATATTGTGATGTTGACGATAGAAAACGTATGATTGCAGAAAAAAGAAGCGCACAGGTTAATAGAGAAATAGGAATGCTTGTGGCACTAGTTATCTGCATAGTTATTGGTATTGCATCTATATTTATATATAAAAGTAATAAAAGTAAAAGAAATGAAGAGCAGACTGACATATGTGAAAATGGAGAGTATGTAGGAGAAAGAGAAGTAGGGATAAAAGAATTAAGTAATGAAGAAAAGAGAGAAGATAAAGAAGATAAATTACCGGAATTCAATATATATGAAGAAACAGCAGATATGGATGTGGAGAAAAGGTTCGGGCATTATAAAAAAGAAGTGGAGAAAATTATATATCCTGAAAATATTAGAAGCAGCAGTGTGGTTAAAGAACTGACAGAAGATGGAATGATAAAAGATATGATGATAGATGATAAACAGTTAGAAGCTGATATAAGGCTATGGCATGCTTTAAATTATGATATTGGTGTGGAGGAGGAAAAAAAGGGAGATGCAGGTAATGTTGCAGATCTTACTACACTTAAACCAAAAGACTATAGGGATATTTATAAGCTATGTTATCAGGCATATTGTATTTTTCCTCAAGCGGATATGGCAACAAGATATGGGAGAAATGCCGGAGATGCATTAAAAACCAGTTTGGATAATGGGGAATATTCTTATTCACAACTGATTACGGATTTTAATATCTCAAATGAGGGATATGTAACGTCATTTCATTATAGGGACTGTAGTCAAAAACTGGCGGATGGATGTTATTGGGCAGGGGATAACTTTAATCAATTTTTATACCATTATTCAGCGTTGTCAGAACATGAAAAAGAGCATTGTGCGCTTATGACATACTTCTATTCTTTTTTTGGAGGTAAAGAGTCTGGAGAAGAGGGAGTTCAGCATAGAAATGATTTGAAAAAGATACAAAAAGAAGCAAAAAGAATTTTAATGGAAGAATATAATTATCCTGAATCTTTGTTCAACGAAGAATGAATTATAAATATATTTTGGCAGACTTCATAATAAGGAAAATTAGATAATTATGCCATGTATATAAATATATTTAACTAAAGAGAACATA
>JAAUZS010000165.1 GCA_014804495.1 Lachnospiraceae bacterium
GAAGGAATCGACATATGCCTGTTAAAAACAACTTATCAGACTTCATTTACCGGACCATATAGCAAGGCAGAAAGCTGATGATTTTACAAACGCCGCTTTTAATGAGTATATTAGCAGCATCAGAAAAGCAAATGACGGTTCAAAGATTTCCGTTGCATATGCCCGAAATATAGGTGGAATTTTTCATCAGGCATTTTCGTATGTATCCGCGGAGTATAACTATAGTCTTCCGATCCTTGTAAATAAAGGAACACAGAGACGTTTGAAACATCTGGAATTACCATCGGATGCTACCATGAAGAGGCTGACGGAATATTTATACTCGCATACGGACGATTCAACATGTATCGGAATCTTACTGGCCTATTATACAGGCATACGCATCGGAGAACTATGCGCCCTGACATGGGGAGATATTGATTTTGAAGAAGGTCTGCTGAAAATCAGCAAAAATATGCAGAGAATAAAAGACTTTGATAAAGAGATTACAACTACGTCAGTAAAGGTACAGACTCCCAAGACCGTTACCTCAGTACGAAGCATTCCTATTCCCGATATACTTATGAGGACTCTAAAGAAAAGCAGAAAACAGGAAAAAGACTATCTGATAGCAGGTAAAAAGAAAGACTGGGCGGAAACAAGAACCTTGCAGTACCGTTTTGCGTCAATCTTAAAAAAATGCGGCATAGAGCATTTTAAGTTTCATATGCTGCGGCATTATTTTGCCAGTCTTTGTGTAAGACAGGGGGTAGATGTAAAAAGTCTGAGTGAAATACTCGGACATTCTAATATACAGATTACTTTAAATCTATATGTTCATTCAACCATAAACCAGAAGCGTATGCTGATGAATAAAGTATTTGATACAAATGCCGCTTGATAGATTTAAGCCGTCAAAATAATGGTCAGGTCATGACAATATACCCGTTTATCTCTGATTTTCCGGATACCGGCGATATGTTTCATAAATGTATATATTTCACGAAACAAACAAAAACATACTGGGAATGTCTGGAAAAATGTAAAACCAATATATATCGGAGATAAAATCTCTGTTATATATAAATCTAACAAGGAGGTAAAGAGAGATGGTTAGTAAGAAGGTTCTTAAGAACATCGGTGTATTTGCTCTGACTGCTATGCTTGTAGCATCTCCTGCATTTGCTGTTAGCGCTAATGCGAGCGGTCCGGTTGCAAGAGTGAATGTGCATAATGTACACGGTACAGGCACGTCGACAGAATCAGGCAACAGTACATCAGGAAGCTCCAGTGCGAGCGGAGAATCTGCATCATCTTCATCGTCTTCATCATCTGCCGGAGTAACACTGGCCAGCAAAGCGGTTGTTACATCAACAGGAGCTAAGCTGGTTTCTACCGTAAACGGAGTTTACAATGCGAAATCCGTAGACGGCGCTGCTGTTATTACTCCGGTAGCTGACGTGCTTGCAGCTTTTGGTGTATCAAACATCGGAGCTGTAAAGATGGATGTTGTGGATTCAGCACACGGTCCTGCTGCAACAGTCAGCATCAATTATGGACTTGCAGTACTGGCTGCAGATAATGTGGCAGCTGTGAAAGGTCCGGAATTGGATATGAATGCATTCCTGAACGGTAAGAAGGTAGTTGATATCAATCAGCCAATCAGTATTGCCGTAGGTGTGCCTGCATCTTTCAGAACGGCAGGCTGCGATTATGCAGTATTGCTTATTCAGGAAGGCGGCAGAGTCAGCATTCTGCCTAATTTATCGGCTGATCCTAATGTTATTGCTGTTAACTCTAAAGGTTTTGGCGTATATGTACTTGTAAAAGCGCCTGCCGGAAGCTTTGACAAATACAGATAGGAAAAAGGGTATAAGCTTATAAGGAAATAGTTAGTGGGAAACTGCTAACTATTTTCCTGTAAGTCTGGTGACAGTACATGCTATGAGAATGTTGATAAAACCAAAACCGCAAAAAACTCCATACTTAATATTAGGCGGCTTTCTATGCATATGGTTTTGTATTGCATTAATCGTTCTGCCGAAGATATACGGACCGGCAACAATGGTGAAAATGGAATTCGGTTACTGGGCACATGCGGCTGACATGGCAGGCATGGATTGGAAAGAGACTGTATCGCTGAATACATGGTATTCTTTCGGTTATGGACTGCTTATGTTTCCTTTTATGAAGATGATTTCAAACCCGATTATACTATATAAATGTATGATAGGAGTTAATTTTATCTTATTGGGAATATGTACATTGATTGTCTATAAGCTGCTTACACAGATATTTGACGGTATTAAAGCTGAGATGGCAGCGTTTATAAGCGGAGCATCCATATTTTATGTTTCTTATGTTACATATGCGCAGACGACTATTCCGGAGGTATTGCTCACCTTTTTATATGTGATTATGGCATTCGGGCTGTATAGATGGTTTATGCATTTGGACGTATGGAGCGGAATATTCGTTATTCTGGCAGCGGTATATATGTATACGGTACATATGCGTACAATCGGGATATTCCTGGTAACAATAGTGTGTATGGCAGCGGCAGCGTTCTTTAGGAAAGAAAATAAAAATACCCGTAAGATAGTATTGATTATTATATCAATATTAGCGTTTGCAGCCATTCTAATGCTTTTAATAGGAATTGTTAAAGAAAAGGCGATAAGCAGTATAGAATCTGAGCAGTACAGCAGTATGTTGGGTGTAAACGATTATTCGGGACAGTGGGGAAAACTCCGGTATCTGTGTTCGGTTGAAGGTTTATATCAGTTCCTGACTGGCTTTGCAGGTAAGATTTTTTATCTCGGCTGCGCCAGTTTCGGTTTGTATTACTGGGGGATGGCTTTTTTAATAAAGAAGGCAAAAGAGCTTTTGATATGCCTTATAAAAAAGGAAACTTGTTCATGGAAAGACTGGTTTTTCATTTGGTGCCTGTTCTCGCATGCAGCAGCCGTTTCGATATCGACTATTTACTGGCTTGGAAGCAGCAGACTGGATGGCATACTGTATGGAAGATATCATGAAAATACCTTGCCGCTTATTACGGCATTTGGAATTGCGCAGCTGCTCATCAGACCTGAGTTAAAGAAGCGGTTGATATGGCTTATAGTACTTCCGAATGTACTTCTTTTTTTGATATACAGCCTGATTGATACCGGAAGCATAACATCTGTCAACAGAGATTCTGTAATGGGTATCCTATATGCGATTGATATCGCGGATGAGTATGCAAAGAAAATGGTTTTATATGCCTATATTGCAGGCGGAATCGGAAGTGTTCTGATACTTGGAATTGTATGGCTGACTGATGGCGGCAGAAGGTGGCGCGGTATTTTATCCGGCATCTGTCTGTTACAGCTTGTTTTGATATTATATACCGAAAAAAATTATATCATGGCTGAAAACACAAGGCAGAAAGAAGACTTTGAACTGCTTTGGCAGGTTAAGCAGGAGATTGATACAAAAGAAGAGAGTGAAGCGTTTTATTTATATAATGACAATGAAATGACTGCCTATCTGGCACAATATATGTTAAATGATATTTCGCTGCATCTTGTTTCCAGAGAAGAACTACAAAATGCGGATAGAAATCTTTTTGTGATAACACAAAACGGAGATGAAACGGCGGGAGAGCTGTCTTTATATTATACGGAGGTCTTAGAGTCTCCGCTTTTCAGAATTTACTACAATAAATTACAGTGAAGGAATGTAGTAAGGGTGCGGGAGAGTGCATTATGAAACGGGAAAATATATTCGGAATATGCGCTTTTGCTGCGTTTGTATTGATATTACAGGAATGGAGCGTAGGCGGAGTGTCCGTCAGGACGTTGCTGATTGCTCTGATTACGGCTGCAGGCATAGTGCTTTGGCTGAATAAGAGGAAGAAGACAAAGGCGCAAAGCCGAAAAATAACGTGGGATAAATTGGATTGTCTGATGGGGATATGTCTTGTATGGAATATCTTGCGGATTGTTATAGACTACGTTAAAACGGCAGGCTTCGATGAGAGAAATCTTTTAACCGTAGTCCTTGTTATGTTGTTCTTTTGGGCGTCAATGGAAAAATTCTCTTATGTGTATATAGATGTTATCCTGATATGCGCATTTGCGGTCTTTGTTAATTTGCTGTGGCATTTCATGATAGATGCTTCATACACATTTAACTTGAAACCGTTTATTGAGGATGAGCAGACATTAACCTCATTCTTGCTGTTGATTAATGTGATAGCAACAGGAAAATATTGCGATACAAAAGATAGGATGAAGCAGAAGCTTTATTTTATCATAGCTTTGACCGGATATTTTCTTTTATTTATAAATAGTAATGTGATAGGAATCGTGCTGATGGGGATATCATTTATGGTTTTTCTCCTTGTATACGAGCCGCACAGAGAGTTTGTCAGGAAAAATATGCAGATGGCATTTGTTTATTTCTTCATGCTCAGCAATATGTCTCTGCTTGTAAACTATACCACGCTTATAAATGCAGAATGCCAATATAGTCTGGAAAACAGTGTTTATCTGGAACTGGTTATAGCGTTGGCAGGAGTGTTCTTTTTCACCTACTGGGATAAACTGCCGGAAGATGAGGATAGACCGCTGTATGAGATGCAAAAGGTAATGAAGTGGATAATGGCAGGCGTATGCATCGTACTGTTTCTGCTTCTTGCCATGGGACACAGATTGAACAGCATGGACGGAGCAAAAGGTATATCCGTACTGTTGCAGTTCTCGATGGAATTGCGGAAATACGCCATAGGGCATAACGGAACCTTCTATGACGTGCTGGGCAGATATGGAATAGTGGGAGGTATCTGGCTTATAGGCACTGTACTGATTGCGATGGAAAAGATGCAAAAACGGGGATGTTCTAAAAGGATAGAACCTCTGCTTTCGGTAATATTTGTCATGTATCTGGCGCAGTCGGCTTTTTTCAGCCAGCAGAATATAACAACGCCGATTTACGCAATGATGCTGGCAGCGGCTTTATATAACGGCAGAGTGAATTTCCGGGATAATAAAACGAGTAATAAAAAAGAGAAATACAGAAAGGCGGTATAAGGTAAAACGCCATGAAACAAAACAGAAGAATCAGATTACATAAAGATGGAAAAGTGAATACAAAAAGTCTTAAGGAATTATTGTTTATGGCAATTTTTGCGGTGAGTCTTTTGACATCTGATATGAAAATACTGGCAGCAGAACAGGAGCCGTCAGCGGATACTGCATCGGAACAGTCGGATGAACAGATGTCAGATAGCCAGAATGATGCAGCTGCCGGTGTAGATATATCGGTTACGACTATGATGTATGCAGTTAAAAATGTTAATGTGAGAAAAGAGCCTAATACCTCTTCGGAAATCTTAGGAGAGCTCGAAGCCGGGACGAATATATTTGCCGTAGAGTTGACGGATGAAGGCTGGTACAGAGTAGTATATGCCGGCGAAACCGGATATATAAGAAGTGATTTTCTGGAGATATACAGCAATATGGACATGTGGGTGGCTTCAGAGCCGGAGCCGGTTCCAATTGATGAACAGACTATCATAGCCACGAATGAGAATGCAGATAATCCGGCAGCAGAAAATATGCAGGAAAGTGCGGCTGACAGCGGAAGTACAGCGACGGAAGAAGAGCAGAGCAGTAAGAAAAATAACACGTTAGCAATATTGATCATAATTTTGCTTGTTCTCATTTTTACATACGCCATAATTCAGATAGTGAGAGATAATAAGAAGTCTGATAAAGGTATGGAAGATGAATCGGAAGATGATTCTGAATCGGACTTAACTGATGATGAAAGTGAAGATTCCGAAGAGGATTTTGAAATAATGGATTTAGATGGCAAATAATTAATATAAATTTTGGAAAGGCACATGGTAATAATTTATGAAACTGATTATTCAGATACCATGCTATAACGAGGCGGATACATTAGAGATTGCGTTAAACGATCTGCCCAGGAAATTAGATGGAATAGATGAAATAGAATATCTGATTATTAATGATGGGAGTCAGGATAATACGGTGGA
>JAAUZS010000166.1 GCA_014804495.1 Lachnospiraceae bacterium
CCAATATTATTCAGCTCTTGCAGGAGATCATCTGGAAGTCAGAGGGAGCGAGATTTTATCGCTTTCTTCTTTAGAAGAATTATTCGCGGAGAATTTCAGACTTACTCTAAGTGATACGGAGAGAAATTTTTGGATGGATAGCGTGTTTGTATCCGTCCTAGAATACGAGAACGAAGATGCTGTGTTAAAAGGAGAGGCCTACGGCGTATATAATACATCGGGATTATATTATCAAGGAGACTATTATCATATTGACTGGGAAATCAATGCTGCGACAGGAGAAAGAAAAGCATCCCCTCACGAGAAAAAGATTTATGACGAGGAAAAAGATAAGGAAATTTTTGAAGCATATGATAAAGCTTTCACGGAAAAAGACGGTGGAAACTGGCTTGAACTTTCCGATTTAAACGATTGGAAAAGTTTAGTAGACTGGGACAATATAGAAGGGTATAGAGAGGCGAATCTGTGGATACGCATGGATATTAATGAGGATAATCTTCCCGAATTGATTCATTTGCATGGGTATGAAGATTGGTTCGTTTTACCGGTATATGCTATTTATTCTTACATAGGCGCCGTTATGAAGCCTCTTGACAAAGTATATTTAGACCAGAATGACAGTACAGATTTCATATACTTTGGCAGTACCGGAAATTTGATTCATGAGAGTTGTAATGATGGAATGTATACTAATGGATGGTACAGATGGTGTCAATTTGATGAGGCATGGAGACAAGAAACAATTCTTGTACTGTCATATGATTATTTTTGGGAAGAAACTGAATATTCCAATGAAGAGGAAGAAGCGATTTTGAAGGAGTGGTTTCCGGATACCTATGGAAGCAGGGGTGCAGGCTGTTATTGCTATAAAAGTATTCCTAAGACAATTGAAGGCAATGAAACTGAACTGATAGAAGAAGAGATAACATTAGATGAATTTCTAAATGAATACGAGCAGATAACAGGATTTGATTACTTTGAGGCAAATTCATATTATGAGTTCATACGTTAAATTAATGTCTGCTGCCAACACATTTATTTGACAAGGAACAGAATATCCCCGCATTACTGCGGGGAATTTGCTCTGTATTTAATATCTAAAAGTTTTTCTCTGTCATTTTTCAAAAGATATCCGTATTCCGGATTGTTACCTACAAGTATATGAGCAAACCGGTTATATTTTTCCATAACTTCCTTACAGCTCTTTTCTGATGATAGAGATACGCTCTTTGCACTGCCGTCAATCAGATTCCACCATACATAGAAATTAACACTTCTTCCGCTGCGGACAGTTTCAGTATGTACCCATACTATCTCATTATTATCCAACATAAAACCTTCCATTTTCGAGCTGAACGTCCATCTATTTCCTATCCATACCTTGTTGACGTTCTCAGCCGCATTAAAATCACTCTCCAAATGATCCATAGTAACACCCGGATGCTTTTCTATATATTGTCCTATAAGTTTTCTTGGTGAATTTTTCATCATTTTAATCATGACAAATACTATGATAATAAGCAAAACTAATCCAATTCCGAACATGCCCAAAGTATTCACTTTTTTTTCTCCGCGAATGACATCGTCACCAATATGGTATACCACACTATCTATCGGCAATCCCGCATAATTAGCAGCTTCCTTGAAATATCTTAATTCCTCTCCGCTTAATATTTCCAAAGTACCGGTAACAATTACGCCTTCACCTGTCATATCATTCTCACTCTCAGCCTGATAAAAAAGGTCAGACTGTCTGTCAATTTCATCATAACGTTTCGCCGGTACTTCTACAGACATTAATATCTCTCTTTCCTCATCAATAACTATCCATGAAGAATTACTCTTTTTGGTTCCGGTAGAAACACCATTGACTTTTGTTGTTGTCATGGTTTCCATATATTCCCCTAACGGATATTTAACCGTCCATGTCACATATTCCCCTACCATATCATTCAAATCTTTTTCTTCAGTCAGTTCAGTAGCTCCTTTTACCATATCAAGAACTCCCGGACCCATTTTATAGAAAACAAATCCGCACAATGCCAGCATGATTAAAATAATCCATAACACACTCATAATTTGTCCCATACGTAATTTTTTCAGCATTGATTTATCTCCTTTAATATTCTTATTAGTTTACATAACTATGTAATGTATAATCTTATTGAATTACCTCCATAGCACGATCTCCCAAACGTTCACGTACAAGTGCCATGAAATGTCCGACTGCTTCTTCTGAATTGAAACTAAATGATGTATCCCACCCTTTTTTCTTATCAGAATTTCTATATTTTATATTGACTTCAAAATAAACATAATATGTGCGCACTCTTCCTCTGCGAACCTGACCTGATACTTTCTCTGATTTCATTTGGGCTATCTGCTCTGAATCCAATACACGGACTATACCGCCTTCTCTA
Organism: Lachnospiraceae bacterium; assembly: GCA_014804495.1. Lineage (GTDB taxonomy): Bacteria > Bacillota > Clostridia > Lachnospirales > Lachnospiraceae > UBA3282. The sequence goes on from JAAUZS010000166.1 coordinate 2,421, forward strand.
AAAAGAATCCAGTATCGCTCTCCTAAAATTCCATATCGTATTTGCTCTTTGAAAATGCTTTTTTCTATAACTGACCACTTAGCTTCCGTTCTAAGCAGTTCTTCTGATATAGTATCTAAATCCGTTCCATTCGGAACCTCATTTTTCAAATTCTTTTGATATTCTCTTAATATCCTATTCGGATTAAACGTCTTCAACACACCTAAAATAATCGTTACTCCGCATAATTCTCCTACACACAGTCCTATTGGAAGATGAAGAGTCAGCACGTACATTATCGGATAGTTAACAACAAATCCAATAGCTATCATAACCACTGCCGAACCAAAAATCCAAAGTACACCCTGTATGCATCTGCTTTTGCTTCCGTCTTTACACCATGGCTCCAGCCATATTCTCTGTCTGTTTAATAATTGTTCCACACTGCTGCTGCCCGGTACAAATGAATTATTATTTTTTGAAAACAAAGAAATCAGGCATATAATGAAAAATATTATATTCAAAAAGACAGTCACCGCAGATATCCAAAGGTTAATTGTTGGAATTCCGCCTACATATCCGTCTTCCAAAACATACCACTTTGTCTGCGATAAAGCCTGATCTAAGATTTCCTCATCATCTTCTGATATCTCTTCTTGTAAATCATCCTGTATCTGTCGAATTTCATCTGCGTCTGTAAAAAGAACAAGTGAGCCTTTTACATCTATGGCTTTCTTGCTTTTTCTTCTCTCCGGTATTACAATCTTTAAAAATGTCTGGCGTTCTTCGTCATATATAATGTATGCCCATTTACTGACACGGCTCGCGTCACCGGAATAGTATTCCTCTGCATATGTAACTATGGGGTCCGACACACTGTATGTAACATACCGGTTCTCCATCTCTTCCAGTGTAATATTATCTCCTGCATCCGCCGCTCCGGACATCATTTCAAAAAACTGGCTTCCTGTCAAAACAATAAAAAATACTGTCACAATTACAGCCAGCACGGCTATTCCTGCCACAATCTGTTTTTTCATATTTTTCCTCACCTGCTAAATTATAAATTTTTTATTAATTATACCTTTTTACAGGTGATATATCAATCATAAAAATTATTTCTTTTTTACTAATTATTCATGCATTTTTTTGTGTTTTTTCCTTTTATTTTTACACTAAATTACACGATTAATTTTAAAAATAGAACAATTTAACCCTGCAATCCACGTGACTGTCTATCCATATCTTCAATGACAATATCATATATTTCTCCTAAAGATGCGCAATATTCGAGTACTTTCCATGGCTCGTTTGTATGGTAATGAATTTTTATCAATTCATCATCACCAACTGCCAGTAAACAATCTCCTTTGAAATTATTTGTAAAATATTCACTTATTACATCTTCATCAAGATCTTCTCCCTCAATCAATAATTGTGTGTCATATCTGAATTCCAGCATTTTTTATTCCTCCAATCATTTTAATTTGCTATAAAGCTTTTTATCCCAAATATTTTCTTAATGCGTGAAAAAAAATCAAAAAAATACTCTCTGGAGCATTTTCCACAATCTCTTTTAATTCATCACGTCTTATCCAATGAATATTTTCGGTCTCATTTGTTCTTTCAAGCAACTCTCCTTCTGCTTCACATAGAAAAGTACTCAATATGATTGAGTAAGCACCTGATAAATTCTGGGTTACACAATATGGTGAAAATATTATGGTCTTATTTCCTCCTACATCTAAAAACTGTTTATCTTCTTCCCCTTTAACTTTCGTAAGATTCAATCCCGTTTCTTCCCATACCTCTCGCCTTAGTGCATCAAAAATATTCTCATACTCTCGAATTTTTCCAGCCGGAATCTCTAACAAGCCATCCATTCCATCACCATTATTCTTTTTTCTATTCTGTACTAGGATAAATTCATCATCGGCAACTCTTTTTACAATAATAGCACCAACTGCGGGAATCGCAAATTTTTCTTCCATATCATTCCTCCAATTAATTTTTTGCTTTCTTATTATAATACTATACCATATAAAATTATTTTATAAAAACATATTAACCCACACCGTAATTAAAAAATCATACAATCCATGACCAATAATCAAAGACAAAGTAGTACAATGTTTTACCTTGCTTCTTATCAGGCACAGTGCTAACCCAATCAAACCGGTCATAAAGACCTGCACAAGTGAGCCTCCAAAGATATGAAACAATCCAAAAGCCACAGATGAAATAAGAATTGCCACTATTTGCGAGTTGTAAATGGCATAAAGCTTCTGATACAGAAATCCACGAAAAATAAATTCCTCAGTGAATGCCACCGCTACTACACAATAGACAATCTCATACATAAACTGCCACAAAAATTGGTAATGATGACCATTATCACTCCACTCCCCATGCCCTGTCAAAAAAAGCGGCAGTGTAAGAATCAGTGACATTACTATTCCAATGCCTATACCTATTAAAATCTGTTTCCCTATTTTTTCTTTGGAAAACAAATAATCAGCCAAAGTATCCCCTACAAGATTCATAACCAATAACGGACCTATTGACATACACAGATACATAACAATACTAAGTACCATTCGTGACAATAATGGCAGATTCATCAATATATATCTATTAAAACAAATTACTCCCCACATCGCAAGTATGCTCCAGGAAATTCCTATTGCTATTTCTACCCACAAATTCTTCTTTTTCATTTTACAATCATTCTCCTCTCTCAACCCGCAATTTTGCATTATAAAGAACAAACTTTACTTATGTTTTCTCGCTGCTACATACATTGGTGCAAAAAGAGCCATAAAAAATATCGGCATACAGAAAAATACAAAAGTCGTATCAACGACATCAGGTAACAATAATCCATATAGTAAAAATAACACTGGTATCAACATAGCTGAAATCAGCATTCCACGTATGGCCGAACATTTAATATAACGCCAATTACGATTATTAAAATAAATCCCCGGAATATTCATTCTAAATATTCCATCACTGTATATGTTAATCTTGTATTCATCATAATACTCCGGCAGTTTATCTTTGGCAAAAAAGCAAAAATATGCAGCAAATACAAATAGCAGAGGTTCATATGTCATAAGACTTAAACTTATATTTCTCCAACTAAATCCTAATGTATTTAATCCGAGCAATTCAAGCGCTACTACAATCAGACTCACTACAAATAAAATCGATTCTTGTCCGCGTCTCTTCTTTCGCTCTTCAGGAGTTTCCTCAGAATAAGTTATTACCTTATGCATTAATTCTTCTACATGATCCGAATCCATAGCTTTCTGTTCCATTCGCTGACATTCCAACAATTCCGTAACAGTAATTCCCAAAGTCTGAGACAGTGGAATCAATAATGTAATATCCGGCATACTCAAACCACGCTCCCACTTACTCACTGCCTTATCCGATACATAGACTTTTTTAGCCAGTTCCTTTTGAGTCATGCCCTGTTCTTTACGAAGCTGCGTTACGAAAGCGCCGAATTTTTCCTTGTCTATATCATACATACCCTATCCTCCCATTTCAGGTTCTGCATTTGTTCTGAACACAAATTATATCTATTTTATGTACACATATCCTTTACATTTTCTTTCTGACAGAGTTTATTATACTTTTTATACATGGAAGATACAACCGACTGGCGGTAGAATC
>JAAUZS010000167.1 GCA_014804495.1 Lachnospiraceae bacterium
ACAGTAAGGACAGCCTGCTTGCGATTATCGGAAGATGCATAGCTCCGATTTTCACGCCGTTAGGGTTTAATGACTGGCGTGTGGCGACTTCACTTATCAGCGGATTTACCGCAAAAGAGGCGGTTGTCAGTACCTTAAGTGTACTGACGGGTACATCTATGAGCAGCTTAAGCGAAACAATGGGCGCTATATTCACTCCGGTTTCGGCAATCAGCTTTCTGGTATTTACGTTGCTTTATACTCCATGCGTGGCTGCTGTTGCCACAATAAAGCGTGAGATGGGTTCCGCCTTAAGAGCTTTTGCGGTAGTCTTGATGCAGTGCGGTGTTGCATGGCTCGTTGCATGCCTTATATACCAGTTGCTACAACTTATCACAGTCTAGTTGAGAAAAATAGCGGTCGGGATTATTTGAGAAAAATAACAGTTGGAATTATTTGAAAAAATAACAATTGAAATTATTTGAAAAAAATAACAGTTGGGATTATTTGTAACTATAAACGGAGAGAATCATATATTATATAAGACTTTTTCTTGAGAAAATTTACAATCTAAGGAAAGAGCAAGTTATATAATAGGTGAAGGAGACTCATATAATGGGTATATTCTTGGGACTTATGATTCCTCTGTTTGGTACGGCTATGGGAGCTTCCTGTGTTCTTTTCATGAGAAACAGCATGAATAAGCTTTTAGAGAAGGTTCTGTTAGGATTTGCTTCCGGTGTAATGGTCGCTGCATCAGTGTGGTCGCTGCTTATTCCTGCCATTGATATGTCGCAGAATTATGAGAAACTTAAGTTTGTTCCTGCGGCAACAGGCTTTGTGTTAGGCATCGCCTTTTTATATGGATTGGATAAATTGATTCCGCATCTACATCTTGGAGAGAGCAGACCTGAGGGTATAAAGAGCAGCCTTAATAAAACGGTTATGCTTGCTTTGGCAGTAACACTTCATAACATACCGGAAGGAATGGCAGTTGGAGTGGTATTTGCAGGGGTAATGGCGGGAAGTAATGAGATAACACTTGCAGGAGCATATGCACTGGCAATAGGAATTGCTATCCAGAATTTTCCTGAAGGAGCAATCATATCAATGCCGATGAAAAGTAACGGCACGGGTAAAAAGAAAGCCTTTACTTATGGCGTTTTATCTGGTATTGTAGAACCGATTGGAGCTTTTGTCACTATTTTAGTGACGGGTGTAATAGAGAAAGCGCTGCCATATTTACTTGCATTTGCGGCAGGAGCCATGATATATGTAGTAGTGGAAGAACTGATTCCGGAGGCGTCGGGAGACGGAGAGTCGGACGGAGCTACATTGGGATTTGCAGCCGGTTTTCTTATTATGATGATAATGGATGTTGCATTGTCCTAAAAATAAAAGGAGTACGCAGGATGAATAGATTTAATTTACCATATTGTCTTATTATTGAAGAAGGTGTTTTTGAACATTTAGATGAGGTGCTTACGGAATGCATTCCGGATATAGATAAGCAGAAGGTAATGATTGTAACAGAACCGGGTCTGCTTAACATTATACAGAAATATCTGGATGAGATGCAAAAGGATCTTCCGAACAGTAAACTGCATCTGATTGAAAAGAATTCTTTTGATCAGGCTATGGAACTTGCAAGGACAATCTGCGCGGATGGTTATCAGGCGATTATAGGAATAGGCGGCGGCAAAGTGTTGGATGTTGCAAAATATGCGGGATTTGTCGGAAAGATTCCATATATCTGCCTGCCTACTACTTTGAGCAACGACAGTCTTGCTTCACCGGTAGCGGTACTGGATATTGATGATAAGCTGCGTAAAACTCTGGGTTGTAAGATACCGACGGGCATAGTTGTTGATATCAACGTAATTATGAATGCGCCGATAGAACAGTTGAAGTCAGGAATTGGCGATACCATAAGCAAATATACGGCATTGTATGACTGGAAATTGGATGCAGCCCATAGGGGAGAGCGAGTAGATGATTTCGCATATATGATTTCCGACATGGCGCTTACTTCACTTTGTTATAATGAAGAAAAGTCCCTGAAAAGTAAGGAGTTTATAAAAACACTGACACAGTCGCTTGTAATGGGAGGTCTTGCCATGGAAATTGCGGGAAACTCCAGACCAAGCAGCGGTTCAGAGCATCTTTTCTGCCATTCATTGGAGGAAAATTATCCGGAAATCAGGATTTCGCATGGCATGGCAGTTGCGCTTGGAAGCGTGGTCGGATGTATTTTACAGGGCAGAAATGCGATAAGACTTAGGGAAATCCTGAAGGCATATGAACTGGATATCAATCCTATGAACTGGAATATAACGAAAGAAATCTTTGTGGATGCATGGCAGAAAGCGCCTGCTACAAGAAAGGACAGGCATACGATACTGAATGAAGTGTCACTGGACAAAGAACAATTAGAGCGAATATATAGTCAGCTTATATAAGATGCAGGTGAAAAATACAGTTTATCAGGCAAAAGAAAGGAATAAGGCTATTTATATGAAAAGTTATATATTGGATTTGAATTCTATTGAAAAGGTCAAGGGTTTTGTATCGGTAATAAGTAATATTGAGGGATATTTTGATTTGGCTTCGGGAAGATATGTAGTGGATGCTAAGTCCATAATGGGCATTTTTTCTATGGATTTATCCGATAACGTAGAACTGAGAATACTGGAGACCAATGAAAAAATTTCGGAAATTGAGAAGGCTATTGCACCTTATATGGTTAAGTAAACTGCTATGAGGAAAGTATTACAGATTGTATTTAACAGAATATTTGTTACTGCGCTTATTGTTTTAATGCAGGTAATGTTTTTCATTTTTGTAATAATCAGATGGAGCAGTCATTATGTTGAGATTGCGGCAGTGCTTAGAATGCTTAGTCTGATTGTTGTTTGTTATCTTATTTATAAACCAACAAATCCGGCTGTGAAACTGGCATGGATTATACCGATTCTGGTATTCCCGATTTTTGGCGGTATATTGTATCTTGCATTTGGACATGTTTTCATTTCGAAAAATCTGAGGAAAAACATGCAGATGGCTGATGAGCAGATGAGAAAAAATATACCTGAAAATGGGGACATACAGCGGGAATTGCGGGTAAAAAATGAGACAATTGCCAATCAATTCGGTTACCTTAATACATTTTCAGGAACCACAGTCTGTAAGAACACAAAAACAATGTATTTCTCTGATGGACTGGATTATTGGAAGCAATTACTACAGGACCTTGATACTGCTGAGCGTTTTATCTTCTTGGAGTATTTTATTATCGGAGAAGGTGAAATGTGGAATGAAATCCTGAAGATTCTGGAGAAGAAGGCAGCGCAGGGTTTGGAAGTAAGGCTTATATATGATGACTTTGGAAGCGTGCTTAAGCTTCCGAAACAATATGAGAAGTACATTGAAAATAAGGGGATTAAGTGTGTTGCTTTTAACAAACTGATTCCGCTTATGTCTATTATTTTGAATAACAGAGACCATAGAAAAATTGTGGTCATTGATGGTAAAATAGGATATACAGGCGGAGTCAATTTAGCGGATGAGTATATCAATTATGAAACATTGCATGGATATTGGAAAGATGCAGGTATACGCCTTAATGGGGAAGCTGTATGGAATTTTACAGTAATGTTTCTTCAGATGTGGAATATTACACGTCCTACCGATGAAGACTACAGTCTGTACCGATGCCGTTTTGAGGAACAGACAGGCGGCAGGGGATATGTACAGCCTTATGGGGATACGCCGTTTGATGATGAGACTGTAGGAGAAAATGTCTATCTTAATATGATAGGATATGCTAAGAAGTATTTTTATGCATTTACGCCATATCTGATAATAGATAACGAAATGAACACAGCGCTGAAACTGGCGGCAAAAAGAGGTGTTGATGTAAGACTCGTGACACCTGGAATACCTGATAAGAAATCGGCATACTGGCTGACACAGTCAGCTTATGTGAACTTATTAGAGTCCGGTGTAAAAATATATCAGTATACACCCGGCTTTATTCATTCCAAATGTGTGTTGTGTGATGATGAGGCGGCGGTTGTGGGAACTGTCAATTTTGATTACCGAAGCTTCTATCACCATTTTGAGTGCGGAGTTTTGATGTATCAGACTGAGACAATAGATGAACTGAAAAAGGATATGGAAGAAACATTTGCTATATCTGAAGAGATTACGCTGGAATGGTGCAGGAAAAAAGTTATGAAACTGAATGTGATAGGACCGATCTTAAAGTTGTTTGCACCGTTATTCTGATTTTGGCAATAGAAAGAAGGATAGGATTCAATGTTACGTTTTATACAGGTTATTATCTGTAATTTACCGAGAATTTATATGATTCCCAAGATGTCATATATGTCAAAGCATCCTGAGAAATATACGGAAGAGGAGCGTTATGCATATGCAAGGCTGGCAGTAAACAGAATGGTAAAATCCGGACATATCATTACGGAAGGTTTTGGAATGGAGAATCTTCCAAAGGAAGGCGGATATGTCATGTTCCCTAACCATCAGGGTAAATACGACGCACTTGGAATTGTATATACCCATGAAAAACCCTGCTCGGTTGTTATTGATGATGCCAAGTCGCATGTGATTCTGACTACGCAGTTCTTAAATCTGATACGTGCAAAACGTATGTTTAAAAATGACCTGCGTCAGTCTGTAAGGATAATTAAAGAGATTTCAGAAGAAGTAGCCGAAGGAAGAAAATATATTATCTTTCCGGAAGGAGGGTATTATCACAATCATAATGAAGTCTGTGATTTTAAACCGGGCTGCTTCAAAAGCGCCATGAGAGCAAAGGTTCCGATTGTACCGGTCGTATTGATTGACTCATATAAAGTATTTGAAGAATGGTCAATCAGAAAGGTGAAGACTCAGGTGCATTACCTTCCTGCGATTTTATATGAGGAATATAAGGACAAGAATAGCAAGGAAGTAGCTAATATGGTTCATGACATAATCAAGGAATACATAAATAAAATCGTTACGAAATAACGATTGTTCAAAGTAATGAATACTATAGAATAACAATTGTTATAGAATCACAATCGCTCTTTTATATTCATTTAGCAGATTATGATGATATTTATGGCTTACTATCAGGGAATATATGTGATTTGATTCAATATCCCGTTTTAGCATTTTTCTGCCGTTTTCAGAAGTAACATAAGAGTCAGAGTCAGCCAGCTTGGAAATAAGAGGAATAGAAGTTTTCTCCTTTATAGCTGACAGAAGGGGAGCGGCTTCTTTCCTAAAACCGACAATTCTCGCATAGTACACATAATCGTCCGCACAAAAAGCATCTACATCTGACTGATAAATATCTAACAGAATATGCAGTAAATTTCTTGCTACTCTTGAATGGGTAATATTCCGTGTCTTTATTTTTTCACAGAATGAAGTATAATCCGTATAGGAATAAATAAGGCTTTCCAGTCTGTCTGAAAAAGCTTTGTCGATATCGAAATACCGGCTATAGCCGTTTTCCTGTTCCTTAATGAGTTTATAAAGAATCAGGGAAGAGAAATCTTCTATAGTAATCGGAAATGTCTTTAGATAGTTCTCTTCCAGTAATTTGTATACGATTTCAGGAAGTTGTTCTTTGATAAGGCTTATATCCTGATTCATTTCAATAGACTCTCTGATAGCGAGAGCAGAGCTATATGAATCATTAATAGAATCATCATGATAGTCCGATCCTTTTCTTGATATAGTGTATGGCTCTATATGGCTGCCACGCTTTTTTAGCGCTTTCAGATATTCTATGCCGAGTATATTATTTGGAAATTGGAGAATATCAGAGTACCCGGCAAGTCTTGGTGAAGAAGCAATAAGCGCATTATTTCTTGCTTTGGGATAAGAAGAACCGGCCTTCATATTTTGTTTAATCAGGTCTTTAAATTCTTCACTTTCAGATACAAGCGAGTCAGACAGCATGGATAATGCCTGTATATTTCCGCATTCGCTGCCGAAACACAGGCAGTCGATAACATTAAGTCTGTCCAACATTGCGATGGCACCGGATGCGAAGTATTCTGCGCTGCCCGTAGCATAATGAACAGGCAGTTCGAGCACCAGGTCGGCGCCGCACATAAGAGCAGACTGTATGCGAAGCGATTTATCCATTATCGCGGGAATACCGCGCTGCATGAAATTTCCACTCATTATGACGACGCAGTAATCTGCTCCGGTGATTTTCTTTGCCTCTGCAATCTGATATGCATGTCCGTTGTGGAACGGATTGTATTCTGCAATAATACCTACTGTTTTCATATATGGGGCTTCCTTCTTTCATTAGGTTTATGAGGCCGGTTTGTACTTTGTGATATTAAGTGTACCACGAAAATCGAGTTTGCGGAATATTTTATATTAGTCTTATATTGTGCATTGTGATATACTGTACATGAAAGAAAAGTCCGCTGAGCTGATAAGGAGAAAGACGATGCTTACTGTTCTGTTTAATTGGGTATATATTTTTTTAACAGCGTTTTGTTTAGGACAGGGGTTTGCATATACTGTAGAAAAAAGATTTAATTATCAAATAAAGAAAACAGATAGTATTTTGGCAGCCGGACTTATCATTGCCACTGTATATTCCCAGATATTCAGTATTTTTTACAAGGTGGAATTATTGGTCAATGTGATCATGCTTATAGTATGTATTCTGATTATGACTGTCCTTCGAAAAAGAATAGGGCAGATGATAATGACCGGATTAAAAAAATGTAACATATTGAGAATAGTAGCTATACTTGTGTTGATTGTGCTTTGGAGTTATTTTACTTCCAGAGGATATATGGCGTATGATTCTGATTTATATCATGGGCAGAGCATTCGTTGGATAGAAGAGTATGGCGTAGTAAAAGGACTGGGTAATCTGCATATTCGTTTTGCATATAACAGCTCTGTATTTGCCTTATCAGCGTTATATAGTATGAAATTTCTGATTGGACAATCCCTGCACACGATAAACGGTTTTTTTGCTCTTGTATTAAGTATTACAGTTTTGGATATAGCGGATACTTGGAAAAGAAAGAAGTTGCTGTTATCCGATTATGCCAGAGCGGCTGCGGTTTATTATCTTACCGTCATCTGTGATGAAGTTATATCACCATCATCTGACTATGCTGCCATGTGCATGATTTTTTTCATTATTATTAAGTGGCTGGGCTTGTTGGAATCAGAAGAGGAACATGATACTGAAATACCTTATGCCCTGTTATGCGTGTGCGGTGTATATGCTTTGACGATTAAGCTGACGGCTGGACTTATTCTTATACTTGTCATCAAGCCTGTTATTATCCTGATAAGAAAAAAACGCTTTAAAGAGATGGCGCTCTATCTTGCCATGGGCATAATAACCGTGATTCCATGGCTGGTTCGTACAGTTATTATTTCCGGTTGGCTGTTGTATCCTTTTCCGCAACTGGATTTGTTTTCTGTAGATTGGAAGATTAGTGCACAGAAGGCGGCAACAGATGCAGCGGAGATTAAGGTGTGGGGCAGGGGCTTGTATGATGCTGCGCTGGTAGATATACCTATAACCAAGTGGTTTCCCAATTGGTTTTCCACTATGCTTTCTTCATTTGGCAAGCTGCTGATAATTGCTGATATTGCAGGTATAGGAATCATTGTTATTATATTGGTTTTTACAATTATTAAAAAGAAGTGGCAGAGGTTTGATTATCTGCTTGTATTGACGGCCATTCTGTTTTCTTACCTGTACTGGCAGTTTAGTGCGCCTTTACTGCGGTATGGTTATGCTTATGTGCTGCTTTTGGCAGTGCTGCCATTGGGAGGGCTGATAATTGGACTGAAAAAGGACAAAATCGTATATTTTCTGGCTTTATTATACGGAGGATATAAGCTGTGTATGATTATTTTTTATATCTATGAAGTCGGACTCCTTCCAAATTATCTGTGGCAGAACGATTATGGAACTTATGATGTGCAGGCATATGAAATTGAAGGCGAGACATTTTATTATCCCATTTATGGTGATAGAGTAGGATATGATTATTTTCCGTCAGCACCCGGAAAAGTGGAATTAGAGTTTCGTGGAGATGGGATAAAAGACGGGTTCAGGTCGCTTTATTAAAGAAAAGTCACAAAAAGAGAAAAAGGAGTTTATATGAAAAAATAGTAGTTGACTCATATCCAGATTGTGGTATAATTTATATTGTGTGTAGATACACAGTGCGCGTGTGCGCATTAATAACCCAATCAGTCAAGTTACTTGTTAGGGACTGAAGGGAGGTCAGGTGCGGAATGTCGAACGTAATCGTAAAAGAGAACGAGACTTTGGATAGTGCATTACGTCGTTTTAAAAGAAGCTGTGCGAAAGCCGGTATTCAACAGGAGATTCGTAAGAGAGAGCATTACGAGAAACCAAGCGTAAGACGTAAGAAAAAATCTGAAGCAGCAAGAAAACGTAAATACAATTAATGAAGAGCAAATCCCTGATGTTTGTCAGGGATTTTGTTTTTTAGTGCGATTCATATTGGAGACACTTATATTGTGAAAAAAAGCATATCATAGTCATAAACATTTCACCTTCGGTAATATCTATATTATAGAGAAATATGCGGGAGAGATGGATGTTGAAAAAAAGAAGAAAACGTATTTATACTCTGCTTATGATGATATGTTTATGTATCAATATGTGTGTATACATACCTATGAAAGCCTATGCGGCGCCTGATGTTGCAACGCCGTCCTATGTCGTTATGGAAGCCTCTACCGGACAGATTATCTGTGAGCAGGATGCCAATACGCGAAGGAGTCCGGCAAGTATTACGAAGATTATGACATTGCTCATTATATTCGAGCATTTGAAGAGCGGCAGGATTCATTTGGAGGATAAGATTACAACCAGTTCATATGCCAAATCTATGGGTGGCTCACAGGTATTTCTTGATGAAGGTGAAACCCAGACACTGGATACAATGATCAAATGTATTGCGGTAGCGTCGGGAAATGACGCAAGTGTGGCGGTTGCGGAATACATAGCGGGAAGCGAGAGCGAATTTGTGAAGATGATGAATGATAAAGCTGAAAGTCTTGGAATGCAGAATACACACTTTGAGGACTGCTGCGGACTTACGGATTCCGACAATCACTATACTTCTGCAAAAGATGTGGCGATTATGTCCAGAGAACTGATAACGAAGTATCCGGAAGTTTTAGATTATACCGGCATCTGGATGGAAGATATTGAGCACCGTACCTCACGTGGGACATCTACTTTTACCTTATCCAGCACCAATAAGCTGTTAAAACAGTACGAGTGGGCGACGGGATTAAAAACAGGTTCTACTTCTAAAGCTCTTTATTGTCTCTCGGCGACTGCAAATAAGGATGGGATGGAACTTATTGCAGTTGTCATGGCAGCGCCGGATAAAGATACAAGGTTTGCAGATGCCATGACGCTTTTGAATTATGGTTATAGTGTTAGTAATATGTATACGGATGAAAATAAAGATATGCTCCCTGCACAGCAGATACACGGGGGAGTGGAGGAAAATGTCGCGCTTGTATATGCGGGGGAGTTTAATTATCTGGATACGGCGGGAAGCAATCTGAATGACATTGAGAAGGAAATAAGCCTTCCTAAAATAGTAGAGGCGCCTGTCGCTCAGGGAGATGCCATAGGTGAGGCAGTATATAAGCTGAATGGTAAGCGCATAGGAAGTGTATCCATTCTGGCGGCGGATTCCGTGGAGAAAGCGGGATACCTGCATTATCTCCGTAAGCTCTGGCTTAAGTATTTGGTATCATGACATTTCAATTTTTGTACTATGATGATTTTTTGTTGCGGTTTTGTTATTGAATATGATATACTTTAAAAGTTGTAC
>JAAUZS010000168.1 GCA_014804495.1 Lachnospiraceae bacterium
GATATTGTGTGTTTTATAAAAAATTTAATAAAAGTTATTTATAAATTTATCTTTAGATATTTAAAATGTAGTAGAATATCAATATAAAGATTATCTGTGTATTTGATAAAGAGGCAGAAACTTCAAGAAAAAACCATGTAACAATGAGTATGAAATAGCCATTGCATTCGGCCATAAAGCGGTCACTAAAGAACCGCATACCTATGACGCCGATGCGCAGGTTACTTACCTGTGATTTGATGAAAAAAATGACAAGAAATCGGAGATAATGAGGTTTATGGCGGATATGGAAAATCGGCTGGATGAAGAAGCCGCACGCCGGGCGCAGTGGAAAAAAAGAAAAGAGGAAATGAGACGCCAAAAGCAAAGGCAGGAGTTGTTTAGGAAAGCGGCGATACCGGGAATCGCGGTAGTATTTGTCCTGTTTGTTATATGCGTTGTCATAGCGAGAGGGAAAAAAACGGAAAATACGGACATAGCACAGGAGCAGATTGTAAATGAGGAAGAGGAATCTGTACTGCCTGTGCAGGCAGAAGCACAGATAAATCAGGCAGCGGATGAGGATGGTTCTCCATTGGAACAACAGGAAAGCGAACAAGAGGAAGAGGCAGAGGATAACGTTCTGCTTACGGAATATAGAGTAACAGAAGATACGATACAGCTTGGAAGTGAAATTGTCAGCAGTTATGCAGTTTTTATAGATATGGAAAGCGGAGAGATTATGGCAAGGAAAGGCGAGAGAACCCGAATTGTTCCGGCATCCATGACAAAAGTGCTGACACTGCTTGTTGCGGTGGAAAACATTGATGATTTGGATGATACATTTGAAATCACAAGTGATATTACGGATTATTGCCTGAAAAACGACTGCAGTAATGCAGGCTTTGAAGCCGGAGAAGTTGTGACAATCAGAGATTTATTATACGCGGCTATTCTGCCGTCAGGTGCGGACGGAGCACTTGGACTTGCCTATTATGTGGCTGGGTCTCAGGAGGCTTTTGTCGGATTAATGAATGAAAAACTGGAAGAACTGGGTCTGGCAGGGACAGCGCATTTTACAAACTGTATAGGGCTCTATGACGATAATCATTATTGTACGGTTTATGATATGGCTGTTATTATGCAGGCTGCCATAGAAAACGAAATATGCATGGAAGTGTTGTCGGCGCACACATATACGACTTCTGAAACGGAAAAACATCCGGAGGGGATACTCATCTCTAACTGGTTTTTGCGTCGTATTGAGGACAAGGATACAAACGGCGAAGTGATTTGCGGCAAGACAGGTTATGTCGATCAGTCGAAGCATTGTGCGGTAAGCTATGGGATAGATAAAGATGGAAGGAAATATATTTGTGTGACAGCCGATGCTGCCGGAACATGGCGCTGTATTGAAGACCATGCTTATTTATATAAGGAGTATTCTGCAGCGCATTAAGAGGAATCTGGATATTTTTGCAAATTTACTGATCATATGTTACAATAATACAATAAGCTTAAGATAGGAGGA
This sequence comes from Lachnospiraceae bacterium, assembly GCA_014804495.1. GTDB lineage: Bacteria > Bacillota > Clostridia > Lachnospirales > Lachnospiraceae > UBA3282. The sequence continues at coordinate 1,511 of JAAUZS010000168.1, forward strand.
CATTACGATGGGAATGACAATGACCCAGAAGATTCTGGCGGCACACGCAGGTCTTGATAAGGTGGAAGCCGGTCAGTTGATTGAAGCAGACTTAGACTTAGTACTTGGCAATGATATTACCAGTCCGGTTGCTATTAAGGAAATGGAAAAAATGAAGGTAGACGGCGTTTTTGATAAGGATAAGATTGCGCTTGTACCCGATCACTTTGTACCTAATAAGGACATTAAATCAGCAGAACATTGTAAATGTGTCAGAGAATTTGCTTATCGCAATGAAATTACCAATTATTTTGAAGTAGGCGAGATGGGAATAGAACATGCGCTGCTCCCCGAGAAAGGTCTGACCGTAGCGGGAGACGTCATTATCGGCGCGGACTCCCATACCTGTACTTACGGCGCTTTAGGCGCATTTTCAACAGGTGTCGGAAGCACTGATATGGCGGCCGGCATGGCGACAGGCAAGGCATGGTTTAAAGTGCCTTCTGCAATAAAATTCAATATAGTAGGAAAGCCGGAGAAATGGGTAAGCGGTAAAGACGTAATCTTACATATAATCGGCATGATTGGTGTGGATGGTGCACTGTATAAATCTATGGAATTCGTAGGAGAGGGGATAAAGAACCTGACAATGGACGACCGCTTTACGATAGCCAATATGGCGATTGAGGCAGGCGGCAAAAACGGAATCTTTCCTGTAGACGAGCTGGCAGTTGCATATATGAAAGAGCATTCTAAGAAAACTTACACTGTTTATGAGGCGGATGAAGATGCTGCCTATGATGAGGAATATACGATTGATTTAAGTACTCTTAAGCCAACAATCGCTTTCCCGCATCTGCCAGAAAATACGAAGACTATAGATGAAATCAAAGAAGATATTAAAATCGATCAGGTTGTAATTGGTTCCTGTACCAATGGAAGGCTGGATGATTTGCGGATTGCTGCAGAGGTTTTGAAAGACAGACATGTGGCGAAGGGAATGAGATGTATCGTTATTCCCGCCACACAGGCAATTTATATGCAGGCGATGGAAGAAGGGCTGCTGAAAATATTCATAGAAGCAGGAGCAATTGTCAGCACTCCGACCTGCGGACCGTGTCTTGGAGGCTATATGGGAATTTTGGCGGCAGGAGAACGCTGCGTGTCTACTACGAACCGTAATTTTGTCGGTCGAATGGGGCATGTAGATTCTGAAATCTATCTGGCAAGTCCGGCAGTAGCGGCAGCCAGTGCAGTAGCGGGTAAGATTTCCTGCCCGTGTAAGCTTTAATTAGGAGGTATGAAAATGAAGGCAGCAAAAGGAATTGTTTTTAAATATGGTGATAATGTAGATACGGATGTAATTATTCCGGCGAGATATCTGAATTCTTCCGACCCGGCGGAACTGGCAACACATTGCATGGAAGACATTGATAAAGATTTTATTAAAAAAGTACAAAAAGGCGATATAATGGTGGCAACCAAGAATTTTGGCTGTGGTTCATCCAGAGAACACGCACCTATTGCCATTAAGGCGGCGGGAGTAAGCTGTGTTATTGCAGAAACATTTGCCAGAATCTTTTATCGGAATGCAATTAATATCGGACTTCCGATCATCGAATGTCCGGAAGCGGCAAAAGATATTGAAGCAGGAGACTGTGTGGAAGTAAACTTTGATACGGGTATTATTACTGACGTTACGAAGAATACTACTTACAAAGGGCAGGCGTTTCCTGAATTTATGCAGAAAATTATTGCTGCAGAAGGTCTGGTTAATTATATTAATCAAAAGTAGTCATTTATAAGGGCACGAATTATATTCTATGCCGGAAAGGTATTGGAGTCAGGTTATGGTCAACAGAATCGACGATAATTACATTACATATACAAAGACAAAAAATGTTAATATTCCTAATACCGGTGAAAAATTCAGTCTGAATTATAATAAAGATGAGCTACAGGCGAAAGACGGCGAAAAAAAAGATAAAGCGGATAAGTCTGAGAAAGACCGCAAAGATACGGCAGAACAAAGCGGAGTCAGACTGGAGCTTTCAAGCAATGGTAAGACTTCGTCTGTAGACAGGCTGAAAACCACAGAAACATCTAAGACGCAGGCTTCTGCAAGCGGGCAGTCGATTGTTGACATGCTAAGAGAAATTGTAACTACAGCAATATCTGCGGTTAAGGATTTCTTTTATAAAATATGGAATGAACCTGATAAGGTTAATGAATCCGTAGATACCGAAGATTCTGAGGGAATTGATGAATCCATGACTATGGCGGAAGTTCCTGAAATTGCTGATAAGCAGCCGAAAGAGACGGCAGAGTATGCTATACAGGATGTGGCTGCGGAAGCTCGGGAACAGGATATGGCGGCGTTCCAGAAAATGAATGAAGCACGACTGGACCGCGAAATACAGCCTTATCTTCGTAAAGGGGACTTAAATCAGGTTATCAGTTTACTTACGGATAATGGAAAGAAGTCAGTCGCTATGAATTCAACTCTTCTGACGTATTATGACAGAAATGGAAAAATGGTGGAGATAAATGCATCCGACAGGGAAAGGATTCTACGGGGAGACAGGAATACGAAGAGGCTATAGAAAAACTCCTTGAAAAAACTCCATATATGCTTATGCAGCGTCATATGGAGTAACAACCCTGTTTTTGCCATTCTTTTTACCATAATATAATCTGTTATCGGCACGCATAATTGTATCTGCAATTGTATTGCCCTGCTTATGGGCGGCAACTCCGATAGTAAGGGTGCAGTGGATTATCTTTTCGTTGTAGGTGAAATTATGGCTTGCCACGTTTTTACGGATATTCTCAGCAATCTTACATGTCATATCAAGATTCTCAGTACTTAAAATCAGTATTTCTTCGCCACCCCAACGGCATACATAGCCATGCTCCGTTTCTAACTCATGAATAATATGGGTAACTTCTTTTAATACGATATCCCCGAAGTCGTGCCCATAGTTGTCGTTGCATTTCTTGAAGTCATCAATATCACACATAACCAGGCAGAAAGGTTCATCGGATTCAATCGCATGATCGAAAAAAGCCTGCATACTGCGGCGGTTGTATAAACCGGTCAGCGGATCGACGCTTGCCATTTTATCTAAGATGGCATTTTGGTCAGACAGTTTGTTGGCAGACAACTGCATATCTATGATGAAGATAATCGTGACCATGAATAGGAATGTAAAATTGCAGACAGAATTATAAATATAAATCAGAAGCTCAACGATTGTAGGGACATTTAATTGGTAAATGGAGCCTCCATATGTTGAGATTACGCGGCAGCCAATATAGGAAAATGCAGCAAAAATGCCAAATAAAATGGCAAGAAAATATTTTTTCTTTGTACTGCAGTTTAATAAAGTAACGCAAATATAAAAACCAAACGGAATTAGTCCTGATATATACTGTGGAAATCCGAAACGCCAGCCAATGCAAATAGTTGCAACAAAGGAGTGCAGAATAATTTCAAAGTAAGTAATATAGAAGATTTTGATAAGGTTTTTATCTGTCTCAATCTTGATAGCATTGAGGCAATAGATATATGCAATCACGCTGCA
>JAAUZS010000169.1 GCA_014804495.1 Lachnospiraceae bacterium
ATGTGCAATCAGATACTGGACCCTTTCAGATACGTCTTCTTCAAAACCCAATTCTCTAAGCAGCTTTTCGGCTATTGCAGGACCTTCTTTTTCCTGCAATTTTCCGTCACAATTCCCATACTTTTCTTCACATACATGAATTCCGATATCATGTGTAAGGGCTGCTGCTTCAAGGATGAACAGACATTTTTTATCTACATTTTCCATTTCAGCAATAAGCTTTGCATAACTATGAACCTTGCAAAAGTGCTGAATTCTCTTTGCATCTCCACTATACAGCTCTATCATTGCCAGATGTAATTTATTCAACATTTAAAACACTCTCCTCCATAAAACGAATAAATTTCAAAAAAACGGCTTTGAAATGCTTCAAAACCGTCCTGTTTAATGTATTTTAAATCTCCTATCTATTTGTAATCCCTTAGTTCAAATCCACATATTCCTTTTTAACATATCCGTTTAAGTTATCATTGTCATCTTGATCTTCGAAGACAATTTGATAGAAGTCATTTTCCTCTGCAAATATTTGTATGACCGCACCCTGCTTTAACAGAGATATCACTTCCGCATCTGCATCTGCCTCACTTCGTACTCTCAACGCATCTACATTCACAATCCCTGTTTCAAACTCCAATGTATCATCGTTTATCGTTGAAGCTTTTTCTGATTCTCCACCACAGGCCGTCAACAATATCATAATCACAATGATTCCTATTAAAACTTTTGATTTACGCATTTTTAATCCTTTCTGTTTTCATATTATAGTTTTTGTTTTTATTAGAATGTATTAGATTTTATTAATATAATCTAATAAAAATATATATTAAAACCTAAATTATTGTCAACATATTTATATTTTTTAGCAAAAAAACAGGAACCAGTTTCCTGATTTCCTGTTTCGGGTTTGCTATAATCCCAGCCTAAGTAAGAACTATATAGTACTATTAGGACTAGGTAAATAGCCATTATAACCGTACACAATGAGATATGCAACGCAGATTAACTATTCTATTGTCTTTTTGATATAACAAAATCAATTAAACCATATTCTAAGGCTTCATCTGCACTCATAAAATTATCCCTGTCCGTATCTCTTTCAATTTCTTCAATGCTACGCCCTGTATTCTCGGCTAAGATTCGATTTAATCTCTTCTTATTTTTTTGTATATGGTCTGACATTATTCGTATATCAGTAGCCTGCCCTTGAATACCATTACCTTGTATAGACGGCTGATGTATCATGATTTCAGAATTAGCTAACGCCATACGCTTTCCATGTGTGCCTCCCGCTAACAAAAAAGCTCCAAAACTTGCGGCAAGCCCTATACATATCGTAGAAACATCGCATTTTATATACTGCATAGTATCATAAATTGCCAATCCTGCTGTAATAGAACCTCCGGGGCTGTTAATATAAAGTTGTATATCTTTATCCGGGTCTTGGGCTTCTAAAAAGAGCATTTGTGCTATGACTAAACCGGCAGAAGTATCGCTGACTTCTTCCCCTAAAAAAATAATTCTGTCGGACAGTAAGCGTGAAAAAATATCATAGCTTCTTTCTCCACGACTGGTCTGTTCAATAACGTAAGGAATTGTACTCATGCTGCAGCCTCCTTGATTTCTGTAATATATTTGCAGTATCCCGGCATACATGAACAGTACATAGAGATTCTGTTTTGTTTTGGTATAAAAATTCCGATATTCCTATAAATTTTAGGTGAATAAAGATATACCTGTTTAAATGCAAATGAAAATGATTGTTGTGTATCATATCCGGCTTCATATGCAATCTGCGTTATCGGCTCATCTGTCCCGACCAGTTTTTCGGCAGCAATCGTAAGTCTGCGGTTTTGTAAATATTTATGAATGGTAATTCCTGTCTGTTCCGTAAAAATTCGGTTCAGATAGAATTTGGAATAACCTACGTTTTTTGATATATTATCTAAATTAATCTCTTTCTCTAAATTTCCCTCAATATAATCTATGACTTTTTTAACAACTTCTTTTTGGTCTTTCATTGCATATCCTCCCTTCGTTCCTCACCATTATATCAAGCTTATGTACGTGTGTCTTAATAAAAAGTGCTATTTTAAAAGAGTCTCGTTTTTGCGGCAACTCACGTCATAAAAACGGCAAAATCCCGCCAATATACTTGTAAGAAATAATTTGACTGATAAAATAAGCTTAATGAGGAGGTGTATGACTTGCATATCAATATTGACATACAGGAAGATGCCACGGACACCGTCGTTACGATAAAATGCCCAAAGCAGGACGCTTTTGTTGAACGGCTGATAGCAGCGCTCAAAATTATAGATAAGCAGATAATGGTTACAGATGAAGGAAATATGACTTCGATAGACTTAGAGGATATCCTCTATATAGAGTCGGTAGACAGGAAGTGCTTCATCTATACCGTCAATAAAGTATACGAATCCTTCAATAAGTTATACGAATTGGAGCAGCAGCTTGAGCAATATTTATTTGTCCGCATTAATAAATCATGCGTTGTTAATCTGAAAAATATTGATTCGATAAAAACATATCTCGACAGGCGGCTTCTGATTACAATGTTGAACGGCGAACAATTGATTGTATCGAGACAGTATGCCGGCGATATAAAAAACCTGTTGGGAGTTAAAAAGCATAGTTAGGGAAAGGAGCGTGAATATTAAAATGTTGGATGAAAGAAAACACTTATTGGATTATCTGGCACAGGTCATACTGGTTTTTGGTATAACATTATTAGTCATTACCTTTATCTGCTGTCTCACCGGAGACGATGCAAAAGAATATTCCACCATGTTTGCCTTAGGAAGCGCCGGAATACCGATATACACCATTTTTCAGTTTTTATTATCATCGGCATGCATTACAGCGCTTAGATTTCTTTTTTTTACGGATACGGTAATAAGGAAAATGTCGATTGTAATAAGAACTATATTGATGTTGATTTCAGTAATTGCGCTGGTCGGTATATTTGCCTATATTTTCGGCTGGTTCCCGGTTGACGAACCCAGATGCTGGATTAGCTTTATAATTAGTTTTGGAATCTGTTTTGTAATCGCTACGGTTATTTCCGTCTTAAAAGAGGCTATGGATAACAAACAACTCGCCGTTGGTTTAAAAAACTTAAAGGAGGAGCAAAATGGCAGCGCTGATAGAAGTAGATAAGCTATCTCACTCTTATGGAGACAAAAAAATTTTAAATGAAATCTCATTGACGATTAATAAAGGCAAAGTAATAGGTCTTCTGGGACCGTCCGGAGCCGGAAAAACGACTCTGGTAAACATACTGACCGGTCAGTTAAAACCAAAATCCGGAACCGTCAGGATATCGGAAGAAAACTTAGTAACCGGAATCATGATGGACAGCTTCGGTCTGTACGAAAGATTGAAAGTATGGGTTAATTTAAAAAAAAAAAAAAAAATCTATAAGGTATCTCCGGCGCGGATAGACATGCTTCTTGAGAGAGCCGAACTGCAAAAAGCCAAAAAGACCGTCGTAGGCAATTTATCAAAAGGTATGCGCAATCGTGTAAATTTCTGCAGGGCATTGTTAAAAGATATGGATATCCTGTATTTAGACGAGCCTACATCCGGCTTAGATCCGGCTACAACAGATAAAATACACGAATTGATTGAAGAAGAGAAAAAGGCCGGAACCACGATCTTTTTAACCACACATAATATGCATGAGGCTGAAAAGCTATGCGACAGCATTATACTGCTGAATGAAGGAAGCATTATAGAGCAGGGCGTACCCAAAGAAATCTGCATGAAGTACAACAGCGAAAACTCAATAGTACTGATTCTGAAAAGTGGGGAAAAACGTACTCTTGGGAATAACAGGGAAAGCGCAGATACCCTCTCGGAACTGATGAAAAAAGAGCAGATTGCGGGCATTCATTCATCAGAACCGGATTTGGAAAAAGTCTTTTTACATTTGACAGGAAGGAAGTTGAACGAATAATGAACAATATCATTACCATTATCAAAAAACAGCTTATTGACACTCTGAAAAACAAAACAGTACTTATACAATTTGTTATGTTTCCGTTACTCGGCATCATTATGACAAAGGCAATCAAAATTGAAGGCATGCCCGAAAACTTCTTCGTCAACCTGTTCGCGACCATGTATATCGGTATGGCGCCGCTGACCAGTGTCTCTGCAATAATTTCAGAAGAAAAGGAGAAAAACACCCTACGGGTTCTGCTAATGGCGGATGTTTCACCGATACAATACCTGCTTGGTATAGGAAGCTATGTGTTTTCGGTATGCATGCTTGGCGGAGTAGTCTTCTGCTGTCTGCTGAACGATGTCACAAACTCACAGAGAGCCCTTTTTCTTGCAGTCATAGCAGTCGGCATCATTACATCAATTATGTTAGGCGCTGCGATTGGCGTGGGAAGTAAAAATCAGATGTCGGCAACCTCCGTTTCAGTACCGGTAATGATGGTATTTTCATTCTTACCAATGCTGTCTATGTTTAATGATAAAATAGAAAAAGTCGCAAAAATTACATATTCGGAGCAGATTAGAATTCTGATGAGCAACTTGAAAGACAGTGGGAATTATGCTGAGAATGCTGTAGTTATCTTTATTAACATTGTGCTGTTTGGAATTGTATTTTCGGTATTATATAAGAAACAAGGGCTTGCATAAGAAGACTTTTTGGGGGAGCAAATAATTACATTGTCTCCCCTATCATTTTAAAAAATCCTCAGCAGCTATATTTGCCTCTTCAGCCAGTTCACCCCTAGTGGGATTTTTCACAATGCGTTCTAAAGCCGGCTTAAGCATCAACAAATACTTTTCATCCAATAACGGTAAAAGATAATTAATAATAAAGTATTTCCAATCACTTTCCTCCTGTTCCGGCTGTAATATTTCAATAATATGCGGTATAAGCGTTTCTTGATGTAGCGCGAGCAAATCCGGCATTTCTTTTGCCACCGGCCAATTCATATCTTTCATCCATGCTAAAAGGTCCGGTATCACAGGCTCTATTTCTTCGTCTGAAAGTTTCATCAATTCTTCCATTCCGCTAAAATCAAATTTATTTTTAGGTACTAAATTTTTAACTTGTATCATATAGTATCACTCCGCATATTCCGCCAGCTCATACACCCTGTCCTTAGTCAGTTCAGCCGCCCTCATCAGCTCCGTCAGTTCCTGCATACTTCCACCTTCATATTCCAACCCGGCTATTTTCACCTCAGCTTCCTTGAAATCAATCCACTCTCTTTCATCTGCCCTCAAAGCTTCCATCGACGCATCATCAAGCTCTGCCTCCAACAGCTTCCACACAATGTTCAAGGTATCATCCCATGTCTTAAACAGCTCTGCAGCTGTCTCATTCATATCAAGCTGTGTAATGTCCTCCTGCAGCTTTGCCTCTAATTCCGTACTACGCTCTTCTGCAAAAGAAATCTCCATTGCAATTTCTTCGGCAAGGCTTTTCTCCTCATACACATAACTGGAGAAACCGTCTCCCGTAGTTATATTATAAAGCCCATAAAATGGAAGTTCAGTCTCTGCATCATCTCCGAGATAATGTATCCAACCCCTGTAAGATTCCGGC
>JAAUZS010000170.1 GCA_014804495.1 Lachnospiraceae bacterium
GATTTAAGCTGTTATATTAGGTTGTACGGAATTACCGCTTTTGCTTAACGATGAAGTAAGTCCTGTTCCATGCTTAGATACTATGAAAATACACATACAGCATTTAATTGATTGGATTGTTGAATAAGATAAATTAAAATTTGCGAAGATTTTATATAAGAAAAATCGTTATATATTTTAAACACAATGCTTTTTCCCTGAATTATGGGAGCAGCAGGTTGGTTCATATCTTTTATCCCAAACATTTACTTATTTTGGGAATAATACGTATATCAATCATGTAGCACCGACTTCAAATTTGCGGAGGTATTCGTTTTGAAAAAAATTGCATTTTCAATCATAAAATTTATAGGATTTTTTCTGGGCTGGGCGATATTAACTTCCATATTGCCGTTATCATCTTCGGAAAATCCGGCTATATGGAGATTGTGGGCAGAAATTACGCCATTATTGACAATAATAGCTTTTACCTTCTTTTTCTGGCTAATGGAGAAGAAAAGTGTAAGATTATATCTGTTCGATAATCCGGTCAAAGGAGTGGCATTGGGAATAATCACGGGGATTGTATGGCTGGCAATTCCTGTTTTGGTAATGTACATAGCAAAGATTATTCATTTTGATGGAGTGAACTCAATTGATTTATTTCCTGTTTGGATGTTAGCAGCATTTTTGAATGTAATTATGCAGGAGCTTCTTGTCCGGGGCTATCTGTATCAAATGATAAAGCAAAAACACAATATAATTGCGGCTGCGATTGTTACTACAGCACTTTTTACAGCATTGCATGGCGGGGCGTTTGAAGCAGGAGTTGTTCCGGTATTAAATGTGCTTACCATGAGCATGCTCATGACGATAGTCCTTGAATACAGTGGCTCTATTATAGCGCCCACTATCATGCATTTTTTATGGAATGGAATTGGCGCATTGGTTTTGGGTGGTGTGTCGCTTGCTGATGATTATCCCAACCTGCTGATTACGACTTTTACCGGAAATGAGATTTTATCCGGTGGGGCGTGCAAAATCGAGGGAAGCATTATTGTGTTGTTTGTCAATGTGATTTTGATTGTCCTTTTTGTATTCTTAAAAAAGCAAGGAAGAAAGTGATAAATTCTTAAGGAAGGGGAAATAAATGAAGCATATTTTCTTTGTTGGGGATGATTTGAGCCTGATTAACGGGCTTTCTTTTGCTATGAAAAGACAGGGATACGAAATATATATAGCACGGAAAAGCCATGAGGCGGAAGCATACAAATACATTAATATAAATGTATAGCATTTTATATTCAAATTCCCTATAATAAAAGTATTAGCAGCACTGTGTATGATAAAGTCATGAAAATCTATTAAGACAATGAGGTTTGGAATGGCAAGAAAATTTCTAATAATATATGGTATTATAATTGCAACGGTTACTATACTTTTTCTGATATTTGGGGAAAGAAAAGATCCTCGATATTACATTACAATGCTTATACTTGCAATTGTAGGAAAAGTATTATCTAAAATTATAGACAATCGGGAGTAAACCGATTAATTCATTTTTTTCTGTTTTTTTCATTTTATTTTATCCGGGACAGATAATACATGTCAATGTTTTGGACAATTTTCTTTGGGAATTATAGGAAATAGAATTGAAGAAATGAGGATTAAAGGTGTGACATTATGAAAAAAACCATATATATTACAAAAAAACTCGTAATTACCTTATTGTTTCTGCTGATTGGCGGGTATTGTACACTGTATGGGCTCCTATCTTTATATCGGGAGTTTCAATGCATTTCGGTTGAGGATATATCCATGGACAACTATCGGGAAGGAGCCTACGTTGCGGGCACGATTGACTCCTGTCTGACGGTCAATGTTCAAACAATCGGTGGTCAAGGCAAAGATTTGGGAACATCCGGAGGTTTTATCACTATGGGAGCTGTGTATGAGTGCTATACGATTCCTACGGCAGATTCACATTATATACGGATCATGATTCCGGATGTAGACACAATTGACGCCTTGGATGCTCTGATTGCAGGAAGCAGCGAAGGTGTATATGTGGAAGGACAGATCGTAAAAGAGATGGTAGAACCCAACATTCCGTGGTATGAGAACTGTGAACAGGTCAAGAACCCACAGAAAGAAATATTGGGCGGATATGTTATCAAACAGATATCTTTTAGTAAAAGGCACAATGTTCTATACTTTGGAATGGGAATATTAGCAGTTATGATTTTTGCAATATGGAAAGGGAAAATAATATCTGATGATTTTGTTGTGGAGAAAAACGGAGAGCCAACCGATAGTGAGCGGGATAATCATTGACCATACTCTTGAGTCATTAGTGCCTGTTATTTGTGTAAAGACGCTGGATGAACTGGCAATTCCGTATGAAGCAGTATTTTTTGAATTGCCAGAAGGCGAAGAAGATTGGGCATTGAAGATAGGTGCGGAAGTGTTCATAACTTGTTCCGGTGGTTGGACAGAGCCGGAACCACCACATTTTGAAGTGGACTGGCGATAAAATAAGAAGTTGGGGAAATAGACGTAATGAAGTCATTTTTGAATACTATTCGATGTGATGAAAAACCAATATCTGTCAGCAGACAGGTTGTTGATACATTTGCGATAATACTTTTGGGAATTGCTTTAGGAACTTTCTCAAAATTCATAGATAATACGGCAGTAAATGAGTTACCTTTCATATTTGGATATCTGGATATTGGAAATTTTTTAGGACGTTTTGCTATATGGGTACTGATTGCTATATGTATTTCAATTTATAGTAATTCTTCAATCAGAGCGGCAATAAATGTGTTTGTGTTCTTTGTAGGCATGATTACAAGCTACTATCTTTATTCAAAATTTGTGGCTGGATTTTTCCCAAGAAGTTATGCAATGATATGGTATGGTTTTACTGCCATTTCCCCGCTGTTGGCATTTATCTGTTGGTATGCAAAAGGGAAAAGTAAATTGTCTTTTGCCATATCATCAATGATAATTGCAGTCTTATTTAATATGACGTTTTTTTATAGCATGACTTATTTTGGAATGCGTTCGATTTTAGAACTGATAGCCTTTATTTGTGGATTAGTAGCCTTGAAACGTAATACCATCAAGAATACAATTATTATGACAGCAATCGGGGTTATTCTTGCATTTATTCTTAATTTATTGGTTCCATTTCATTTAGGTTAAGCAAATCTGGGGCATTAAATACTGGTCAAAAACCCCCTGAGTTTCTGCAATATGTGAAAGAACACTCATGATTAAGAAACATTTTACAGTAGTAATATTGAAATCGTTATTCCGACTATGGAGGAAATGGAATAGCATTGGGCAGGCACAAGAAATACACTTTGTCTACCAGTTCTTTCTTCGGGGAAGTCTGGTTAGCCAAATTGGATTAGATATTCTTAGAATAAGCCATAGCTTTCTTACTAAGTTCGCGGACACTGAGCCCTTCGTCTAAAGATTCTTCATGCCACTTTGTATAATCAAAAGGTTCGCTGGTTATTAAAGCAATGAATCTTTCCGCATCAATGTAGCCTAATTTTGAAATTAATGCATTTATACCTTCTTGTTTGACGATAGTATCTGTTTTCATATTCATCCCTCCATTTCATTTACAAGAGCAATAGGATTTATGATTTTGATTTCTGGTATTAGAATTATTTTAGTATAGCATAAAATAGAAATATCGTGAATGTAATTTTATATATAAGAATAGCCAAATCAAAATGGTAAAAAAATGCTCTGTATTGTGGGGTAAATTTTGTATCTGTTTATACATATATTTGAAACTACTTCTTCTGTGTGGTAATATTTTTAAATATAATAGATTTTAATATATATGTTAGACTGATTTTGCGAGAGGAAAGATTATATGAAAGAGATTACAGCGGCTTGGATTCAAAGCAATAAAGAAGCATATCGGGCTGACGAAAAAAACAGTATATATGAGAAAGAATATAGTAAAAAATATATATCAGACATTGCATTCAATGAAGAAAAAGCAAAGTTACATCCATTTGAATTTTCCATAGATATTTCAACAATGGAATCTGTTGCGCAGGGATATGCAGGAAGATGCTGGATTGTTGCTGGATTGAATCTTTTGCGGGAATATATAGTAAAAAAGCTTGGGAAAAATACTTTGCAATGCGAAGATTTTAAGCTTTCCTTGGGTTACCTTTGTTTTTGGGATAAATTAGAAAAAGCAAACTGTTTTTTGGAAAAAACAATTCAATACAGAAATGAGCTGTATTATAAAAGAGAGGTATACTCATGGTTTCAATATGCAGTTACTGATGGAGGATTTTGGACGAATTTTAAAGAGCTTGTAAAAAAGTATGGGATTGTCCCGACAGAGATAATGCCGGAAACATTTCAATCTTCAAATACGGAAGAGATGAATAATCGCTTGAATTATTATCTGCGAAAGATTAGTGCAGATATACGAAATGCAGCTTTAGAGGGGAAAGACATAGAAGATATTGCTAAAATAAAAGAGTCGGCACTGGAAAAAATTTTTACTTTTTTATGTAGATGTTATGGCTGCCCGCCGGATACTTTTTTCTATTCTTTTGAAAATGGAAAGCAAAAGCAACAATATACACCTAAAACTTTCTATAAAGATATGGCTGAAGAGTATTTGGAGCAGTTTATTAATGTCATATCTCTTCCTTATGAGAAATTGCCATTTGGGGAAAAATGTATATTGACAGATGTTTTTCAGGTGATTGGCGGTCAGGAAGAACAGTTCATAAATCTTCCGTTGACTGAATTAAAGAAAAAATGTATTGAACAGCTAAAGGAAGGCATTCCTGTGGTATGTATGGCAGATGATGATAAAATGTGTAGGGAAGAATTACAGTTGTGGGATGACAATAGTTTTGATTATTTGGAGGTGACAGGATTCGATTTTGAAATGAATAGGAAGGATTATTTTCAGCTAAAAGCCGGAATTGCAAGTCATTCTATGTTGATAACAGGCGTCCATTTAGGAGAAAGCGGAAAGCCTGAGCGTTGGAAAATAGAAAATTCTTATGGTACGGATGGCATACATAAAGGGTATTTCGTTTGTTCGGATTCGTGGTTTGAAAAGTATATGATAAGTGTTGTTATAAGTAAAAAATATTTATTAGAGGTTGATAGTAGTCAACAGCAAAATAGAAATACCTTCAATATTTGGGATATTATGTGATAAGGAGACTGAATGAGAAAAATGGATAGCATTAAGAGCAGATACAGTAATGAAATTTTAGATAAGATATTCCGCTACTTTATGAGGACAGTTTTACACTTACAGAATAGCGGTATCGAGAATCTGCCATTAGAAAATGATTTTGAAGAACCTTTAAAATCTTTTCTGGACATTGCAGTTGACCTGATTATTGATGGTCAGCCGCCTGAAATATCAAGACTGATTTTGGATGCAGAATACGATGCCAAAATAAGTGATGCGGCAGCTAGCGTAAAAACGGCTATGAATCTGCAGTTGATAAAGGCGTTATCATGGCATATCCATTATGACGAAGATTCTTATAAATATTTGCTGTCTACAGTAAATTTGTGGGGGAATGAGATTTCAGAATATGCTGCCCGTACATTTTATCCGAATCTTCCGGAAGAGATTATGGAACGATATCAAATTCACGATCTGATAAAGTATATGCCAAAAGATGCATTCAGATTGGAGGATTATTGAATGTAACGCCAGCTCCAAATCTGCGTGGATATTCAGAGTGAGGTAAGCCAATGAAGGAAACACTGAAGAATCGATTATATATAAAAATCTTAGCAGCGGATTTAATCTCAAATTTCGGCGATATACTTTATTATCTGGCGCTGTTGAATTACGTTCTTCAAATTGAGCATAGTAATTTTGCCATTGCAATCATCAATACATCTGAGATTATACCAATACTGTTTTCGTTTATGCTTGGATATTTTGCAGATCAAAATCAAAAACGTGTGGCGACTATAATAAAAACATTGGTCGTTAGAATAGTTGCATATCTGTTCGTAGCTATCATAATCGGATTTAACCCGAGTCTCTTTATTGTAGTGGTGGTCAGCTTTGCTAATTTTATTTCTGATTTAGCCGGACAATATGAGAATAGCTTATATTATCCGATTAGCAATCAACTCATTCGGGCTGAAGTGCGGGAAGAGGTTATGGCTTTCCGGCAGTCTCTTACAATGAGCTTGAATATTCTTTTCAAAGCAGTTGGAGGCGTACTGATCTGCTATATATCATTCCGTAGTCTGGCAATGGTCAACGCCTTTACCTTTGCGGTAAGCATGATGATTGTGGTTTGCTCAAAAACGGAAATGAAGAATTATTGCCCAAAAGAGGAGAGTCAGGAACCGAAGGAAAAGCAATTGATGAACCAACTTGTTCGTCAACTGAAGAAAGAATTGGTGGATGCGGTCAGTCTTCTTTGGGAGATACCCGGAATTAAGGAAACTTTGGCGGTTATTCCCGTAATAAATGCAGGTCTTGCGGTGGTAACGTCGATTGTGGTATTACATATGGCTGAGAATCCAACTTTTTGCGTGATTAATGCAGAAATCACCATTGCACTTGTGGCAATATGTGAAACGGCTGGGAGGATAGCAGGTAGTACGTTAACGATTTTTACATTTAAAAAGATGAAACTAACTGATGCACTCAAAATCACACTTGTATTTATCATCATTCTGTTTTCAGGAATTATTGCGCAAAATATTTATATTGTTTTGGCAGCCTTATTTATAGAAGGCATATGGACCGGATGTGTCGATCCAAAAATGGGAGCTCTTATTTTTAATAGTCTTGACGAAGCAAAGTTGGCGACAGCGTTCGGTGGCATGACAACTTATTTTCAGTTGGGAGATATCGTATCCAAAATGCTTTTTTCCATCATGGTAATGTGCTTTACCACAAAGACGATTGCAGGAATTTACATATTAATCACGGCTCTTTTCTTAGGGTATGTCTTATTTTATGACAAGGTTAAAAGGTAAATTCTTATACTTAAGTTTGTTTTGTTAAACAGGAGGAAAGCAGAGAATGATAAAACTGGGATATGCAGAAACAGATATAACACCTAATGTCCCATTGCAGTTAGTTGGATTTAACAGAGCGGATAATACTTCTAAAGGGGTATTAAAACCTTTGCTTGCGCAAGTATCAATATGGGATAGTGAAGAGCGACATTGCTTAATTACAATTGACAGTATTGGATTTAAGAAAGAATTGGCAGATATATTGCGAATTAAAGTGGGTAATATGTTGAAAGTTTCATGCGATAAAGTAATGTTATGCTTCTCGCATTGTCATTCTGCACCGGATGCAGATGATTCGAAAGAATACTTTGAAATGGTATGCAGAAATGTTTTGATGGCTGTACAAAGTGCGGCATCTAACACGTATCCGGTTTCTGTTGGGTGGGATAATGCAGAGGTTGATATTGGAGTTAACAGACGGGAAGATAATATAAGCTTGGATAAAAGGGCTGGTATATTACAAGCATGTGGCTTAGATAAAGAGGAAAGAAAACTGCTTTTGATTCGGGTAACGGCTCATTGTAATGTATTGAAACGAGACAACTATTTAATATCACCGGATTATTTCGGAAATATAAGAGAAATGCTGCATGAAAAATATGGCTGTCCGGTAATGGTTATTCAGGGCTCGGCAGGAAATATAGCGCCTAAGTATTTTGATTCCATAGAAACACCGATAGATGCAAGGGGACCACAGTATATTAGATCAAATACCGCTTTAGAAGATATGGCAGCTGCTGTTTGTGAAAAATTATCACAGAAGATAGCATCTATTGAATTGGTGGATACATTATCTGTTAATATGTATTCGAAAGAAATACTTTTTTCTGCAAATGTGCCATCTCTTACAGCAGCAGAAGAAATTGCAGAAGAGGCAAAGAATAACTGCGGAATAGACGGTACGGCATGGTTAGGGGAAATAAGCAGACTGCATAGTGCCGGAGTGCATAGTCAAGAGGAAAAGGTAGAAGTTCAATATTTTACAATTGGAAAATGGTGCATTTGTGGAGTTCCGTATGAATTAATGGTTGAATTTTCTCTTGAATCAATGGAAAAGTTAAATAATGAGTTCTTTTATGTAAATGGATATACCAATGGATGCCTGTCGTATTTTCCCACAGAAGAAGAGTATGACAGGGGCGGCTATGAAGTTTATTGGTCTCTGTTAATTTATTTTAAATATTTTAATAGGGTTTTTCCTTTTGAAAGAGATTCAGCAAGTAAACTTATTGAGTTTATTATCAGGAATGCACCGATGAA
>JAAUZS010000171.1 GCA_014804495.1 Lachnospiraceae bacterium
AATATTGCTTCCACCAAATCATTTTCAATCAGCCTTTGTCGGATTTTTAACTCTGTTCCATCATCAGACAATGCACCATTCGCAAGCAAAAAGCCTGCCACTCCATTTTGAGACATTTTTGATACAATATTTAAAATCCAGCCATAATTTGCATTACTTGTTGGCGGCACTTCATAACCATTCCATCTGGCATCATCTATCAATTCATCATCTGCGCGCCATTCCTTTTGATTGAATGGTGGATTTGCCATAATATAATCTGCCTTTAAATCTTTATGCTGGTCATTGGTAAAAGTATTTGCTGCCATCTCTCCGAGATTCGCTGATATTCCCCTAATTGCTAAATTCATCTTCGCTAATTTATAGGTTGTATTCGTATACTCTTGTCCATAAATAGAAACTTTCTTTTTATTCCCATGATGAGCCTCAATAAACTTTATAGATTGTACAAACATACCTCCTGAACCGCAGCATGGATCATATAGTGTTCCATCATAGGGCTCTATAAGCTCTGCTATCAAATTTACAATCGTTTTAGGCGTATAGAATTCTCCCTTACCTTTTCCCTCTGCAATAGCAAATTTACTAAGAAAATATTCATACATACGACCAATAATATCGTTCTCTTCATCCTTTGTAGTATCAATCTTATTGATTTCATCTAGCAAAGACGCCAATTTGACTGTATCAATCTGTAATCTGGAATAATAGTTATCTGGCAAAGCGCCTTTCAAAATGGGATTAGTTTTCTCAATAGTAAAAAGAGCAGTATCTATCTTTAATGCAATATCATCCTGCTTGGCATTTTCCATAACAAAAGACCATCTACTTTCAGGCGGCAGATAAAATACATTGTCTTTTGTATAAAAAGCAATATTATCAACAAATTTTTCCATACCATCAGCTATGATTCTTGCTCTCTGAGCTTCGAATTTATCACTTGCAAACTTCAAGAAAAATAAACTTAATACGACATGTTTATATTCTGATGGTTCTACCGAACCTCTCAATTTATCCGCTGACTTCCACAAAGCCTCCTCCATAGAAACTTCTTTTGTCTTTGTTTTTGCCGCCACTACTATATCCTCCTCAGTTTTTCAAAAATTCCGATTACATGTACTTTCTTTTGCAGTTCCGAATTTTGCTATTATTTTCCATCTCCAAATATATTTCATATTATATCATTATATCGCTTTATTTTCCATTTTTCTTGGAGTTAACAATGAAAATAGAAATATTTTGTTACAAAATCGTGCATTTTTTGCTTTATGCTATTACTTTTTTTGAAAACCATACGTTTTGGGCAGTTTCATAATAATAAATCCCTTTTGCTAACTTTTCAGTTCTTCTAATTCACACCTATTTGTAGAGTTACTCTTAATTTTCCCTATAATCTTAAATATAGAAAACTCTCCGCATACATCACTCCAACTCAATCTCCTCCTCCGCCCTAACATAAACCTCCACCTGCGTATGTACATCAAGCCTATTAACAATCCACCCTCTCATCATACACATTTTTATAAAGTCATCAATTCTGTTTTCACCATTCATTTCTTTTAAGGTTACAACGACTCCAAATTGCATCCCCCGACCAGCTTTCGAATCCAGCCTTTCCTTAGTTTTAATACTAAGTCCCCACATACCTGATTGATAAGCCTTACGGGGACGACCATTTTCCTTTATTGCCTCGCTGATATGTTTAACATTATCCCATTTACGATACAGTTTGCGCGCGTCTTCCTCATAAATTGTATTGAGGCCTTCCTCTGCCTGTCTATTGTAGTCTATAGCTTTAATTACCGCCTTACCATTCTGCTCAGCAATTCTTCCGAAGTGAATATCCATCTCTGTCGATGTATAATCAACCCCTTGATTTCTATCACTTTTAGGGAAATAAGCAAGTGTGGCTTTTGCATAGAAAGGATGCGCATTCATATATTGTGGTACCGGAATGTTGTAAGTATATACCTCATACTCATCGATACTTCCCGACATAATAAATCTAATCTCATCCTCTTTAGAATATAAAATATCCTCAATCTTCTTTGGTACAATTCCATACCCTTTTTCATACTTTATATTATCCTGCCGATTCCACCCCGCAGCAGAATCAATTATTAAAGCCTTTGCCACTTCACGGCTTAAGCCCATAACATGTATAAGATACGCCATTTTACGTGTTATCCAAGGTGCTGCAAAAGATGTACCTGTTACAGTTGCTTTACCCAGAGGTTCACAAACCACAATCTTTTCAGAACCATCTCCGCCATAGTAACAAACATCCGGCTTATAAAAGAAAGACAACACCGGACCCCTTCGCGTATAGGATGCCGGTTTACCACTAAAATCCACCGCATTCACAACCAGGGAGTTTAGCGAATCTGCTGGTGCTCCTATTTTATTTACATTTGAATTTTTCTTCTTATTTGTACCCGCCACTACAAAAATAACATCATATTCATACTGAATTTTATCCAATTCGGCAGCCTCCGGATATATAAAATTTGCATCAATTTCCATTGCAGAACCCAGTGACAGATTCCATACTTTTATATCTCGGTTCTTTTGAACTATCTCACGTATTTGCTTTAAAATTGCAAACGAACTAAATCTTCCTGCTGTAGCAACTCCAAAATGGCGAACTCTGAATTTGCCGCAATTATCCTGCAATTTTGGATTAAATGACGGGCTATCTACAATAATTGATGTTACGGCAGTGCCATGGAAAAAATCTTCCGGCTGCAATTCAATATCGTCACTTATATACTTCTGATACTCTACCCACTCTCCGAAATATACACTTTTATCAAATTGTGTATCAATAACTCCTACAACCGGCTCATTTCCCGGCTTCGGAATCAATAGTTGCTCTTCATAACTCTCACTGTCTGTAATCTCATATACTATTTCTGCAAAGTCTTTAACACTCATTGCAATTAAGTAGGGCGCTTTATCACATAAAATATCTATTTCTCCTTTTTCCATCCTCAAAGTTGTTTCATCTATCATTTTAGCATTAATCATATTTATGCCTAATTTGCTTAACAACTCTGTTGTGTCAACTCCCGTCTTGTATATAGTCACAATGGATTGCTCTCTTGCTGATTGGGGGGCACGGTCTATACGAAAATCCTCCACATAGAAACAATCTACCAGCGTTTTTAAGAATGTACTCTTGCTCATAATACTATCATTATATACGCCCACATTAATATGTTCTGTATCATCATTTGATATTTTGCCATTGTAAAAATTCTGAATTACAGCTGCGCATTGGTCCAAAAGCACTACTGATTTCTGCAAAGATTCAATAGCAAGAAAGTGGGTAAATACATGTTTTTTTACCAATTTATTATCTTCATTATATCCTTCTGAAAACTTTGAGCCTCTCACTGATTGGTTTGGATGTTTTCCACTATCCGACAACAGAATTTGAATTCGGTTGCTCTTTGCCACAACTTTTCTGTAATGTACGCTAACCAAAGCACCATTAATTGTTTTTTCCTGATTCCAAAACGCGAAACAAAAACTGAGTAATCCTTGAATTGACAGTAAAAAAATGATATTATAAAGTCACAAGTTCAGAAAGGAACAACACATGGCAAATATATATGACGGAGCATTCCGTACAATCTTAAATGACTGCCGTAAACTGATTATTCCTGTCATTAATGAGATTTTCGGGGAAACATATACAGGGGAAGAAGAAATACAGTTTTTCCCCAATGAGCATTTTATAGACCAACAGGACGAAGCGGATAAAAAACGAATTACAGACACGAACTTCACAGTTTTCGGGAAAATACCGAAGAAATACCATCTTGAGTGTGAAAGTAGTCTGCCGGATGGAAAAATTACGATAAGGCTATTTGAATATGACGCTCAAATAGCGCTTGACGAAGGTGAAGTTACAGAGGAAACATTGACTGTAACATTCCCTAATACGGCGGTTCTGCATCTTCGTACTTACAATAAGACACCCGACAAAATGAAATATGTGATAGTTACGCCGGGAGGAACGGTTAAATATGATGTACCGATTATGAAAGTGCAAACATATTCACTTGATAATATTTTCGAAAAAGGTTTACTGATGCTGATTCCGTTTTATATTTTTTCACATGAAAAAAGTTTTCCGGAGTATAATAGTAATGAGCAGAAGCTGGAAGAATTAAAATCAGAGTATCAGATTATTTTAAAAAAGCTTGATGAACTGGAACAGCAGGGCGTGATTGGCGCGTTTGACAAACGAACCATCATAGAGCTTTCCGGTGATGTAATTAATGAGATTGCGCAGAAATATGAGAATGTGCAGAAAGGTGTGGGTGATATGATGAGCGGAGCATTAATTGAAACAAATGCAAGAAGATTAAAAAATGAAGCAGAAAACGAAACTAAAAAGAAAACAGCACTTAGGATGTTAAAAATGGGAAAGTTGACCATTGATGAAATTGCGGAATGTTCTGAGCTCAGTGTGGCGGAGATAGAACAGCTTGCTGGATGCCAAACAGTATAAAGCAATAATGCATAAAAATTAATATCAGGGACTATAAAGCAGGGAAAATATCTAATGATTCAGTTATTTTCCCTGTCTTCATTTAATCTATATTACATAAATTCATATATCAAAATTCAACTCAATCTTAATACCTCACCACCTCCCCATTCCTCAACTCCATCGTCGAATTTTCAACCACCTTGCTGTCATCATCCAGCGCGCCTTCCACTGCTATCCAATACTCATTTTCATCCAGCACCTTTACATATATTTGTTCCACATAATACTCCATTCCGAGAATTCCTTCGCGTTCCTTCACTACATACACATAACTTCTGGTATCCACTTTATGGACCGCCGCAGGAGTCAGACAGCAGGAATATTTTTCACCGGCTTCTGAACGTCTCATAGTCCCGGACAGGCCGGGCGTTCCCATTCCTTCCGGCAGATTCACATAGATATCATAGTTTCCGGGCATACTCGCGCTTTCACTCAGATAGTCTATTTTAAAGTCCTCACCCCTGCTGCTTCCATCAAGCTTCAGGGTTATTATATCATTCAGGCTTACATATTTTTTCTGCTCTTTATCAATGGTCACCTTGAACTGGCATGGAATGGTATCGTCTGCGAACAGCATCACCGCCGTGTCGGGAGTTCTGTTTCCTATGCTTATATAAATATCCGTGATAAGTCCTTTGCTTGCAGCCGTAATCTGACCCTCTGCATCTTTTATCACCTGATACTCTGCCAATTCCCCCTGCAATGTGGATAGCTCAGCCTGTAAGTCGGAGAGCGTCAGCTGCATCTCTGACATTTCCAGCTGACTGATTTCCAATGTGGGATTTGCCTCATCCGGAAGCTGCATATCGTCAATCTTTCTCTGCGCTTCCTTCATAGTATTAGACCGCTCCCATTTAGCGTCTCCCTCTGCATATGCCGCTGCCTGCAGCGCATCTTCTAACGCTTCCTCGCTGTATCCCTCTTCGCCTCTGTGATTTTCCAGCGCGTTCTCCGCCTCGTTTACTTCATTTGAAGCCCTGCCGACTAAAGTGTCCTCATGCCTCGCCAAAGCATCATAATCCTCTCTGGCGCGCTGTTCTTCAATTATCTTTTCTACCGCTGCAAGCTGTCCGTTAAAAATGAGCGCATCAATCTGAAGCTGCTTCTCGGAAATCTGGGTCTGCTGTTTGGAAATCAGGAGCTGTTGGTCGGAAATCTGCTGCCGCTTTGCTTCCATGATTTCTTCCAAGTCATCCAAATCCACTATAAAGAGCACGTCTCCTTCTTCCACCCTGTCGCCCTCCTGCACCTCTATCTTATCTATGCGAAGCCCGCTCATGGCGTTGATTGGATTCTTGTTTCCTGCTATGACGATTCCTTCCGCCTCCACGATATGCTCCACATATTTTTGCTCTATGCTCGTAGTCGTAACCACAGGAAGCTTCGACACATATATACTTTTAGATATAACCGTGCACAGCCACATCGCTACCAGAAACCCAAGAAATCCGACCACTATCTTTTTCTTCTTCAATCTGTTTTCCTCCCAAATTTTTCAACCTATTCTTTCAACCCCGAAAAAATAATCCCCTGCTCCAGATAATCCTGTCCCCATACAAATACGAATACCGCCGGAATCAGCGTAATAATTGAAGCGACAAAGGCATACCCCGCCCGTGCCCATGTTATTTCAGGCAGATATAATGACAAAGGCCACAGCGCTTTATCCTCTATGAACGCCATCGGCTGCTCCATCATGTTCCAATACTCCAGAAACCCCAGCACCATTGCCGTGAGAAGTCCGCTTTTCCCCAGCGGCAATCCTATTTTTATAAAGATGCCGATTTCCCCTGCACCGTCTATTCTCGCCGCTTCGAACAACTGATGCGGGATGCACCTAAATCCGCCGTAGGTAAGAAATATTGGAAATGTGGAAAACACCGCAGGCAGAATAACCGCCATCTGTGTATTTAAAAGTCCCAGACGGTTCAGTGCCAGATAGCTTGAAAGCATCGTGACCTGAAAAGGCAAAAGCATAAGTACGACATAGAGCACGAAAAGCATTCTGCTTCCTTTTACCTTATATACGGCAAACGCCCATGCCGCAGGCACTCCGATTAAAAGCTGTCCTGCCAGAATGCAGGCGGTCATTTTAATGGAATTCCAGAACAGAACGAAGAACTGCGGAGTTAAAAACAACAGACTTCCATAGTTGCCAAAGGTCGGATAATCAGGTACAATCTTCCAACTTATAAATTCCATTCCACCCGAAAAAACCGGCGATAAATATCGTCTCAACTCATCATTCCCCATCACAGAACCTGTTATCAGCAGTATGATAGGTAAAAATGTAAAAAGTGCCGGAAGAAGGAGCGCAATAGTTGTTATTTCATTTTTTACTGTCTTACTGATATTCTTCATTCCACCGCTCCTCCTTTCTCTCTATGTATCTCTATCCCATAAATACTGCAACAACATAATAACCACAAACAGGAATCCTCCCACGCAGACCGCCGCTGCCGCCATCTTATCAAAGTCCAGCCCCACGAACCAGTTATTGAACAGATGCTGCAGCAGATAAATATCCTGCTCAGGATATGAACCCGCAACCAGATATGCTTCTCTGTATATCTTGAAAGAATTCAAAAACGAGAGAATCACTATGGTATATAGGCTGCCCAGCAGATTAGGCAGCATAATCCTGAAAAAGCATTGTATTCCCGAAGCTCCATCCACCCTTGCCGCCTCTATAAGTTCATTTGGGATTCCCAGAATTCCTGCCAGCCATAGAACTACCGTGTATCCCGTATTTTTCCAGACATAACTGAATACCAGCACCCATAAGGCTGCGCTGCTTCCCAGATAGTCCGTATGTATTTCTCCCCAGAGACCGCTCCATTCCCCAAGCCGTGTCAGAAACAGGTTTAAGAACCCCTGCCTGTAAAAGAACATTTTCCACACGAGAACTATCGTAGCCGTCGGCATGGCAAGCGGAAACAGATACAGTGATTTAATAACCCCGGCACTCTTTAATTTACTAAGCGGCAGCGCAATCATAAGCCCGATTACGACCAACAGCGGAATGCAGACTGCGGTAAAGCGTATGGTATTTTTTACCGCAAGCTGAAATGCCTGATTCGCAAAAATCGTCTTATAATTCTGCATTCCTATATACTGGCCGGTCACTGCCGTAGTAAATGAGCGCTTGAGTACATCCAGAAACGGAACCAGTACGAAAATTACTACTCCGATAAAGCTCGGCGCCATAAATATGAAAAATACTCTATTCCGCCATATAGATCGAAATCTTTTTCTCAATTGCATTCACTGCTTCCTCCAGACTCTGTACTCCCTGCATGTACAGTATTCCCTCCTCATATACGGTGTTCTCCAGTACGGTATTTTCTATATACGGTGTATCAGCCGCCTCTATGCATTTACTCAAATCAGCAATCTGTTCTTCATTCGACTGGTATATTATAAAGGTTGCATCTATTCCGTCTTCAGATATTATGCTGGTAGAAATATAACCCCCATCCTCGCCCAGCCAGTTTTCGTTTACGATAAAACTTTCCTTAAATGCCGCTTTATTTACCGCAAATCCGCTAAACAGATTTGACTGGTTTTCCTTACCGAGGCATAATCTTATAAAATCCTCAGCCAGAGCGGCATTTTTTGATGCTGCATTAATTCCGAGAAGGGTTTGAGCACAAAATACATTGCTGCTCTGTCCATTCATCACAGTCCATTTACTTTCCTCATAACCTTTTACTCTGTTTATGGAAAGCATCTCATCATATGCCATGGCATTATTCAACGCTGCGTATTCCATTTGTATTGATCCACCGGCATAGTATGTTGCATTCGAACCGGTTCTTAAGTATTTGGAATCATCTCTCGGTTTACCGATTATCCCTACCCAATATTCGTTTACCCTTTTGTAGCTTTCAGCCTTTTCAGCCGGAAGCCCATCCATCTGCGCATCATATATTCTCTTAGACTGTATCAGGAATTCCTCTATTGCCTTACTGTCGAGTTCTCCGCCTTCCGTTGTCCATGCGGGAACGCAGGACATTGCAAAATAACGCATTATTCCTTTCTCTGTGCAAATATGCAGCAAGTCTTTCCCCGGATTTTCTTTTCGCAGTTCTTCCATTACATCTGCTATACTTTCAAGGTCTTTTAACTGCGAGATATATTTTTCTTCTCCCATCAAAACCGGAATCTGGATTTCGCAAGGCATTGCGTAAATCTTATCGCCCTTTTTCATAGCCTGTGCAATATTGGTAAATATTTCATCTTCACCGCTTAAGCTTCCTAATACAGCGCTTAAATCCATCAACAGACCTTTTTCAATATATGAATCAAGCGGCATATCATCCAATATCAATATATCCGGGCCTTCTCCTGCCATAATCCTTGTATTCAGGCTCTTTATGGCATCCTCCCTCGTAACAGAACTTCCTTCTTCCATACCGACTTCATACTCTACCGCAACATCGGGATAAGCCGACTGAAACATTGAACTTGCCTGACGTATGGTATCATTTTCCTCAAGACTGTATACCTTCAGTCTGTAAATGGGTACAGTAGCCACATCCGGATCATAGACATAACGGATCAGTTTACCGCCGCTGAACATAGTTAAGAATTCATTATTATCCAGCATGATCATTCCGCATATCTCATAAGCAGGATTATTAAATGTACAAAGGCTGCCGTCAATAATCTGTTCCATCGCACTTCCGCCTATTACATGCCGATGCAGACCCTTTTTCCCGGCAATATACAGAACTTCGTCTTCTCCTGCGAAAAAGTACATTTGATATGAATCGCTTCCGGTATAAACATTACCCTCCGGATAGTTTTCCTTAATAAAATCTGCTAAAACATCATCCTCCACATATTCTTTCTTTTCAATATCATAGATTAGCGGGTGTTTATAGCCTAATCCATCCAAAAACATCAGATTCCCCTGAAACTGCATAAGTTCCGGCCGGTCTCCCTGCACTGTCATAAAAAGTTCGCTGCTTCCGTCGTCTTTCACCTCATAAAGATTGCTGCCGCCTAAAGCGCTGACAAAAATCCTTCCGTTATCTGCTATTCCGACATTCATCGGATAACTATCATCTCCGGTCAGCGGAATATCAATAAGGTTTTCGCTGCCGTCAGGTCTTACTACAAGCAGCCTCGGATTTAAAACAAATTCCTCCTCTTCTCCGACAGATGAATCATCATTAAATATAACTGCTGCCGTATTATCCGCCCCAACTGCTATATCCATAATGTATGTTCCTTCATCTAGCATTCGGGTATGCCATTCACTATTGTCTTCTTTCCATGTTATTCCATTATCATCAGAAATCAGAAACTGTTTATATTTATCCGTTATAACTAATCTTCCATCAGATAATTTATATATTCTGTTTCCGCTTCCGTAAATTAGGTCTGACAAATCGGTAGATTCTTCTACATAGCGCCCTCTAGCTGTGTTTCCATCCTCCTGCTGTGAGTCCGGACTGCTTTCTGTGCCATTCTCCGAAAGCGTCCCATCCGCACCGTTTATGCTGCCTGTACTGCTGTCTGTATTACTGTCTGCATTTGTTTTTCCACAGCCTGTCAGGCACGTAATCAGCATTATCATCACCAGCAGCAATGCAGATATTCTTCTTTTCATCTTCATAAATATTTTCCTCCGTTTTCAACTTGCGAGTTTATGAGTTCAGACGCTGTATGCGTCAATGCAATTTATTCAACCATATAAATCGACATCTTCTTCTCAATCGCATTCACTGTTTCTTCAAGGCTCTGCGCCCTCTGCATGTACCGTGTTCCTTCATCGTATACGGAGTACTCCAATACAGTATCTTCTATGTACGGAGTATTAGCTGCCTCTACACATTTCCTTAATTCCGCAATCTGATTTTCATTCGACTGGTATGCTACAAACTCAACATTAATCCCTTCGTCATTACCAAGGCTGAAATAACTGTATTCCCCATTCTCACCCAGCATGCTTTCATCAATGATAAAGCTATCATCAAACGCTGCCTTATTCACCGCAAGCCCATAGAAAAGATTATTCTGGGCTTCCCTTCCAAGACTCAATTTTATGAAGTCTTCTGCTGCCCCGGTATTTTTTGATGCTGCGTTTATTCCAAGCAGAGTATGGGTACAAAATACATTATTGCTCTGACCGTTCATCACGGTCCATTTACTTTCTTCAAAACCATCCACTCTATTTGCGGAAATCATCTCATTATACGCACCGGCGCGTTCTACAGCCACATATGCCAGTTGCGTGAATCCTCCGACATAACTTATTACGGTTGAACCCGTTCTTAAATATATGGAATCATCTTTCAATTCGCCGAATTCCCGCAGCCACATTTCATTTGTTTGTTTATAATTATCAATGGTTTTCTCCGGCAGTCCGTCCATCTGTGCATTATATATTCTCTCAGTCTGCTCTAAGAATTGCGCTATCGCTTCCCTGTCAAGTTCTCCGCTGTCCGTTGTCCATGCGGGAGCGCAAACCATAGCAAAATACCGCATGATTCCTTTCTCCGTGCATATATTCAATAAATCTTTACCCACATAATCCTTGCGCAGCTCTTCCATCATATCCGCTAAGCTCTTTAGATCTTTTATCTGTGAGATATATTTTTCCTCTCCCATTATAATCGGAATCTGGATTTCACAAGGCATCGCATAAACTTCATCGCCCTTTTTCATTGCCTGTACTATATTGGAAAATATTTCATCCTCACCGCTTAAGCCTCCTAATATGGCGCTTAAATCCATCAGTAACCCTTTCTCGATATATGAATCAAGCGGCATATCATCCAATATCAGTACATCAGGTCCTTCTCCCGCCATAATCTTGGTATTCAGGCTCTTTAACGCATCTTCTCTGGTAACGGAGCTTCCTTCCGCCATTCCGATTTCATATTCTACGGCAATATCGGGATAAACCGTCTGATACTGGGCTATTGCCTGACGTATGGTATCGTTTTCCTTAAGGCTGTAGATATTCAGCCTGTCACCGGGTACAGCCGTCACATCCGAGTCATAGACATAGCGAACCAGCCTGCCGCCGCTGAATATAGTCATGAACTCATTACCTGCCAGCATAATCATCCCTGATATTTCATAAGTGGGATTATTAAATGTACAAAGACTGCCGTCAATAAGCTGCTCCATTGCGCTTCCACCGATTACATGACGATGCAGTCCCTTTTTTCCTGCAATGTACAGAACGCCTTCTTCACCCGCGAAAAAGTACATTTGATAAGATTCGCTTCCGGTATAAGAATTACCTTCCGGATAATTTTCACTAACGAAATTCGCTAATGCCTCATCTCCTACATACTCTTTCTTTTCCATATCATAGATTAACGGATGTTTATAGCCGTAACCATCCAGAAACATAAGATTCCCCTGAAACTGCATAAGTTCCGGGCTGTCACCCTGCACTGTCATAAAGAATTCGCAGCTTCCGTCTTCTTTCACCTCATAAAGATTACTGCTGCCCAGCATGCTGACAAAAATTCTTCCGTTATCCGCTATTCCGACATTCGTTGGATATTTATCATCTCCTGTCATAGGAATATCAATAAGGTTTTCGGTACCGTCAGGCTTTATAACAAGCAGCCTCGGATTAATGCTATATTCATCCTCCTCTCCGTCAGATGAATCATCATTATATATAACCGCTGCCGTATTATCCGCCCCAATGGCTATATCCATAATGTATGTTTCTTCATCCAGCATTCTGGTACGCCATTCTCTATTGTCCTCTTTCCACGTCACACCATTATCATCCGAAATCAGAAACGGCTTATATGTATCTGTTATAACCAGTCTTCCGTCCGATAATTTATACAGTCTGTTACCATGCCCGCAAAGTCTGTCTGACAAATCGGTAACTTCTTCCACATAACGTCCTTTTACTGCACTTCCGTCCTGTAAATCCGTGCTGCTTCCGCCACCATTCTCCGAAAGTGTCCCATCTGTTATAAGTTCGATATCCACATTCGTTTTCCCGCAGCCCGTAAGGCATGTAAGTAACATTATCGTCGCCAGCAACAACGCCGGTATTCTTCTTTTTATTTTCATACATTTGCTCCTTTCTTTAATACTGCATGCATGATATTGTTATAACAGGTCAATCTCTAAACAATCTCTAAAATAATTTTTAAAAAACATTCAGCGCACATGAAGTTTCCTGCAATGTAAAAACCGGAAAAAGTAATTTGTATACTTCTTCCGGCTTTAATAATCTTTATGCCATGGCAGGCATAATTTATTTTATATAATTTTTTTCTTTTAATAATTTTATTGCATCTTTAATCTTTTCTTCAGAGAATTTGCTCCCCTTTATTTTCTTAACAGCATTAATAATACCCACATCACTCTTATTTTCAATATGACGCTCAGCAAACAGTGCTGTAGTAATAAGTTCTAATTGTACAGCCGTTTTTTTGCCAAATATATCAATCACGTGTTCTATATTATTATCTAAATTTTCATAATTTATATTATCACGGCATTCAAGTATATGACCCTTATTTGTATATGTAATACAAAGATTCTGTTCTGTCATCAACTCACAGAGTGTATAATCTAAATCCATACAATATGGCCCATAAATATGGATTTTATACTCAAAACCCAAATCCACACCGTATTCCTCAATAAGATATATTATTTTCTGCACTTTTTTCTTGCAAGGGGCTCCTGCCTTATCAGTCAATTTAGAAATAATCTGTAAAATACTTTCTCTTTGATAATCCATACTTTTACCTACCTTTTAATAACCTTGCTATTTGTTTTTCCGCTTCTCCTGCTTCTGATTTATTAACATAAATTCGCCATATATTAATCGGTTCAATTATTCCATTTAAAATCCTTGACTCTTCCATTAGATTTCTCGGCTTGGATGTCTTCCTGTCCAATATAATGATTGCCCTTCCGCTATCATCCTCCTTATCCTTAGTTGCAAAATAAAGAGGTTGAAGCTTATGTGCTGCTTTATCTATTTTATCTATTAAGATATTATCCTTCTTACATAAATCATCAAGTGTATTACAAATCATGTTAAATACATTTTCCTCAGCAGAATCTGCATGTGCCGGCGTTTCATATACACAAGTCATAGTGATTCGGTCTACGAAAGGTCTGACATCCGGATTGTTGCTATTATTAAGTTCATACATAACACGATTATCGTCCCACTTTAAAAACTCCGCTACATCTTCAGGATAATGTCCATCAGGAAGTATTGCCTTTAATGCTTTTATCAATTGTTTATCAAAGTACCTTCTCGTCTTGTGAAAGTAGACCTGAATAAACATAAAATACCGCGCAAGAATAAATTCCTCAAGAGCCTGTATTCCGCCTTTTTCTATCGCAAGTTTCATAGTATTTGCCGACTTATAAACAGTCAAAGTTGATATAAATCGTTCTAAATCATACTTTCCATAACTTACCCCGCAAAATTTTGAATCACGCAACAGGTAGTCCATTTTATCGCAGTCAAGCTCCCCATCCATAAATCCTTGAAGAAAGAGAAAATCCGGCGTCCTATATTCGGGTTCAAAAGTATCCCCGTTATATATCATCCATATAATCTTAGGTGTTATAGGGTATTCATCACCATATGTCTTTTGAAATTTATGTCCGATCTTATTAATATATTCTCCAATTTCAGTATTGAAAATTATATCTTTCGTATAATCCTCATGCCTTTTTTTGTCAGGAAACAACTCTTCTGAAGCATGTGAAAAAGGTGCATGTCCCAAATCATGTGTTAATGCAATTAAACGCAGAATCTGTCTGTAGTATTGGCATATTGTATAATTTTCTATCTTATTCGTTGAAAAAAGATTGGGATTTTTTTCTACTACAGCATCAAACGTTTTAGAAACAAGGTGCATCACTCCTATTGAATGTCCAAATCTAGTATGTTCTGCTCCATGATAAACAAGATAAGTAGTGGCAAGCTGTTTAATATTGCGCAGTCTTTGAAACGGTTTTGAATCAATTATATTTTTTTCTTCCTCAGAAACGGAAATAAAACCATGAATCGGGTCTCGAAATTGATACATATAATGTTACCTCTTTTGTCACTACCTAAATATAGATTACATCAAACATTTGTTCCTTGTCAACTTAAAATTATATGTTTTTACCATGTTTTTAAAAGCTATATTATTGCAAAAAATTTAGAGAATAATTAGAGATTACTATGATAAAATACTTATAATAATTCATTTATAGATATCAGCAGTAAATGTGATATAATTTTACACAGCGAAAATCAGAAATTGATTTTGCAGAACACAAACTCGCAGGCTGATAAAGGAGCATGATTATAATAATGAGAATTCTACTCGCAGAAGACGACAAACAACTAAACAGTGCCCTTGTATATCGGCTGGAAGAAGAAGGCTTCATAGTAGACTCCTGTCAGGACGGAGAAGAAGCGCTTTTCTACGGTGAGCAGAACATATATGATATTATCCTATTGGACAGAATGCTTCCCCATATGGAAGGTTCCGATGTTCTGTCAGCCCTCAGGAAAAAAGATATTACCACTCCCGTCATACTGATTACGGCACTAGGCTCTTTATCTGATAAAGTAGAAGGACTCGACCTCGGAGCCGACGATTATCTGGTAAAACCATTTGCATTTGAAGAACTTCTTGCCAGGATACGCTGCGTCACCAGAAGACCGCGCACCCTGACAGAAAACGATATGCTGACAGTCGATGACATCACATGGCACCCCGCCGAATGCACTCTCACAGGTCCCTCCGGAAGCTGTACCCTCTCTAAAAGGGAATCTGCCCTTCTGGAAACCTTTTTGCGCTCCAAAGGGCAGACCCTTCCGAGAACCACATTACTGCTCAAAGTATGGGGCCCGGACAGCGACGTAGAAG
Source organism: Lachnospiraceae bacterium (assembly GCA_014804495.1). Taxonomy (GTDB): domain Bacteria; phylum Bacillota; class Clostridia; order Lachnospirales; family Lachnospiraceae; genus UBA3282. Next base: position 15,445 of record JAAUZS010000171.1, read on the forward strand.
AAGGAAATCTCGATAACTACATCCATTTCCTGCGTAGGCGACTGCAGATAACAGGAAGCAAACTTAAAATCCTAACTATCCGCGGAATTGGATATAGTTTACAATAAACAACAGCAGGCTCTCTGCTAATTTTGATAACCAGAACTTAGGAAAACTAAACAAAATAAGGTGCGATTACGCTTGCGACGAGCACCGTTTTTGTTTAGTTTTCCTAAGTTCGTGACTATACTCGTGCTTAGAAAGGAAAACTTTAGCATGTTCAAAAAAGTCCACCTCCGCCTCACCCTTCTGTGTGCCGGAAGCACTGCCACCATCATGATTATTATGTCCCTTTGTTACCTTTATGTTTCAGAGCGGAGTCTATATAGAAACCAATTCCAAGCCTTTGAAAATGACATTAATACAATTACTACCAATTTAGAACATCAGACTGTAATCTCCATGGAATGGCTTTCCAAAATGGAATCTCAGGGTAATTATCTGTTTTTTGTCGTTGATAATGGCATTCCTTTTCTTTACAACCAATTAAGTGATTCAGGTGAGGCTGCGTCCAAAAATAAGCTTCTTGAAGAATTTCTGGATAGCTCGCAAAGCAAAATTTCCGCAAGCCATTATGCATACACCTTTACTTCACCCTCTACCGGCACAAGCTATATAGCAGGCGTAATCAATATGGGGAAAGCATCTTCTCTGGAAATTATTATTCTTTTTTCGCTGGAACCACTGAAAAGTCAGATACTGGAACAGCGTTTTCGTTTTACACTGATTGATATTGCGGCTGTAATAATGCTTACAGCTTTTGCATGGATTTTCACCGGCAGGCTTTTAAAACCTATTATTGAAAATCAGCAAAAACAAATTCAGTTCGTAGCCGCTGCCTCGCATGAACTCCGTACGCCTTTAGCCGTCATACTGTCCACTGAGGAATGCTGCCAGAATGCTCCGCAGGAAAAACTTTCGGGCTTTTTAAAGACAATACATAACGAAGCCCTTCATATGTCTGCGCTCGTTGATGATATGCTTACTCTCTCCGGTTCGGACAGCCACCATTTTTCCATAAATATGCAGCCTGTAGAGATAGATACGCTGATTATTAATTCTTATGAATCATTTGAGCCTCTGGCAAAAGAAAAGTTTATTACCTTATCCGTCAATCTGCCCGAAAATCCGCTTCCGACATGCTCCGCCGATTCACAGCGTATCAGTCAGGTGATTGCCATTCTTATACAAAACGCGATTAGCTATACTCCGGAATACGGTAAAATAGAATTGTCGCTTTTCTACAAGAAAAATCATTTCCATATATCTGTTACTGATAACGGTATCGGAATCTCGGACGAAGATAAAAAGAAGATTTTCGACCGCTTCTATCGTGTTGAAAAATCACGTAGTTCCAAAGAGCATTTCGGTCTGGGGCTTTCTATTGCTTATGAGATTGTGCAGGCGCATGGCGGCAGCATTTCGGTAACGGATGCCGACGGCGGCGGAAGCATCTTTACAATTATACTTTAATTCATTGTTCTCTGATTCGTTTCGTAATCAGGCGCGGGCGGTGATGCATTCAAAAAAAGTGTTTGTAAAATTATCTTGAATTGACGCATAAATATTTTCCTGATAAAATATTATAAAAATACATAGTTCGGGCAAGGTGTCCGAAAAAAGGAGAAGTCATGGAACAAGAGAAAATCAAAAAAGTAAACGTACCTTATTTACTTGGCAGCATTTTTCTGCCAATAGTAGCAATTGTGCTTGTAACAGCCATTAGTGTTATTTTTTTACCATCCAATGTAGGCTCAATTATATCTATGGTTGTCCTGGTTGCAGCTATTATATGGTGGTCAATCGGAATTAAGAAAGTGCACGACAAGAAAAAAGAAGAAAAGCTTAAAGAACTGGACTCACAGGGATTCATCCGCAACCATACCTTTAACAGTGACAACTGCACCGTAGCAGTTGATGTGGAACACGGAAAAATCGCTATTACTTTTAAATGGAATCCTTCGCAGATTTATGTAATGCCCGCAAACAAAATTACCAAAATGTGGGTAGACGACGGCAAGACTCCTTTGGGAGGCACCAGCAGAGTAAGTTTCCTGTTTATTGTAGACGGAATAAAAATCAGAGTAAACACCTTCATCTCTAACAAAGCATGGAGTATGAAAAGCAGTCAGGTATTGGAAGCGCTTTCCAAAGCTGACATGATGGTGGAAACTCTTAAGGCGTCAGCACAGACAGCCTGCAATATACAATAAACTGTAGAGAAAGGCTTGATTTATATATGGGAATATTCAGCGCGATTACGAAACGTTTTAAAGACAATTGGTGCAAGGAATGTAAGTCTGAAATGAATACTGCCGCTAAACAGCTTTTTTGGATGCCTATGACAGTTGGGCACTATACTGAACACAAAGATGCAGGGTATTATTTAAAAAACTTACAGCCTATAATGAATAAGGAGCAAATTCCTCCGGGTTATTATGCGTGTGAAGTGACTATGTATCGATGCTCTGGTTGCGGCAAGCGCATCACAGTAGTATCT
>JAAUZS010000172.1 GCA_014804495.1 Lachnospiraceae bacterium
CAGAAGAAGCAGAAGAGTGATTTATAGCCTTGTCAACAGCAAGGCTTTTTTTATCTAATAAAAAATACCCTGTCAGAAAATCCTGACGGGGTACAACTATATTTTCTTTAGTTGATGCCAAACAACTGGACGGCGGTATCGCCCTGCTCTGTGCATGAGGTTCCTATGCCTATTGTGGTGTACTGGGGATTTAAGATATTTTCTTTATGTCCTTCTGAATCCATCCAGTGTGCCAAGAACTCTGCTCCAGTAGCGTGTGGACCTCTTGCAATGTTTTCACCGTAAATCAGGTCTGAAAGAATATAACACTTTGTGTCATCGTTTCTTACATGACTAAAGTTTGTAATGATTTCATCTGCCCTTATGTTTGCGAACTCCGCAAGTTCGTTACTCCATTTTAAAGGTTCAAGTCCTGCAATCTCTCTTTCAGCATTTGTCTGTTCAAAGATTTCCTTTGCAAGTCCTACACATAAATCAATGCTTGGCTCTTCTGCTGATTCAGGCGCCTTGACAGCAGATTCCTCTTCATTTTTAGTTCTATCCCCGATGAATTTTCCCTCCAACTCAGGAATATTTTCAATACTCCCCGCCGCCTTCCCTGTTTCTTCTCCTACACAGTCATTGCCTTCTGTGGCTTCACTTTTCAGAGCAAAACTGCAAACTGGCGTTTCATCACCTTCTGAGTTACTCCCAGAGAAGATAAGAACTATAAACAACAGTAATGTTACTTTTTTGATTTTCATGGTGCATCATCTCCTTTCGTCCGATACATTAATTATATCTTGCAGTGTATATTATCTCCAAATATTACTGTTTCTCTATTATCTCATATTCACCTTTCCCTTTCACTCTGATTACTAGCTTGTCCAACAAAATCCCTCTGTAACGTCGAATTAGTGGTGGTTTCGGGGTACAGAAATCAGGGTTACAATTTTACCATAACCTCATCCACAGCCTATGACCAGAAATGGATTCGCGGCAGAAATACCTATGAAAATATTGATAGACTGGTAGACAGCATTTTTTTGAACTATCTATCAAGACCGGGAGTCAGGCAGCCGATTTTCACCTCATACTGTGACGGCAGAAGAGTTACCTGCAACGGTCTTAGCCAGTGGGGCTCTAAGTATCTGGGAGACGAAGGGTATTCGGCAATTGAGATACTCAGGTATTATTACGGCAGCGATATGTATATTAATACCGCAGTCAGTGTCTCCGGTGTGCCGTCTTCTTTTCCGGGATATAATCTGACAATTGGTTCGTCGGGTGATAAAGTCAGACAGCTCCAGCAGCAGCTCAACCGGATTGCGCAGAATTACCCGGCTATTCCCAAGGTTACGGTGGATGGTATCTATGGTCAGGGAACGGCGGATGCCGTGCGCGTATTCCAGAAGGTCTTCGGACTACCGCAGAGCGGAATTACGGATTTCCCGACATGGTATGAAATTTCACGTATCTATGTAGGTGTAAGCCGTATAGCTGAACCCGGATAATTTTTCAATATGTAATACCAAAAGCGAAGGCTTAAGTAGTTGGACGCTTTTGGTATTTTTTTAATATAAAGTATTGATTTCCTATATCTGGTATTGTATAATAGATTTACATAATGACTTTACATAATGTAGGTACATAATACAAATAAGTGTTACATTTGCAATTGGTTAGAGAATGTTGCATTTACATAATGTATTTACATAATATGACGAAAACTTATTTGACTTAAAGGAGGCAAAAATTAAAATGAAAAAACTTATGAGCGTAAAACTATGGCTTACAATCTGCTTTGTATTAGGCATGATGATGATGCCGAACAATCAACTGAAAGCAGAAGCAGCAGATATTATAGCTACGGTACATGGAACCGTGTCCAGTAAAACAACGAATGACCTGTTATATCTTTCTACTCCTGAGGGAATGATGAATATTAAGCTGGATAGTAATACAGAAGTCACCGGGATTAAGCTTCTGCTCCCAAACAGCAGCGTATATGTTGCTGTAACATATGGCAATGACGGATATCTTCATGCGGCTAAGCTTTATAAGGAAGAGCCAAAACAGGCAGTTACAATTGATACAGCGCATCCTGTTACCGTTTCGGGAACAATAAGTTCGAAGTCTACTGATGAAATGCTTTATTTTAATACATCCGGTGGTGAGATGCATATCAAATTAGATGACACTACTAAGATAAATGGTGGAGTGATTATACTTGTAAATAAGACATACAATATTACTTGTGCACGAGGCTCAGATGCACAGATGCATGCAATCAGTATTGATTATCCGAATTCAAATACAGCGATAACAAGCAATATAACGAGCAGTACAGGAAATTCACCGATGCCGGCGGCCGCTGTGACAGCACAAACTACGGTGGTTACAGGTACGGTAGGCAACAATACGACGGAAAATATGTTATATCTTGCTACAAGCGGCGGAGAGATGAATATTGTAATTGATGCGAATACTGACTCCAGATTCGGTATGATTCTCACACCGGGTCGTTCGTTGACACTTTCTGTATACCGCGGTTCCGATGCATATATGCATGCGGCGATGATTGTAGGTACAAAGACAGCTTCATCGGCAGTACAGGTAGACACCGCTGCTCCGATGACCGTGACCGGCACTGTAAGCAGCAAATCGACTGAGGATATAATGTATCTGAATACACCACAAGGTGAGATGCTGTTGAAGCTTGATGCGGTTTACAATGTCAGCAACTGTAAGGTTCTGATAAGCGGCAAACAGGTTACCGTAACGTGTGCACGAGGTTCTGATGCTTATTTACATGCCCTTACTATTAAAGGAAATTAATCCGATATAAATATAAGAGATATAACGCACCCTGTTGAACTTCGATAGGGTGCGTTCTTTTCCTTGCAGATATACCATGTTAGATGATATAATAAATAGATAAAATATTCAAATAAGGTATGGTAGTTCAAGTTGAAACAGATTATCCAAGAAATACTAGAAGGCAATTTCAAATCTGATAATATCTCACTGGATTTTTCATGTCCGCGCGTAGACATTGCTCTTAAGCCCGGAAGTATTGAAGAAGGATTTTTTACCATATATGCCACGGAAGGGACATTGACCGAGGGGCATATTATTTCCTCGGACCTGCGTATGGAGTGCCTTACCACATCTTTTAACGGCAGTCAGGATGATATATACTACCGCGTCGATGCTTCTGAAATGAAAATCGGCGATGAAATAAAAGGCGTTTTTCATATCATATCAAATCAGGGGGAATACTATCTCCCTTTTTCCGTTACCGTCATAAAGGGTGCGGTTAAGTCTAGTATTGGCGATATCAGAAATCTGTTTCATTTTACGAACTTAGCGAAAAGCGAATGGCCGGAAGCCGTAAAATTATTCTACAGCGAAGAATTTGAACAAATATTTACCGGAAACGACAGACAGTATTATAATGCGTATAAGGGTCTTTCCGAAATTTATGGAAATGAACACAATGTAGAAGAATTTCTGCTGACAATCAATAAAAAGAAGAGTGTGGAATTCATTCCTGAGGAAACTCAGATAGTGATAGAAAACCCTGAAGCCCTTGCGCGATATTCACTTGTCATTAATCGTAACGGCTGGGGATATACACATCTGCGTATCGAGACGGAAGGGGATTTTTTGAATATAGATGAGGAGGTTGTGTCAGACGACGACTTTCTTGGAAATTTGTACAGGCTGTATTATTACATACTTGATGATAATCTTCATATCGGTAATAACTATGGCTGCATCAGATTAATCAGTTATGAACAGACAGTCTCCATTCCTGTCACTGTCGTTCATCGTGCGGAATCAGCGCGAAAGCTGCATGGAATATATAAAGAAAGGAAGCGCGTTGTCGTACAGTTGATGCAGCTTTATCAGAACTTCCGACTTAAAAAGATAAGTGCGAAGACTTGGATGGATGAGACCGGTAAACTGATAGACCGGCTTAAGGGATTATATGGTAAAGATATATCCACAGGCTTATTCCAGGCACATCTTTATATAACCCAGGAGCGCTTCAATGAGGCAAGTTGGATTCTGGAACAGAATAAAGATGCAATAGTGGAAATGCGGGAAGATAAACCTGAAATCTGGTGTTATTATCTGTATCTTATGGCGCTATGCAGCAAAACAGAGGACGATACTGATGATGCTGCATCGAAAATTCTCCGTATTTACGAGAGAAACCGCGGTAACTGGCGGATTGCATGGATGCTTTTATTTATTGCGGATGAATATATTAAAAGCGCTTCCAGAAAATGGGCGCTGTTTGAAGAACTTTTTGCTAATAACTGCAACAGCCCGATACTCTATATGGAAGCATGGAATGTACTTAGTATGAATCCCGCCATTCTGCTAAAACTCGGTGAATTTGAACTGCAGATATTGAATTATGCTGCTAAAAATGATGTACTAAAAGATGATGTTGTCATACAGCTTATTTATCTTGCACAGAAGCAGAAGGGATTTTCGAGGATTCTATTTAATATTCTGGTTTCCTGCTATGATAAAAGACCGCAGAATGATATCCTTCAGGCAATCTGCACAATTCTTATTAAGGGAAATTTATATGGCGAAAAATATCTCAGATGGTATCGCGCCGGAGTAGAACAAAACCTGCGGATTACCCGCTTATATGAGTTTTATATGATGTCTCTTCCCTTAGACGGCAAGGAAACTCTGCCTAAGATGATATTGATGTATTTTTCTTATCAAAGTGATTTGAGTTATGAGATTACTGCGTATCTGTATGCGTATGTGTATAAACGCAAGGATGCGATACCGGATATTTATGTAAACTACCTTCCCGCTATGGAAAGTTTTGTCATTGAGCAGATAAAGCATGGAAGAATCAATAAACATCTGGCTTACCTATATCGGAATATCCTTACACAGTCAATGGTAGACGAAGAGGTGGCTAAGGGATTATTATCACTGATATTTACTCAGGATATCGTAGTGGAAAGCGATATGGTGCGGCAAGTCATTCTGGTTTATCCATATGCTGCGGGACAGATGGCTTATCCTGTTACATCAGGCAGGGCTCAGGTACCGATTTATGATGAAAACTGTCAGATTATTTTGGAAGACGGTTATAGAAACCGTTATATATGCAGCGTTTCATATCATGTCGAGCGTTTGATTTCGGCAGGAAATCTTTTATCGCTTGCAGCGCCTTATATTAAGGAGCATCTTGGTTATGCTCTGAATGCATGTTTTGCGGGAAAGGATTCCATAGTCATACAGGAAGATAATGCAGAACAGTTCAGGCATCTTGCCGATACTGATTTTCTTGTGAGTGCAATCCGTCAGGAAATCAGGATTAAGCTTGTGAATTTTTATTATGAAAAAGACCGCATGTGGGAGTTGGATGAATATCTTATGTCCTTAAAGCTTGATGATATTGCCCTAAGCGACAGAAAGGAAATAGTGCGTCTGATGGTTCTTCGCGGAATGTATGAAGAAGCTTATGGGTGGGTTTTGCGTATCGGACCCTATGGGATAGACGCCAAAACGCTTGTGAAAATGTTCAGCAGACTGTTAGCGGAAGACGAACCGGAAGAAAATGCTTTTATGACAGACACTCTCCATTATGTTGTGAAAAGGGGAAAATATGATGAAAATGTCCTGAAATATCTGATTCGCTTTTTTAACGGAAGCACAAAGGATATGCGCGATATATGGAAGGCGGCGTGTGATTTCGGTGTGGAGCCTTATGAACTGAGCGAGCGTATTATAGTGCAGATGCTTTATACAGGCTCTCATATTGGAGAGAAGATGGATATATTCGGCTCGTATATAAGAGCAGGCGGAAAAGATGAAGTGATTGCTGCATTTATATATCAGTGCTGCTATGATTATGTAATAAACGAAAAAATAACGGAGCCGTTTTTACTCCAGTGCATACTGAATATGCATAAGGAAAATGCCGCTTTGCATTTGGTGTGCAAGTTGGCATATTTGAAATATTATGCGGAGAATAAGAATGAAATTTCAGAAGATACCAAAGTTATAATAAGAGAATTTATACAAGAATTGCTGTCGCATCAGATTGTGCTGCCGCTTTTCAAGGAATATCAGGGGTATCTTCCTGCATTGGATATATTACAGGACAAGTCCATTCTGGAATACAGGGCTAAACCCGGCCATCGTGCCACGATACACTACCTGATTCAGAAAGAGGACAGCACAGGGCAGGAATATTGTAGGGAAAATATGAAAGATATGTTTGCAGGTATCTGCGTGAAAGAATTTATTCTGTTTTTTGGAGAGCGGCTGCAATATTATATTACGGAAGAGGTTGACGGCAGGGAGCAGGTGACCGAAAGCGGTATGATAAACAGAAGCGAAATCGGGGATGCGGTTCATGAGAGCAGCAGGTTTAATATGCTGAATGACATAATGATCGGAAAGACGCTGCAGGATTATGATACCGTAGATAAATTATTAGCGGAGTATTATAAGAAAGATTTTATGGCGGACAGGCTGTTTAAGGCTATCTGAATGAATTAAATTATGCAGGAATCTTGGGAAGGGAGCAGGGAATTTTATGTTCTTTGACAGGAAAACAGACGGAAAAGTGCATAATGGCAGTATTCTTGCAGGCTATGACTTGGGAAATGATTTTTCACAGATAAGCTACTGTGTATATGGAGAAGACTCTAAAGAACCGGTCGAAAGCGTTGCGACTGTCGTAGGAACGAAACAGTACAATATCCCTACGGCGTTATGTAAACGAAAAGGAGTAAATCAGTGGCTGTATGGCAGGGATGCCATTAGGGCAGGTCAGGAAGAAGGGAGCCTGATTATCAATCTGGTTGAGCTTGCCAGAAAGGGTGAAATGATTGAAATAGAAGAAGAGTCTTATGACCCTGTCGCCCTCCTGACATTATTTATTAAAAGAAGCCTTGCGCTTATGAGTTTCGTGACAACGTCGGAAAATATAGATGCATTCATGTTTACGGTAGATGTGCTGGATGACAGGATGGTGGAGATATTATCGCAGGCAGCGGCGAACCTGAATCTTAAGACTTCGCATATTTATTTCCAAAGCCATACGGAGAGTTTTTACTATTTCGTACTGCACCAGCCTGAAGAACTGTGGAAATACCAGGTGCTTGCCTGCGAGCATAACGGCATGCGGCTTAAGACGTACAGAATGGAACGTAATAAAAGAACAACACCGATAGTAGTGCTGATAGAGGAACAGATATACGGGACACTGACTCTTCCTGACGAGCAGGAAGAAGAGGAAATAAAGGAAGATGCTTACGCGGCAGCAGATGAGAAATTCTGTAATATTCTTAAGAAGCAGTGTACAGACAGAATCGTATCCTCAGCTTATCTTTTGGGAGACGGATTTAAGAATGAGTGGGCTAAGGAATCCCTGCGCTTTCTATGCCGGAACCGAAGGGTTTTTCAGGGTAATAATCTTTTCTGTAAGGGCGCGTGCTTCGCGTTGCTTGAGAGGTTCGAGCCCAGTAAAGAGGGGAAGGAACATATTTTCTTAGGACCCGATAAGCTAAAGTCTAACGTGGGAATGAATGTGTTCAGGCGAGGAAAAGAATCCTATTATGCGCTGTTAGATGCGGGGGAAAACTGGTACGAGGTGCATAAAAGCTGTGAGATACTGCTTCCGGGAGAGGAAAATACCCTTTCGTTCCTGATTACGCCGCTTACGGGAGAACGTGCGGGAATTCAGGAAATTGTTCTGGAGGACGCACCTGTGAGGGAAGGTGCATTCAGTAGATTTAAGATGGAAATCAGGATGATTTCTGCGGAGTGCGCGGAAATGAAGATAACGGATTTAGGATTCGGGGAGCTGTTTCCGGTTGGCGGTAAAATGTGGAAGAAACAGTTTGAAGTCACGTAGATAATTTGTTATTGAAGCTCATGAACTTATCCAAAGTCACGAACTTAGACAAAATAAACAAAAACAGCGCTCATCGCAAGCGTAATCGCGCCTGCGTTGATTTGTATATATTGTACAACGGACGGTTTGAAAAAGTGAGATTTGCAATTTCTTAAACTAAGATACAGAAGAAAGGAATGGACATAAACATGAGTCATATTATACTTGGCACAGGAAATTATGCGAAAATTCCGTATTTTTTTGATAAAACTTATGTAAACTTATATTCGCTTGAGGAACTTTGTTATTGCCTTGTGGAAAATGCAGAGTTTGTAGATAATAGTATTACAGGTGATAAACTGACGGATTGGTTAGGCGGGCAGTGCGGATTGACCGAGCTTGCACATACGCTTCAAGCTTTGACAAATAAGAAAGCATCAGCGGACGTATATGTGGGAACGATATTAGAGTATGCGGGTCTGTATTCCCAGGAAGTAATTGAGCATACTGAGATGGTGATAAGGAATAACGCGGACTTAAGTCCATATGAGAAACAGAAAGCAAAGGCAGACTATATGCTGCAGAATAAGCATTATACACTTGCATTGGAGCGGTATGACGAACTACTTGCAAGGCTGCCGGAGGAGAAAAAAGAACTGAAGGGGAGTCTGCTTCATAATATGGGAGTAATATATGCAAAACTTTTCATGTTTGAACTTGCACAGGAAAAATTCATGGATGCATACAGGGCAGGCGGAAATCCCGAAAGCCTTGAGCAGTTTCTGGCAGCACGGAGAATGCAGGATAGTGACAGTGAGTATGTTGATTATATTGCAGAACATCCCGAACTTCATGAGGTGTCTATGCAGATTGAGCATATGGTAGAACAGGCGGCAGAGCAGTTCGATGCTACACAGGTAAGCAGGATGCTTTTTACATTGAAAGTGTGTAAGGAAGAAGGAGGACTTGCTGCCGGTAACATGGCATATTATGATGAAATAGAGAAATTAACCGATGAACTAAAAGATGCGTATAGGGAGAAGCTGAACAGGTAAAAAGATTATGGGATTGTTTAAAAAAATAATAAAAAAGTGGAATAAACTTATATCGAATTCGGATTATGAAGATGATGAATATTGGGACGAAGATGAATATTCGGAAAATGCGCAGGAAGTAAGGATTAAGGATTTTGATAACAGCGAACTGCGTGGAGAATATGTGCGCAACTGTCTGGAAAAAATATCGGAAGCTTCTAAAGAGATGGAAAATCTTGATTATGAGTATAATCTGGTAACTTCATATCTGGAGGACATGGAGGAAATCGAGGCGCTTCCGGAAGATGAAATGGACTACTTAAAAAACTGTGCCAAGAGAGTGGAAATGCTGCAGGACAGCAGGGATGATTTCGTAGAGAGAAAACGCCAGATGAGTGACGAGCGTTTCTACCAGATGGAGCGGATGATTGATGAGATTGAAGAGGGGAGAGTCAAGCTTAGAGAGGCAGAGAACTATCAGGAATTGGTGAAGAAGGATTTAAGCCGTTTAGACGGTGAGAAACATGCCTATCTTTATCGTAAAAAAGAAGTGATAGGCGTTCTGGCTGATACAAAGGGCATGGCAATTATATGTGTGACGGCGTTTGCTCTGTGTTTCGTACTTCTTCTGATGCTGCAGTTCTTATTGGAGATGGATACACAGGCGGGCTGTCTGATTACGGCAGGAGCGGCTGCAATTGCAATTACAATTATTTATATAAAACATATGGATGCCAGAAAAGAACTCAAACGGGTAGAACTTGGAATAAACAAGCTGATTCTGTTACAGAACAGGGTAAAAATAAGGTATGTTAATAACAAGAATCTGCTTGATTATCTGTATCTGAAATACAATGTAGAAAGCTCGGGTGAACTTGAAGCACTGTGGCAGAAGTACGCAAAAGAGAAAGAGGAGAGAGAAAAGTTCAGGCAGGCGGAGATAGAGCTTGACGCTGCCCAGCAGGATCTTCTTAAGATGCTTAAAAGGTATAAAATAGCTTATCCGGAAGTCTGGCTGCATCAGACTGAGGCAATCCTTGACCATAGGGATATGGTGGAAATCAGACATAGCCTGATAATAAGAAGGCAGTCACTGCGTAAACGAATAGAATATAACAAAGAAACCGTGGCGGGAGGTGCGCAGAAAGATATTAAGGAACTTGTTCAGCGCTATCCGAAATATGCCAGAGAAATTCTCGAAACAGTTGAAAAGTATGAGGAAAGTATGTAGAATATTCATATAACCAATTACGAAACTATCATCACAGGTCACGAACTTAGTCAAAATAAACAAAAACGAAGCTCACCGCAAGCGAAATCGCTCCTTATTTTGTTCATTTTGACTAAGTTCTGGTTGTTGAAATAGAGGTATGTAATTGCTTAATTAATACACAATAAAAGAGAGGAAAAGGTAACAACAATGAAAAAACTGGAACAGCTTTATGAAGGAAAAGCAAAAAAGGTATTTACGACGGAAGACCCTGATGTTTTAATCGTGGATTACAAGGACGATGCAACGGCATTCAATGGAGAGAAAAAGGGAACGATTGTCGGAAAAGGCGTAATCAATAACAGAATGACCAACCATGTTTTCCAAATTCTGGAAAAAGAAGGCGTTCCAACGCATTTCATTGAGGAATTAAGCGATAGGGAAACAGCAGTTAAAAAAGTTGAAATAGTTCCGCTTGAAGTAATTATCCGTAATGTGGCGGCAGGAAGTTTTTCCAAAAGGCTCGGTGTTCCGGAGGGAACTCCTTTTGCTGAACCGACTATTGAATTCAGTTATAAAAACGACGAACTCGGCGACCCGCTGATCAACAGTTACTTTGCGGTAGCGCTTAAGCTTGCGACATGGGAAGAAATTGAGACGATTAAGAAATATGCTTTTAAGGTAAATGAAGTGCTGAAAAATTACTTCTTGCAGGCAGATATCAAATTGATTGATTTCAAGATTGAATTCGGACGCTATCACGGACAGATCATTCTGGCTGACGAGACGAGCCCTGATACCTGTAGATTGTGGGATGTACATACAAATGAAAAACTGGATAAAGACCGCTTCCGCAGAGATTTAGGAAATGTTGAGGAAGCATATAACGAAGTGTTCAAGAGACTCGGACTGTAATCGAAAACTCAAATGGAGGATGGCGTTATGAGTACAGATAAATATGTAAGTCCGCTATCGGAAAGATATGCAAGTAAGGAGATGCAGTATATCTTTTCACCGGATATGAAATTCAGGACTTGGAGGAAGCTGTGGATTGCCTTGGCGGAGACGGAAATGGAACTGGGGCTTAGCCAGAACGGTAAACCTGTTATTACTAAAGAACAGATTGACGAACTGAAAAGCCACGCTGAGGATATCAATTATGATGTTGCGAAGGCAAGAGAAAAAGAAGTACGCCACGACGTTATGAGCCATGTGTATGCTTATGGGCAGCAGTGCCCGAAAGCGGCAGGCATCATACATCTGGGCGCGACGTCATGTTATGTCGGAGACAATACTGATATTATCGTAATGACGCAAGCTTTGAAACTGGTAAAAAAGAAACTGGTGAATGTGATTGCGGAGATTTCTGGGTTTGCCGACAAATATAAAGACCTTCCGACGTTAGCCTTTACCCATTTTCAGCCGGCACAGCCTACGACAGTAGGGAAAAGGGCGGCTCTGTGGGCTCATGAATTCTGCCTTGACTTAGAAGACCTCGATTATGTGATTTCGACTATGAAACTGTTAGGCTCCAAAGGAACTACAGGCACGCAGGCGTCATTCTTAGAATTATTCAACGGCGACCAGGAAACAATTGATAAAATTGACCCGATGATTGCTAAGAAGATGGGATTTGAAAAATGCTATCCTGTATCGGGACAGACTTATTCGCGTAAAGTAGATACAAGAGTCTGCAATGTTTTGGCAGGAATTGCCGCATCAGCACATAAGATGTCAAATGACATCAGACTGCTGCAGCATTTAAAGGAAGTGGAGGAGCCTTTTGAGAAGAGCCAGATTGGTTCGTCCGCAATGGCATACAAGCGCAATCCGATGAGAAGCGAAAGAATCGCCTCATTGTCCAGATTCGTCATGGTGGATGCTCTTAATCCTGCCATTACTTCCGCAACACAGTGGTTTGAAAGGACGTTAGATGATTCCGCTAACAAGAGACTTTCCATTCCGGAGGCATTTCTGGCGGTTGACGGTATTCTCGATTTGTGTCTGAACGTAGTGGACGGATTGGTAGTATACGATAAAGTCATCACCAAGCGCCTGATGAGCGAACTGCCCTTCATGGCGACTGAAAATATCATGATGGATGCCGTTAAGATGGGCGGAGACCGTCAGGAGCTTCACGAGAGAATCCGCGAGCTGTCCATGATTGCCGGCGCTAACGTGAAGAAGGAAGGAAAAGAGAATAACCTCTTGGAGCTTATAGCAGATGACCCGGCATTTAATATGAATCTGGAAGACCTGCAAAAGACCATGGATCCTTCTAAATATGTAGGCCGCGCACCATTGCAGGTGAAAAAATTCATAGAAGAGGTAGTAAAACCTATTTTAGAGGAAAATAAGGAACTACTTGGCGTGAAGGCGGAAATCAACGTGTAAGTTTATATACAGTTGTTAGCGTAAGGCACATATATTAATATATAAGGTCCTGTGATGGCGCCGGTCCTTATGCGCTGTATTTTAGCGCATTAGTACCGCTGCGCCTGAACCGGAGCGAAAGCGCACCTTATATATTAATATATGTGCCTTACGCCTGCCATACATTTTACTTATTCTTTATATTTTTTTACAAGTGTAGATTGTAATATGATGGAAAATGTTCTATAATCATAAAGTAAGAAACACTTTAAGCAGGTTTTTTACAAACCTGCTTTTTGTGTGTAACTCTTTAATGTATAAGAATACGGAGGGTAAATTTATGGTAAAAGCAATAGTAGGCGCTAACTGGGGAGATGAAGGAAAAGGTAAAATGACCGATATGCTGGCTAAAGAAGCCGATATAGTAATCCGCTTTCAGGGAGGAGCCAACGCAGGTCATACAATCATAAATAATTATGGAAAGTTTGCGCTCCATACACTGCCGTCAGGTGTGTTTTATGATCATACCACAAGCATCATCGGCAATGGTGTGGCGTTAGATATTCCGACACTTGTAGATGAAATTAAATATATCACGGACAGGAATGTACCGATGCCTAAACTTCTGGTGTCAGACAGATGCCAGATTGTGATGCCTTATCATAAACTGTTCGACCAGTATGAGGAGGAAAGGCTTGGCGGAAAATCTTTCGGCTCAACTAAGTCGGGAATTGCACCATTCTATTCAGATAAATATGCAAAAGTAGGTTTTCAGGTCAGCGAGCTTTTTGATGAAGAGCTGTTAAAAGATAAGGTAGAGAGAATCTGCGAGACCAAGAATGTTTTGTTGGAACATCTGTATCACAAGCCGTTGATTGATACGGCCGAGCTGCTGGAAACCCTGCATCAGTATAGGGACATGGTGGAACCTTATGTTTGCGATGTTTCGGCTTATCTGGATAAGGCGCTTAAAGAGGGTAAAACTATTCTGTTAGAGGGACAGCTTGGTACTCTTAAAGACCCAGACCACGGTATTTATCCGATGGTAACGTCTTCTTCCACCCTGGCAGCTTACGGTGCGATAGGCGCAGGGCTTCCGCCTTATGAAATAAAGCAGATAGTTACGGTTTGTAAAGCATATTCTTCCGCAGTAGGAGCAGGAGCTTTTGTATCAGAGATTTTCGGGGACGAAGCGGATGAGCTAAGACGCCGTGGAGGAGATGGCGGTGAATATGGTGCGACTACAGGAAGACCCAGACGTATGGGATGGTTTGACTGCGTTGCTTCAAAGTACGGATGCAGATTACAGGGCGCTACCGACGTAGCGTTTACGGTACTGGATGTACTTGGATATCTTGACGAGATTCCGGTCTGCATCGGATATGAAATAGACGGTGAAGTGACTACGGACTTCCCTGTTACGGCTAAACTTGAGAAAGCAAAGCCTGTACTTAAAAAACTTCCGGGATGGAAATGTGAAATACGTGATATTAGAAACTATGAAGACCTTCCGGAAAAATGTCGCAATTATATAGAATTTATAGAAGAGCAGATAGGATATCCGATTACTATGATTTCAAACGGACCCAGCCGTGACGATATTATTATTCGTAAGAGCCCGTTAAGCAGATAGCGGATACAGGTAAAATGGTATGGTTTCAATTAAAGAAGTGGCGCGTCGCTGCGGCGTATCCGTTGCTACAGTCAGCAAAGCGCTGAATGACAAAAGCGATATCGGAGAAGAAACCAAAAGAAGAATCCGGAAAATCGCGGATGAGATGGGATATCTCCCTAATGCCACCGCCAGAGCGCTGCGCTTGAAGAGAAGCTACAGTATAGGCGTATTAATTGGGAATGAAGAAGGTACCGGTCTGACCGATGAGTTCTTTCCCAAAGTGCTGAATTCTTTAAAAAAGGCCGTGGAAAAAAGAGGGTATGAAATTACCTTCATAAATAAAGAAATCGGAAATCATACCATGACATATCTGGAACATTGCAGATACCGCGGAGTGGACGGAGTAGTACTGGCATATGTAAAATATTGGGAACCGGAAATAATGGAACTGTTAGAGAATGATTTTCCTGTAGTAACGGTTGACTATGTTTTTGATAAAAAAACATCGGTCTGCTATGATTATGCACAAGGAATTAAGGATCTGGTCAAATATATTTATGAGAAGGGTCATAGGAAGATAGCATATATACATGGGGAAAACGTGAAATATGTCGGAACTACAAAAGAGCGCGTAGAAAGTTTCTATAATACAATGGCTGAGCTGGGACTTAAGGTGCCTGAAGAATATGTAAAAGCGGGAGAATACTTAAATTTTCGCAAAGCGGGACGATTGACAGCACAGCTTATGGATCTGCCCGACCCGCCTACCTGTATTATGTATCCTAATGACTTTTCTGCGCTTGGCGGAATGGGAGAAATATTAAAAAGAAAACTTGTGATTCCTAATGATATATCCATTGCGGGCTATGACGGAATACCGGTGTCAAAGGCAATGACTCCTGAGCTTACTACACTGGAACAGGATTTAGACAAGATGGGTGATGCAATTGCACAGAACATAGTCGAACTTATTGAAAATCCTGCGAATACAGAGCCTAAAAGGATTTTGATACAAGGCAGGGTATTACAGGGCGGTTCAGTAGGAAAACTTATATAATAAAGACCGTTTGGAGGTTGTTGTTACTCCAAGCGGTCATTTTGTCTACAGATTCTAATTAACTATGTGGTCATGCGTTTCGTAAAATATATACATTTATGAAACCCTGTTCATATCCGAAACATTTTCATGCACAAACATTCAATCTTAAGATATATTATCATTTTACGACTTATATTGCAACCCTAATTTATTGAAAAAATTATAGTTTTGCAATTGGGTAATTTACTGCATTATTGTGCAAATATTACTAAATACAACTAGGCGTTGTAAAATGATGATAAAATATGCTAATAACAATAATTATTATTTTTTGACCGTCAAAATAATGGTCAAATCAGGAGGAAAAATTATGGCAAAGAGAGGATTAAATATATATAAAAGAAAGGATGGGAGATGGGAAGGCCGTATTCGCCAGAACGCTGTTAAAACAGGAGCCAGAAAATATCATTCCGTATACGGAAGTACCTATAAAGAGTGTAAAGAAAAAATGCTGGTTCTGATGGCGGAGCAGGAGAATCAGGCGCAGAAATGTGCTTTGACTGTAAAACAGGTTGTGGACATTTGGATAAAAAAAAAAAAATGTGTCTGGAAGGAATCGACATATGCCTGTTATAAACAAC
>JAAUZS010000173.1 GCA_014804495.1 Lachnospiraceae bacterium
GCCGAAATGCCCTCTTACTTACTGCTGCATTTGCACAATAAACCTGCCGGATTATGCCAAGCAGGTGTCTAGTCGTCTTCAAGTCAATTATTATAAGAAGCTGAAATACCACTCTATCATCCGGTTGCCCCACAACATCGCTATAAATACGCCCGCCGACAAGTAGGGTCCCATAGCAAGAACATGGCTTTCACCGCTTATCTTCATTCTCGCCACATGTATGACTGCACCTAAGATGCAGCCTATAAAAAATGCCAGAATAATCAATTTCCAGCCCAATACAAGACCACACACCGCCATCAGTTTGACGTCGCCGCCGCCGATTCCACGGCCTTTGCTTGCATAATAAATCACTGCTAAAAATACACTGACACACAAGAGGCCTATCAGATAATTAAGCCAATCAGAATAATGTGTGGCAACTCTGACCAGCCCCAGTGCCAGTATAAAAATGTTGATCCCGATCGGAATCTCATAAGTTCTGAAATCAATCACGCTCAACGTAAGAAGAGCGGATGCCAGCAAACAGTAGAGTAGGGAGTCCACGTTTGCTCCGTTAATTAATACAATTATCACATACAAAATGCCGTTCGCAGCCTCGATAAGAGGATACTGCACGGACAACTTTGTTTTGCATTTACGACATCTGCCTCTTAGGAAAAGGTAGCTGAAGAGTGGCACTAAGTCGTACCACTCCAGCTTATACCCACAACTCATGCAGTGAGACCTCACCTTGACAATATCTTCTTTCTTCGGAATCCTGTATATACATACATTCAGGAAACTTCCGATTACAATCCCATATAGGAATATGATTATGTAGAAAACTATTGTCATCAGCATGATGTTAAATCCTTTGGTTTAATAATTGTGTTGTTCAGTTTGGTTGATTATTTTAATCAAGCGTAAAGACTGTGATTAAGGTGTAGTAACAACAGCACCTGAAAGGTCAACATTACCTGTTGGTACTACTATCCACATTTTAGCTGCTCCAGCTGCTGCTCCATCGGGCACCTTGTATGTTAACGTATACACACCGTTTGAACCCATATATGCAGTTGACTGAACTCTAGAATTATCCATAGTATTTTGGTCTAAGATAGCATAATTTTTAAGCACTTCTGCTAAATCACCGCTAACCGTAATTTTACCATTATCAGCTGCACCACCAATTGTTACAGAATAAGTTTTGCCAGTTTCTGCTAAGGTAATTTCAGGATCAGCTGCTACAGTCTGCATAGCATTGATGTACTCAACAATAGTGTTCTGGTCAGATGCTACTCTTGATTTCTCTACATAGCGCAGATACTGAGGTGCCAGAACTGCAATGAGGATTACCATGATCGCGATAACGATAATCAACTCAACCAATGAAAAACCTTTGTTATTCATTTCCTTTTTCATATTTTCTCTCCTTTTCTTATAAGAAATTTTTATCTTAATCACAACTGCTCCCTACTACTACAGTCGTGGTTAATTCGAGGGTTATACAAGGAACGCATCATAATATTTCATCAATGCTTCATCTGTCGTATTGTATTGATTTGTTCCAACAAAATAATCTGTCAATTCCTCAATACAAAATTGTAACTCTCCGCGCCTATGTTTATTTTTCGGATCATCACATGTTAATTCAAGTAATTCTATCGCTTTTTCATAAAAATGTATTTTTTTAACTTCATCGTTTCTATTCTTATATCTGATAGCTCTGTTTACTTCACTTCCAATATTGGAAATTTGCTCTCCAATCCTCATTTCAAACCATCTTAAAGTTCTATCCATCTATTTACGACCTCTACAACGACACCTTAAAAAACAATATTCTATAGTCATTTGCAGACTCTATTCCGATAACCAGAACTTACTCAACATAAACAAAATAAGGTTCGATTTCGCTTGCGGTGAGAACCGTTTTTTGTACAGATAATTTACGTAGTAATTTTTCTGTTGTTGAAGTAAGTTCGTCCTCCCGCAATAACGTCCGCGCTGCTCATTATTATAGGTTGTCCAGTGCTGAGTACATTGTTACCATAGGTGCAAGAACCGCTCCAATCAGCAATCCGACAATTCCGGCAAGTACGATTATAATCGCCGGCTCCATAGCCGCCATGAGAGACTGTACCGCCAATTCCACTTCTTCTTCATAATAATCGGCAAGCTTATCGAGCATCTCCTCTGTGGAACCCGCTTCCTCACCTATACGTATCATGTGGTACACCATCGGTGGAAACAGTCCGCTGCTCCTAAGCGGCTGTGACAGCGGCGCGCCGACCATAATCTCCTGTACCGCATCTTTTAACGCTTCTTTAAACCATATATTTGTCATCGTATCTGATACGATATCAACCGCTTCAATAAGAGGTACACCTGCGCTGAGCAGAGTACTCAATGTTCTTGCCATCAATGCAGACGCGCTCTTTACAACGAGGTTACTTATTGCCGGTATCTTCAACTGCAATTTACCGAAAACATGCTTGCCCATATAGGTTCCGGCGAAAGTCTTAACTGCAAAAACAATCGCTATGATGACAGGCACAAGTATGTACCAATATGACTGAATAAAGTCACTCATGGCAACAACCATAAGCGTAATTCCCGGCAGTTCCGTATTCAGCTGTTCAAACATTTCCATATAGGAAGGTATAACGACTACCAGCATGACAATAACTACCGCTACCGCAACAATCATTACCACGATAGGGTAAATCATAGCTTTTTTGATAAGCGCCTTGGTCTTCGCCGAGCGTTCAAACTGGGTAGCCATACGTTCCATGGATATTTCCAGGCTACCGGATGCTTCACCGGCTTTTGCCATCTGAATCATAAGTTCGCTGAACACTTTAGGGTGCTTTGCAAGAGAGTCACCGAAAGTCTCACCTTTTTCCACGTCCGCCCTGACGGCATACAGTGCTGTCTGCAGTTTCTTATTCTCAGTTGCTTCCGCCAGCATGTTCAGCGCATCAATAATCGTAACGCCTGCACGCATAATACTCGAAAACTGCCTACAGAATACGCCCAAATCTCTGGGCGTCGGTGCACCGCCGAAATCAATATTGATATCCCTGGTCATGGCATTCTGTTCTGTCACTTCCAGAACAATCAGACCCTGATTCTTCAATTCTCTGGTTATCTGTTCTTCACTATTACCCTGCGTAGAGCCTTTTATCTCTTTTCCGCTTTTATCAATGGCAACGTATCCCCAATCCGCCATGAGCGAACCTCCATTATCTTAGTAAAATTACAAAAATCTTAATATTTTATCAATTTTATGAGTTCATTATACTATTTTTTTAAAAAGTATACAAGTCTTTTAAGCGTCATTTTTTCGTCATTTTATACATATTTTGTAAGTTTCTTTTAATATTTTTGCACAATATGTGTACAAAAAGCTTACTATGCCAGAAATTCCTGTAAGATTTTCTTTATGTCATAATCCGGTGCATATTTTGCCGCAACATCACAGATTCGCTGTATCTCACTTAAGTTTTCCTCCAAATCATCAGCAATTGTCTCCGGAGTTTTTCCTTTTGTCAGCTTACGGCACACCAAATTTACTTTTTCTTCTGCTCTTCCTTGTTTTAACCCTTGTTTTAATCCTTGTTTTAATCCTTGTTTTAATCCTTGTTTTAACCCTTGACTTATTCCCTCTCTGCGGCTGTCTCTCATCATCATTTCCATTTTCATGTATTCACGCCTCCATTCCTTATGTAATCTGGCGGCAGTTACTGCCTCATCAAGTTGTCCGGTAAATGCATCCTGTGGCACCAGACTTTCAAAATAGTCCAAGAGACTGCGAAGCTCTTCGTCCACATCATCCAGTGTACCCTTTGTATTAAGGAATATTTTCTCTGTTCCGTCCTCTAAGCGGACCGACGTATCCTCTCTGCAAAGATTTTCAAAATGATATATATGCCTGCCCTTACCAAATAAATCAAATTTGCAAATAAAAATTACATAATTTTTCTTCAGCTGTTCATAATCCAGTCCCTTTTCAATCATGTTAATATCAAGTACAGCCTGATAATAACGGCTTCTGGTCGGAAGCTCTCCGGTGTTCCGAATCTGCATTTCCACTGTATAAACCGTATCGGCAGTATCCTCGACATAGACATCAATGCGAATGCCTTTCGCCCTGTAATCAGGATTTACAGTCTGCTGGTCATCAATGAATGTTATCTTTCGAATCTTCACATCCAGAATTATTTCCAGCAGTTTTTTACAGCGCTTTGGATTCCTCATCACCTTTCCGAACATAAAATCATCAATAATTGTCAATTCCTCGTACTTTTTTCTGGTTCTTTCCATATTTGCCTCCTGTCAATGTGTGCAGGAGCGCTTCTTTTTGAAAACTCCTGCCTGTAATGTTTGAAATTAAAGCATGAATTTTCAAAAGAATTTCTATATGAGATAGAACGAAGATGTATCTATAAATAAACGATACAAAAGAAAATATGCTTTGTAGCAATTATAATACTACAAAGCATATTTTTCAACTGATATTTAATTAAAATTTAGAATACAAAAAGTTTATATTTTCTATATTATATGTGCCTATTATGTCTTATACAGGTATTTTGTCCAGCCTCCGGCTGTGGTCTGCAAGAACGCTCTGGATAACTTTAATATCCGCACTCATGGCATCTATCTGTTCTGTCCGTTCAACAAACCTTTTAGATGCATCCAGATAGCATTCTTCTATCGTATTGAGCCGCGGTATCACATTATTTTCCAACTGCACTACCCTGACATATGTCATATCCGATTCCAGTCTGTCCAACCTGTCATAGATTGGCTTTAACTTTTCATCAAACTTCTGATCCAGCTTTTGATCCATCATCTCTGGCGAAAAGCCGGACACCTAATCAATAGGTGTATCACACATCTGAATTAAGAATTTATCGTGTGAGAAAAGATTTCATGCTTTTAATTTAACACACTCCGTGAGAAAACGCAAGTGAGAATTTAGTAAAACGTTTTTTCGTATATTTGCGTAAATCCGATTTTCTAATGCAAGGTATGACCACAAAATTATTATGAGTCAAACGATACCTTAATCATTTCACTAACGGATGTAATACCTTGCAGCACATAGTCGGTAGCACACATACGCAGAGTATGCATCCCTTCGCTCAGCGCTTTTTCTTTTATATCCTCGGCGCCTCCGTTCTTACTGATAATATTTCTTAACGGCTGCGTAATTTCCATGATCTCATATACACCGATTCTTCCTTTAAAGCCGGTGCCGTCACATCGCGGGCAGCCGCACGGTGCATATATTGTGATATCCTCATCCGGCTTTCTGTTTAACAGTTCAAGTTCTTCCTCATCAGCTTTTTTTGCTTTTTTGCATTCCGGGCACAGACGGCGCACCAGACGCTGTGCAATAACACCAATCGTAGAATCCGCAATAAGGTATGGCTCAATTCCCATATCCTCAAGACGGGTAATTGTACTTGCCGCGGAGTTGGTATGTAGGGTAGATACAACCAGATGCCCTGTTATGGAAGCCTGTACCGCAATACTTGCCGTTTCCTGATCACGAATCTCACCAATCATGATGATATCAGGGTCCTGACGCAGAATGGAACGAAGGGCGCTGGCAAATGTCAGGTTTGCTTTAGGATTAACCTGTACCTGATTGATTCCGTCTATATTTGCCTCTACCGGGTCTTCTACCGTGATTATATTTACATCCTCTTTGTTAAGCTCGCTGAGCGCCGTATAAAGTGTGGTAGACTTACCGCTTCCGGTAGGTCCCGTAACCAGCAGAATACCGTGAGGATTCTGTAAAATATGGTCGAACTTCTTCATATCCTCCGGTCCTAATCCCAGCTGGCTCTTCTCTTTGCTAAGCGCATTTTTGGATGTAAGACGCATAACTACTTTTTCGCCATATACCGTAGGCAGAATAGATACACGGATATCAAATTCCTGACGGTCTACGACCTGAGTGATACGTCCGTCCTGCGGCTTTCTTTTCTCAGCTATATCCATGCCGCCGATAATCTTGATTCTGGCTACCATCGCAGGAAGCAGTCTGATACTATATGTCGCTCTTTCATACAGAGCGCCGTCTATTCTGTAACGGATACGTACCTGCCGCTCCATCGGCTCAATATGTATATCCGAAGATCTCTGTCTTACCGCCTGTTCAATCATACTCTTAACCAGCTGGACAATCGGCGAATTATTGACATCTTCGCTGTACATGTCTTCCTGTTCCATCATCTGGCTTTCTTTTTCTTTGGCATACTCTTCCAGTGCGGAATTAACTTCGGCATTACCATAATATTTATCCAGTGCGATCATGATGCCTCTGGTCGTCGAAACTACCGGTTCCACCTGAAGATTCGTTATAATATTTATATCGTCGATAGCTGCCATATCCATCGGGTCCGCCATAGCCACTCTCAGGATATTCATATTATCAGGCGAATATTCAAACGGTATCATCTTATGCTTTTTGAGAACGTTTACCGGAATCAGCGAAAGTACATTTTCTTCAATCGTAACGTTCTGTAGGTCAATAATGCCAAGTTTCAGCTGACTGCTCAAAGCGCGTAAAATATTATCTTCCGTTACTATGCCTTCGTCTACCAGCGTCTCTCCAAGCTTACGTCCACTGCCTTTCTGCAGCTGCAGGCCCTTCTCCAACTGCTCTTCCGTAATGACCCCGCTGTTTATCAGAACATCTCCAAGACGCAATTTTTTCCTGCTCTCCATAACACATACCCCTTTTTCCATATATTATATAAGCCTACTTTATGTTATTTTACTCTTTTTAAACTTTTTGTGCAAGACTATTGAGCAGACTTATTGAGGTAGTTGGACAGAGTCGGAAAACTTCGTTAGTTTTTCGCAAAATAGCTGTTCCCTACTTGTTTAGCCATTCCGAATAGACACAGTTTTACTAAGTGATTTAATAATTCAGGCAACGGTAAATCACAGCCGTTTTTTAATAACATCCGTTCTTTAATAATTTCCACAGACTGCGGTTCTTCTTCCAAAACCCGCATAAGTTTCGACTGAACATCTGATAATAAAGTGATGTTCATGCATTCGCCATCTGTCTGCGCCATATTTTTTCTGTCTGCTTTTCTATTGCAAGACGGTAACTCTGTTTGCACCAAACCGACCTTTCCCATAAGATCCTTTGCAAGCTCCTGCGGAGACATTGCTATTCCCGCTCCCTGTTGGAGCAATCGGTTGCAGCCCTCGCTTAAGGCATCAGACACCCTTCCGGGCAGTGCATAGACTTCCTTTCCCTGCTCTAATGCCATATCTACGGTAATCAATGTACCGCTCCTGTTCTTTGCTTCGATAACAAGCACAATATCCGAGATTCCGCTTATAATACGGTTTCTCGGCGGAAAAAGGCTGTTCTTCGGTAGGATTCCGGGAAGATACTCCGAACAGACGCCGCCTTGCAGACAGAGCATATCGTACAGAGCCCTGTTCTCTTCCGGGTAGCAGATATCCACTCCGCATCCCAGCACTCCCAGAGAGTATCCTCCTGCTTCAAGCGCCGCTTTCTGCCCTATTCCGTCTATTCCTCTCGCCATACCGCTGATGACCTGCACTCCCATCATTGCAAGTTCACTTCCAAAATGCTTCGCCATTTGTCGTCCGTATTCCGAGCAGTTTCTGGCTCCTATAATCGCCACGGCCGGTCTGCTTTGCTCCGGCAGTTTTCCCCGATAGTAAATTCCATATGGAGCATCCGAAATGTTAGCGAGCCTGTACGGATAATCCGGGTGTCCCAGACAGATGAATTTAATCTGCCTGTTTTTAAGGCGCAAATATTCCTTCTGAATATCAATTTTCTGCCTTGAAACCGCAATCTTCTCAGCAAGCTCCGGTTTTCTGTTAGAAGGCGGCAAAAGGCTTTCGATTTTTTCTTTTGGCATCCGGTATAATGCTTCCGGCGTCCCCGCCTGCTCAAGCATGTATCTGATCGTTTTGCTGCCTATGCCATTGATACTGTACAGCCAGTGCGCATAAGGCAGCATGCCGTCTTCTATTTTCTCTATATTGTTAACTTTAAAATCCACATCAATATTCCTTTCCTGAAACTTTTTTCAAATCATTTAAATCTATGCTCCGACACACGATAGCAAAGCGCTTCTGTCAGATGTGCTTCCCCAATATTCTTAGCCCCTGCCAGGTCAGCTATGGTTCTCGCCACCTTAAGAATACGGTGATAGCCCCTTGCCGTCAGATTCATTTTCCGAAAGAACTGCTCCATCAGCCGTTCCTCAGCCAGACCCAACGCACAGTATTTCCGAATCTCTTCCACACCCATATCTGTATTGAAACGAAGTTTCGTTCCTTCAAAGCGTTTCTGCTGTATTCTCCGTGCTTTCAATATCCGTGCACGTATCTGCTCACTGCTTTCCTGCCCGCCCGTATCTGTCAGCTCAGACAGCTTAAGCGCAGAAGCTTCCACACAGATATCAATCCTGTCCAGAATCGGTCCCGATATCCGCTCCAGATAGCGGTGTACTTCATATGGCGTACAGCTGCATTTCTGCATATCGGGATAATAACCGCAAGGGCAAGGGTTCATGGCGCCCACCATCATGAAATCAGCAGGATAGAGATAGCTTCCGCCGCTTCTGGCAAGCTGTATATGCCTGTCCTCTAAAGGCTGGCGTAGAATATCTATGGTTTCTCGTTTAAATTCCGGTAATTCATCCAGAAATAAGACACCTCTATGCGCAAGCGTGATCATACCCGGAGCCGGTACTTTTCCGCCGCCGGCTAACGCTTGCCTTGTAATGGTATGGTGAGGGGCAACAAAGGGACGATTGGTTATGAGCGCATCTTCATGCGCAAGCAGACCTGATATACTGTAAATCTCAGAAACCTCCATGCTTTCTTCTAACGACATGGGCGGAAGGATAGTTGGAATTCTCTTGGCAATCATAGTCTTACCGGCACCGGGAGGTCCGACAATAAGAAGATGATGAAAACCTGCTGCCGCTATCTCTGCTGCCCTTTTTACGCCTTCCTGCCCATTCACGTCTGCAAAATCCGGCCGTGAATCGCATTGCTTTCTTGCCAGTAATGACTGAACGTCTATTTTCGTCGGGCTTATCAATTCCCGCCTTCTTCCTTCTTCTTCCCTAAGATAGGCTAAGACTTCCGTAATATCCGAAACGCCTATTATTTCAACATTCTGTACAACCGCTCCTTCTGCAGCATTATCTTTCGGAAGGATGCATCGTTTTATTCTCTGTTTTTCCGCCTCTCTGACTATAGGCAGCACTCCCTTGACCGGCTTGACTTCTCCATTCAATCCCAGCTCTCCAATGATAACGGTATCTTCAGCACTGTTTTCCGGCAGATATTCCAATGCAGTCAGAATACCGACAGCCACAGGCAAATCAAACAGGGCTCCTCCTTTATGCATATCCGCAGGGGACAGGCTTACATTGATGCACATCGGCGGCAGGGGAAGTCCGGCGTTTTTCAAAGCGACTTTTACCCGCTCTCTGGCCTCCCTCACCTCATTACCAAGCAGTCCCACCATCTGAAAACATGGCAGGCCTTTTGACGCATCTACCTCAACCTGAATCAGATAGCTTCTGATTCCATGAACTGCGCCTGATGTAATTGAACTAAACAAATTATTTCCTCCTTTTTTCTAGGTTTTTCAAGACGTCCGTTGTACAAACTATACAATTCAACGCAGGGCACGCTTGCGCTGCATTGTCGCTCGTAGCGGTACATAAGGTGCCAAAATACGGCACCTAAGTACCGACGGCGACATAGCACCCTGCTTATGAACTTGTATAGTTTGTACAACTACGTTATTGATGTTTGAATTCTTCGGCGACATGCCGTGATTCATAAGATTCTTAACAGAATAATTTTGAACAAAATAAATATTAATAGATACTAGCAGGAATGTCAATAAAAATTTCATTATAGAATAGACAGTGAAAAGTTTATATTTAATTTATAAAGAAATGCAGCTGAAACAAAAATCAAAAATGTGCAGGTGGTGCCTGCCATGGCTGCATTTTTTTATAAGAAAATTCAAGCTTTATAGCTTGAAA
>JAAUZS010000174.1 GCA_014804495.1 Lachnospiraceae bacterium
CTATTATTCTTCAATTTTCCGATATTGCAGATGGCATTGTTCCGGCTTGGAAAAAGCGGAGGATTTGACTCAGGAGACTTTCCTTAAGTTATTTAGGAATCTGCCGCATTATGATAGTAAAAAGAAAGGGCGTACCTCTCAAAAATTCAAAGCCTATTTATATATGATTGCAAATAGGTTGTGCATAGATGAAAGCAGAAGGCAGAGGATTTATCCGCTTGAAGATGAAGAAAGTATAGTAAATGAGCGTAACGAGATATCCCGGATAGACGATAAGGAGGAGATACAATACCTTTTAAGTATTTTATCATCGGAGCAAAGAGAGGCGGTTATCCTACGGTTTGGCGAGCAGCTAAGTTTCGCAGAGATTGCAGAAATAACAGGATGCAATATGCGGACAGCCCAAAGCAGGGTCAGGAATGCATTAGCGGTTATGAGAAAGGAGCAGAGGTATGGGAGATAGGAAATTGAAGAGAAGTTTACATAAGTATTTACAGCAGTCCGCGCAGAAAGTGACGGAAGCTGAAAAGAATCCTGACGGAAATGGTGTCAGGCTGGAAGAAACTATAAAATTATGTACTGAAATAATGAGGGAACAGGAACTGGCACAAAAGAAGCAGGAAGAACCGAGGACAGGTTTTGTTCAGTATTTGTCGGATATTTTCCGCTTTGATGGAATATCGATTTTTGGATTACAGGCAGTTGTATTATGTATCACATGTCTGACAATTTCTACAGTAGCTGATATTCCTGAATATCTTCCGATTTTTATGCCGTTGTTTGTACTGGCGCTCGTGCCGGCTATGTTCAGATGTCAGTATTATGGAATGAGTGAGATTGAAGCTGCTACAAGGGCTTCCAGTGCGCAGATTGTATTGGCAAAGCTGATTCTGGTGGGGGCTGCAAATCTTGTATGCATGACAGTACTTATTTCTTTGGAGGTACACCTTCAAAATTCATACAGTGGAATAAGCCGGATGATTTTATACTGTCTGGTTCCTTATTTAGTTTGTATGACTGGTATGTTACGCCTGATTCGACTTCGCAGGAAAGAAAATATGCAAATATGCATGGTTTTAATGCTTGGTTCCTGTGCTTGCTGGGGATTGCTTGCTATAAATATACAATGGTTGTATGAAGCATCAGCTTTGGGCATATGGATTGCTGCCTTTATATTTTTTGCAGCGTTTTTTATAAAGGAAATTTATTATATTTTAGCTATGAGAAAGGAAGGAAAAATATATGGAATTATCAATTGACCGCTTATCAAAGCATTACGGAAGTAAAATTGCCGTAGACTGCGTCAGTGCGGCTTTAAAACCCGGAGTATACGGACTTTTAGGAGCCAACGGGGCAGGAAAGACAACACTGATGCGGATGATGTGCGCTATTCTGGAATCAACGTCGGGAGAGGTGCTTTTAGATGGAAATGAAGTGACTTCTATGGGCGCTGATTACAGAAATGTATTGGGCTATCTGCCGCAGGATTTTGGGTATTACCCGAATTATTCGGCTATGGAATTTTTGCTGTATGTTGCCGCACTTAAGGGTATACCTAAGAATATAGCAAGGGAAAGGGCTAAAGAGCTGCTTGAAGTAGTTGGCTTAAGCAATGTGGCTTCAAAGAAAGTAAAGACTTTCTCAGGCGGTATGAAACAGCGGGTTGGGATAGCGCAGGCGTTGCTTAATAATCCTGAGATTTTGATTCTGGACGAGCCGACTGCCGGGCTGGATCCGAAGGAGAGAGTTCGCTTTCGCAACCTGCTTTCTGACTATGCCGGAGATAAGATTGTGATTCTCTCTACACATATTGTTTCTGATATAGAGGCAATTGCAGATGAAGTTCTGCTTATGAAAAAAGGGAAATTTGTATTACAGGGCAGTGCTCATGAGTTGATAAAAAAAGCAAATGGAAAAGTATGGGAGCTGACAGTGCCACAGGAAGAGACAAGAAAGTGGCAGGCGAAATCAACGGTTGCAAATTTGCGGCATGAGGGACAGCAGGTGGTGCTTCGTATCATTTCAGATAATAAACCGAGTGAGATGGCTGTTCCATGTGAAGCTGCGTTAGAAGATTTATACTTATATTATTTTCCGACAGAACAGGAAGGAGTGTAGCAGCTATGGAATTATTTTTATTGGAATATAAGAAGTTATGGCGGAAAAAGAGTACAAAAATAAGCGTGTTTGTGTGTTTCCTGTATTTGGTGGTATTCGGGAGCATACTTTCTTTTCAATGCTTTAGTTTTGGAAGCAGGGATGATTTTACTACAGGCGGAGGCCTTTTCGGAAACAATTTCGATGGGTATGATGCCATAAAGGACAGGCAGGAGTATGCACTTTCAATTGCGGGAGACCTGACTGACGAGACCATGCAGCAAATAGTACGGGATTATCGGAGAATGGTATCGGTCGATGCAGCAAGGGCGTGGGATTTAATTGATTGGGTAATAATCAATGACTGGCTGGAAGATTTGTGGCCTGAACTTCAAGAACATGGGAGTTATCAGGTATGCATCGACTATTATGAACCGGAAAAATTGACTGATTTTTATGGAAGAAGGAAGTCAGCTATTGAAAAATATCTGGAAAATAATAATCAGACGGGAAAGGAAAGGGAATATTTGTTACAAATAGAGGACAAGGTGCCCAAACCATTCCATTATGGATGGAAAGGAGGCTGGGAACAAATTCTGGCTCGTACGATTGATGCATCAAAAGATTCAATGGCAGTATTTCTTGCAATTGTTTTGTCCACGCTTTTTGCCGGGGAATGGCATAACAATACAAGTTCGTTAGTATTGACAACAAAAAACGGCTGGAAAAAAATTGCTTTTGCTAAAATTGTTACCGGTCTGGCTTTTACCGCGGAATTATTTGCAATGATTTCCATCGGCCAGATTGTAACTCAGCTTTTCTTTATGGGAACCACAGGATGGGATATGCCGGTTCAGATGATTAAGATGATTGCGATTGCGCCTATGAATATGCTGCAGGGAGAAATTTATGAATATGCGTTTACACTTATTGGGATGGTCGGATATGCCGGTATTGTTATGCTTATTTCTTCTGCTGTAAAGAGCAATGTACTGGCGTTGATCCTTAGTCTTGCTGTTGTATATGTTCCAACGATAATTGATCCGTATCTTCCCTATGGATTGCAGAAAGTATTGAATTTAATCCCATTAGTGGGAAGCGGAACTGATATTTTCCGGACATATACATATCATATCTTCGGGAAATATGTATGGTCGCCATATCTGTTGATTATCGTTCCTGCGCTGATTGGTATTGTGTGTATGCCATTGGTTGTAAAGAGATGGTCAAGAAGGTTGAGGATTTAGTAAAGGGTTTAGTGGGAAAATGTCAAAAAAACATAATTCAAAGACAAATATTATAAGAAAGTTCCTGAAATATATTGTTATATTTTATATGCTGTGTATAGCAGGCAAGCTGTTAATAGAAGTCGGCATGCAATTTAATTATTATATAGAAAAGTCAGTGCAAGCCGAAAAAAGACATGTTATTCAGGACTACGAAGAATGGAATTTAATTTTGGTAAATGCTTGGAATGAAATACCGGAAGACTATAATGTGACATTAACGGAATTATCAAATGGTCAAATGATAGACAGCAGGATATATCCTTGTTTGCAGGATATGTTTGACGCTATGCGGGAGGACGGGATATACCCGATTGTCCGGGAAGGGTATCGGACTGCGGATGAACAGCAGAGAATACTTGATGATAAGGTAATGGCATTTATACGTGAAGGATATTCTAAATCAAGGGCAAAAAGGCTTGCAGAAACATGGGTGGCAATACCCGGCACAAGCGAGCATCAATTAGGTATTGCGGTTGACATAAATGCCGATAAAGAAAAATCGTCAAATGAGGAAGTCTATGAATGGCTTGCAGAAAATGCATACAAGTACGGTTTCATTCTGCGCTATCCACAAGATAAAGAAGATATTACGGGGACTGCTTATGAACCTTGGCACTATAGATATGTAGGAGAGGAAGCGGCGGAAGAAATATTTAACAGGCAGATATGCCTTGAGGAGTATTTTGACTGATAATGCCGAGCTTTGAGTGTTTGTGGGACGTCTATACTATGGTTCACTTTCTGAGGAAAATTGATTGTATTTATCGCAAATATTACCTATAATAAAATCAAGGAGAGTGATGAAGATGAAAAAAAGACGTCTTGGAAAAACAAATCTGATGGTAAGTGAAATTGGTTTCGGCGGCGAATGGTTGGAACGGCATCCGGAAGAAGAGGCCGTGGAAGTAATAAAATATGCGGGTGAAAAAGGTATTAATATTCTGGACTGTTGGATGCCTGACCCGAAATCCAGAGATATTATCGGAAAAGCAATTTGTGAAAACAGAGAGAACTGGTACATTCAGGGGCATATCGGCTCTACATGGCAAAATGAGCAATATGTGCGTACCAGAGATATGGAGTATGTTAAACCGGCTTTTGAAGATCTTCTAACCAGATTAAGGACTGATTATATAGACCTTGGAATGATTCACTTTGTGGATTCACTTGAGGACTGGAATCACATTATGGAGTCTGAATTTATTGAATATGTCAGAGAATTAAAGGAAACAGGCAAAATCAGGCATATCGGAATGAGTTCCCACAATCCGCAGATTGCGAAGCTGGCGGCGAAGTCAGGATTTGTGGAAATGATTCTTTTCAGTATTAATCCGGCATTTGACATGCTTCCTGCAAGTGATGATATAAACACTTTGTTTGCGGAAGAATATGATAAAAAGCTCACAGGAATTGACCCGGATAGAGCTGAATTGTATAAATTATGCGAGCAGAATGATGTAGGTATTACCGTTATGAAAGGATATGCGGGCGGAAGGCTTTTTGATGAAAAGCGTTCTCCTTTTGGCGTGAGCCTGACTCCGATACAGTGCATTCACTATTCACTGACGCGCCCTGCCGTAAGTTCTATTTTGTGCGGTTATGATACCAAAGAACAGGTTGACGATGCAATTGCATATGAGGATGCTTCGGAAGAAGCCAAAGACTATGCATCTGTAATCGCCAATGCACCATTTCATTCGTATAGAGGCGAATGTACATACTGTGGACATTGTAAACCATGTGTATCCAATCTGGATATTGCGATGATAAATAAATATTATGATCTTGCAACTATGCAGACGGAAGTGCCGGCGACAGTGAAGTCTCATTATGAGCTGTTGGAACACAAAGCATCGGAATGTATTTCCTGTCATGCGTGTGAAGCAAGGTGTCCGTTCGGAGTACCAATTGCGGAAAGGATGAGTAAGACGGTGGAATTATTTGGGTGCTAAGTGGTTAGTATAAAAATTTCGTTGTGTGAGCGGTATTTTGTAGAGTATAATATAAATGGAGTATTTCGTATATAATGTGAGTGAAATGATAATTATTTTAAACACATGTAAAGAATTGAAATAGGTTATTTGGTGGTGTAGGAGGCAAAATGGAAGTATTAAGAAAATACATTGATGCGGATAGTCTGATGGCGATAATGACTTTGCCTGAAACTTTTAAAAATCGTAAGCTGGAAGTAATTGTACTTCCGGCAGAAGAACAAGATAAATCATCCAAGAAAGCGGTAGACATTGAACAGGCTTTACAGTCATTAGTTGGAGCAATTCCTTATACAGATATGTCTTTAGTAGAATTGAGAGAGGAACGGCTTAAAAAGTATGAAAATATTGATTGACACAAACATCGTGTTAGATGTTATGCTGAAACGGGAACCGTTCCATAAATTGTCGCTGGAAATCCTTGGCTTAGCTAAAAGGGATGATGTAGAGGAATATGTATCTGCTTCTGCAATTACAGATATTTATTATCTTGCGTATCGACAGCTTAGAGATAAAGGTATGGTTAAAAATTTGATGAAAGAGCTGCTCACAGTGGTATATGTTGCAAGTGTATCCGAGAAGGAGATACAAAATGCTATAAACATAGAATGGGCTGATTTTGAGGATTCTGTGCAATATTCAGTTGCTGTGTTACAAGCTATGGATGGTGTCGTCACGCGAAATCCTAATGATTATAAAGCAGCAGAAATAAAAGTTTGGAAACCGGAAGAGTTATTGACCTCTATGAGATGAAGGGTGGAAAATTACCTCTTTACAGAACTCTTCATATTTTGATATAATACAAATATTAAAACAAATAGAAAGGTGGCTTACGTATGTTGATTTGTGTTGGACGCATCCGCATCCGTATTCAGGGGCGATAAAAAGCAGATATACTGTCTCATTTAAATGGGATTTTTTTGCGTGCGAATACAAATTATCATGCGTTATATAATAATAGAAGTGTCTCCAATGGGAGCCACATCTATAGAAGTGTCTTTAATGCGGGGCACATCTAACAGATAGAAAGAGTCTGTCTTTTTCTGTATACCTTATTGTATAATTTAAGCAGAAAGATTTCCGTTTAGGAGATATTTTCTGCTTTTTTGTTTACCCGTAAACCTAATTGAAAAACGCTTAGGAGTGGAGGTATAACTATGCAAAAAGGCAGAAAACAGCCCAAGTATGACTACAGGGCAAATTTAACGGAGTCACAGAACTTTATAACGGATAAAAAACTGATTAAGAGAATTATCAGTATCGGCAAAATAAATAAGGAAGATACGGTTATTGAAATCGGAACGGGAAAAGGACATCTGACGGAAGAACTATGCTTAAGAGGCAGCTTCGTTTACTCTATTGAGCTTGACTCAAAGTTGTATGAAAAAACAAAAGCAAAGCTTAGCCGATTTACAAATCTGAAATTGATTTGGGGAGATTTTCTTAAATATTCCCTTCCTGTTAAGGGAAATTACAAAGTTTTTGCTAATATTCCCTATTTTATAACCACGCAGATTGTGGATAAACTGACAGAAGCGTCAAATCCCGCTACAGACATTTGGCTTGTTATGGCTAAAGGAGCAGCCAAAAGATTTACGGGCGCTGCAAGCGAAACGGAAAAGTCGCTGTGTCTTAAGGTAAATTGGGATATTGAAGTGGTCTATTATTTCCGTAGGGAAGACTTTCATCCGATGCCGACGGTAGATTCGGTCATGGTGCATTTCGCCAGAAAGCCGATTCCAGACCTGAACAAAAGCGAGTTTGCGGCATTTAAAAAATTCATATCACATTCAATGAAATACGGCTTTGGAAGGAAGAATAGTCTTCTTAGCAAAAAGCAGGTAGATATTGCATTAAAGCAGGCTGGTCTGCCCCATGCGCATAAGGACGGTGTGACGCTGTACATTCAATGGCTTTGTTTATTCCGATGCTATCGTCGTATTTACGGTGATGGAAAATTGTGATAGATTGATATTAGAATCTTTATTAGACACAGAGGTCAGACAGGAGTGGGATATTTGGATTATAAAGACATTTTACAGCAAACAGAATATGATTTTATAAAAACCAATGGGCATCTTGGAAAACATGTAATCTTACTTGGTCTTGCAGGAAGCTATTCCTATGGCACTAATGTTGAGGGCAGTGATATAGATATCAGGGGTATTACACTGAATCAGAAATCTGATTTGATTGGGCTTACTCAGTTTGAGCAGTATGTTGATGAGAATACTGACACGGTAATCTATGCATTCAATAAAATAATTACGCTTTTGCTTAGCTGTAATCCAAATACGATTGAACTTCTGGGTCTTAATCCGGAGCATTACTTGTATCTTAATGACATCGGAAAGATGCTTCTTAATAATAGAAAGCTTTTTCTGTCAAAGCGTGCAATCAATTCTTTTGGAGGATATGCAGATGCACAGCTTCGCAGACTACAGAATGCACTTGCCAGGGATACATTTCCACAGAGCGAAAAGGAGCAGCATATTTTCAATTCTGTAAAGAATGCGATGCATGATTTTAACAATCATTATAAAAATTTTGAGAATGGAAATCTGGAGATTTTTATTGATAAGGCAGTGAATCCGGAACTGGAAACAGAAATATTTGTTAATGCCAGCCTGACACATTATCCGCTGAGAGATTATTCATGTATGTGGAATACAATGGCGAATGTCGTCCGGGATTATGAGAAGATTGGAAAGCGCAATAAGAAAAAGGATGATTTACATCTGAATAAGCATGCGATGCATCTTATAAGACTTTTTATGATGGCATTGGATATTCTGGAAAAAGGTGAGATAAATACATACAGAGAGAAAGAGCATGACCTTCTTATGGACATCCGCATTGGGAAATATCAGAAGGAAGACGGAACTTTCCATGAGAGCTTCTACGATATGTTATCTGACTTTGAAAAGAAACTGCAT
The DNA here is from genome assembly GCA_014804495.1 of Lachnospiraceae bacterium. GTDB lineage: Bacteria > Bacillota > Clostridia > Lachnospirales > Lachnospiraceae > UBA3282. The sequence goes on from JAAUZS010000174.1 coordinate 8,314, forward strand.
TATGCAGCAGAGAATACGGATTTACCGGATGAACCTGATATGTCAAAGGTTCAGGAACTGGTTATGACTATAAATGAAAGAGTGGTTCATGATGAAATATGAAGAATTTGAAGGACCGGTTGAAGAATTGGTTCTTTTGAAAATTAAAGAGATTGAAGAAAAAGAGCATATTAAGGTTTTGCATGTGATTGAATCCGGCAGCAGAGCATGGGGCTTTGCTTCACCGGATAGCGATTATGATGTGAGATTCATTTACGTCAGGGATATGGATTTCTATTTGTCTTTAAGAGATACAAAGGATTTTATAGACTGGGAGCTTAATGAGGTGCTTGATATAAATGGCTGGGATTTGAAAAAAGCATTGCAGCATTTTCATAAATCCAATGCAACATTATTCGAGTGGAGTAATTCACCGGTAGTTTATTATACGACTGATGCATGGAAAAACCTGTACAGTAAAGTGGCTCAGAATTATTTTGCCTGTAGGCCGTCACTGTATCACTACTACGGTACTGCAAATAAGAATTATCGTGAGTATCTGATGGATGACATGGTGAAGTACAAGAAGTATTTTTATGTACTTCGCCCGATTCTTGCATGTAAGTGGATTGAAGAGAAAAAGTCTCCCCCACCAGTACAGTTTAATGAATTAGTTAATGCGGTGCTGGAAGACGATATGAAAGCCGCAGTAGAGGATTTGCTAGCGAAAAAGGTAAAGATGTCCGAGGCAGATAAAGCCCCTAAGATAGAGAAAATCAATCAGTATATTGAAGAGAAACTGTCTTATTACAAGGCGTTGGTTGATTCTATGGCAGATGATAGAAATCCTGATTGGGAAGCATTGGAAACAGAATTCAGGAAATTGGTAAAAATTAATTGACGGACATTATTTATCGTGCTATTATTTATCCGTTACCAATAAAAACCATGATTACAGAAAAAGGAGGGCTTACCATGCAGAACAATACAACAATCAATAACAAAATAATGAAACTGACAATCAAAGGTACGTCACTCCCTAAGTCTTACAGATAATTAGAAAGAGGAAGTGTAAAAGCACCTTTGGGGTGCTTTTTTTGTACCCATTTTTAGAAAGAAAAGGAAAAGTTATAATTTATGAAAACAGTAAAAGGTATTTATGCCGAAGCGAAAATTTTCACAGATGATGTAGAAGAATATGCTGAGGCTCAGGTAAAAATGATATGCGATAACGAAGTCGCAGACGGCAGCACAATCTGCATGATGCCGGACATCCATCCCGGCAAGATTGCGCCAATCGGACTTTCCATGACGGTCACGGATAAAGTGATTCCGCAGCTTTTGGGCGTGGATATAGGCTGTGGTATGACCTGTGTAAAGCTGAATAAGAATAATGCAGAGTTTCAGAAGTTAGACAGGATAATCCGGGAAAATGTACCGTCGGGTTTTGTCATTCGGAAAGAACCTCATCATATGGCAGGGGAATTTTCATATGAGGAGCTTCACTGTGTCCGCCATATTAACAGACAGAAAGCAGATAGAAGCCTTGGAACGCTTGGCGGAGGCAATCACTTTATAGAACTTGATAAAAGCGCTGACGGTTCTATGTACCTTGTAGTGCACACAGGCAGCAGGCATCTGGGAGAGGAAGTGGCGGAATATTACACGAAGCTTGCCAATACCTGTTTAAAAGAGCAGGGAAAGGAAATTCCATATTATATGAGTTATCTGGAAGGCGATAATAGAGATACTTATTTGGAAGATGTACAGGTTATCCAGCGATATGCTGAGCTGAACAGGCAGATTATTGTCCGAGATATTTTGAAAGGAATGAAATGGAAAGCCGAGGAGCAGTTTTCAGTGGCGCACAATTTTATTGACGATTCCGGAATACTTCATAAGGGCTCTATTTCAGCACAGGACGGAGAAAAAGTCGTTATCCCAGCAAATATGAAAGAGGGCGTTATCTTAGGAACTGGAAAAGGAAATGCACAGTGGAATTACTCTGCGCCGCATGGCTCCGGGAGAAGACTGAAACGTGAAGATGTGAAGAATCAATATACGGTATCGGAATTTAAGAAGGAAATGAAAGGTATTTACAGCAGCTGCGTAGGGACGGACACCTTAGATGAAGCGCCTTTTGCCTATCGTTCCATAGTAGAAATTGCGGAGCAGATAAAAGATACTGTAGAAATAACGGAAGTTTTAACGCCCGTCTATAATTTCAAGGCAGGAAGCAAAAAGTAAAAAGTGGAAGTGTAAGTAAAAAATGAAAGCAAAAGTAAAGAGTAGAAGTAGAAAGTAGGAATAAAAAGTAAGTGTAGAAAGTAGGAGGCAGTTAATTTATGATAGTTCAGATAAGCGCAGGACAGGGACCGTCCGAATGCCAGCTGGCGGTTGCAAAACTGTTTGATGCGTTAAAAAGAGAATATGGAGATTTAGAAATAATATCGAACACTATAGGTTATGAAAAAGGCTGCTTTGATTCCATCCGCTTTAGGACGGAGCATGACTTAAGCGGTCTGGAGGGTACGGTATTGTGGATATGCAAAAGTCCTTTCCGTCCGAACCACAAGAGAAAGAACTGGTATGTAGATGTGAGTATTATCCCGGAGCAGACGGAGATTGCGGCAGACAATGAATATCGAATCGAGAAGTTCCATTGTGGGGGCAAGGGCGGTCAGAATGTAAATAAAGTAGAAACCGGGGTTCGGATTATACATATCCCGACAGGGCTTGTATCGCAGTCCACCGAGGAACGGAGCCAGTTCCAGAACAAGCGGAAGGCTATGGAAAAGTTACGGGATAAACTCGCGGATTTGCAGAAAGAACAGGAGGTGAAGCAGGTCAATGCCGCATGGAGAGAGCATAACCGAATTGTAAGAGGGAATCCGGTAAGGGTGTATGAAGGGGAGAAGTTTATCTTGAAAAAGTAATATTTTAAAATTCCTGCTGGCAAACACTATGTTATGGCATTTATTGCTATGATATAATAAGCTCAGGCTCGGCAGCCTGAGCTACAAGAATTACTTCGTAATTCTTATTGGAGTGATATACTTTAGTCGTTTATGTGGCTATGATATAATAGAAACATGAATCAGGATAAAGGAGCCGGAAAATGAAGAGGATAATGATGGCCGGAGCGCTTGTTGTAATGATGATTTTAATGTATTGGTATGCGCAGAGCGGAGTAACATATCCGAAGGCGACGGTTGACACTTTGGGATTGGGAGAAAAGAAGTCAGATATTGTAAAAAAACTGAGTGACCAATGTATTGAGCTTTGGATAACTTTGCACGAAGCTGAGGAAAGTATATACAACACTCAGTTTTCACTACAGGAAACGCCGGATGGATATGAAGTAATCTTATATGACAGAGAAGGGCGTGAGATTTATTCAGAGTGGTATCCGAAAGAACCTTGGGTTAAGGAAGTGGCGGAGGGCATTCTGGAAATCGGTATCAGCACGGGAAGTCCGGCAAGATATACTTTCTATTTTCGAAAAGAAGATGGAAAGATATCGGACACATTTTTTAATGCAAGGGTAGTTGGAGAAAAGTACATCGCGCACCGTCCCTTGGCTGGTGAACACTGGTATAATGCCCCGTTGATATTGACAGATATTTTTGAAGAAGGGATTTTGTATCAGGAGATATATAAAGATTTCAGCGTAACGGCAGATTTGATGTCTGCAATTTATAATATTGAGTTGATAGATGAAGAACATATCATGTTGGAATATTGTACGGGAGAAGATTATTCAGTTGTAAATGAAGTGGTGGAAATAGAGAATACAAAATAGAGATTCAATAGTTCTTTTATAAAAATAATTGTGTGGATAGTGTTATGTGGCGTATAATATTAATAAAGTATTTCACACATTATGAAGATGAAATGATAAAGATAGTAATACGTGAAGTTATTGGCGTGATTAGTTTTTTATTTTACAAGAGGCAAATAAAAGTATGGAAAACAGACGAACTATTGTTATGATGGTGATGGAGTGTTGAAAGGAAGTCGAAGAGGCTTCCTATTTTTGTACTCATTTGGGTGCGGATAGAGGCTGTGAAAAATTTGTCGTTAAATTTCATTTGTGTCAGGGATAAATTCAGCGATGTCATTAAGGGTGAATCCCTCGCCTAATATATTCAATATCATGTTTAGTGTATGTGTTGTGACAGATTGGTTGTTTTTTAATCGTTGAATTTGTGATCTGCTGATGCCGTAATATTTATAAAGTCGGTACTGGCTTATACCGTTTTCTTTTAAGGTTTTAAAAAGCTTGTCATATTTAATCATAACTTGCAATATTTTCCTTTTCAAAGGTCTGGATTATATTTAATTATGCTCCTATAATGGAGATGAAGACAGTTACCAAAATTGGAGATTAAATGATAAAGGAGAAGAAAATGCAAAAAGAAAAACTACTGAAAGAGTTTTATGAACAGGATGAGATAGGAAAAGAGATGATATTGGAAAAGCTTATTTTCTGTCATTTTTCGGATGAACAGAATTTTGAGAATTATTTTAAGATTGAGGAACTTGGAGAAAGGGAATTGTTTTGTCTAATTGGTCTTTTATATCATCAAGATTGTTTCTTTATGATTTCAGATATTATAAATAGGCATGAATCCCGATTCCTTTCTCATCGGGATTCCCTGTTAAAAGAAATAGATTTTTCAGAGCGTTTTCATTCAAGATTAGCAAGGCTAAATAGCATTACGAAGAACTAGAAGTAAATGAAACGGCAAAAAATTATATCGGAGGACACTCTGTTTTATGACAAAATACAAATTGGTATATCGACCAAAACAGATTCACCAAAACCCATCCAATACCGGTAGCAAAAGCAACTGCCGGAAGCTGATAGTCTTGTATGAATAACCAAGACAATATAACGCGCAGAGCAATATGACCTGCCGCGCCGATAAATGGGATAGAGACTTTTTCAATTCCATCTAAGTAACCGGCAAACGTATTTCCTGTAAAACAGAACGTGTAGGAAAAAGCAATAATGCGCAGATATGAAACAGCGTTTTGGAAGGCTGCTCCGTATGTGTGTCCAAGAATCAGAACTACAGCATTCGGTGAAACCAGATACAAAATAACGGAACATACGATGCCGAGAGAAAATAGAAGAACAAGACTGTCCCAAAAGCCTTTTTTTACACGGTCTTGTTTTCCTGCGCCGTGATTTTGCGCGATGATAACAGACGTTGCGGCGGCGCCGCTGTCACCAAATGAATTAGCATATCCTTCGATTCTAGTTGCAGCGGTATAGGCGGCAATCATCCCATTTACAATCATTCTTGCAGCATCTTAAGTCCGGCAGTTTTATGTAAAAAATCAGAACGGAAAATACAGCGGATACTGCCTGTGAAAAAAAGGTTGCCCATGCAGCTCCGGCAATTCCCATGTGCAGTGTGCCGACCATATAAAGATCCAATCCCAGATTTATGACAACGGAAACAAGAAGAATATACAAAGACATAGAGGTATTTCCGGTTGCACGAAGAAGGGAATTGTAAAGGTTGTAAAGAAAAACAAATGGAAGTCCAATCAGGACTATTCTAAGATAACGGACTGTATAGTCCATAATCTCAGGCGGCGTCTGTGTCAAATGCAGGATGGGCATGAGAAAAAGTACAGCAAGAATGCTGATACATAATGTGATTATTGTCCCTAAAGTCAGCACAAGAAAATGCTCTGTACGGAACTTATTAATTTGTTTTCCGCCAAATAGCTCAGAAAAGATGATGGAAATTCCGGTACATGCTCCGACAATTGCAAATATAACCAGATTCATAATAGAACCGGCCACACCGACGGAAGAAAATTCTAATTCACTGGCATATCGCCCAATTACAAAGGCATCAATTGTGTTATAGGTCTGTTGAAGAATATTTCCCAAAATCAAAGGGATAGCCAGACGAATAATATGACGCTTCATATTACCATGTGTCAGATCAATATTTTTTTTCATTTTTATAACCATGCTCCTTTCTCAAGCACAAATTTTCAACATTCATGTTTTTCTCTTTTTAGTGGGAAATTGCGTCGCAGCGTAAATATGGGTTTGCCCTGTGAACTATTTATAGTATAATGATTAATATACATTGAGAAAAGCGAAAATAAATCAACAATGCTTTGAGGAAATGTCAAAGAAGGGATTAATATGGATTTGGAAAAAATGAAAACACTTTTATGTGTGCTGGAGCAGGGAAGCTTATCTGCAGCCGCAGAAATGATGGGATATACGCCGTCAGGAATCAGCCGGATGATGGCGTCGCTTGAGGAAGAATTGGGTTTTGCCCTATTAATCCGTACACGTGAGGGCATCTGCCCAACCAAGGAATGTGAACAGATGCTGCAAGTGATACGTAATTTTGTACGAAGTGGAAACGATTGTCTTCTTATGGCTGGGAAAATAAAGGGCATGGAGGTCGGTCATGTGATTATTGGAACAGCGTACAGTACTTTTTATAGTAAACTGGCCGTTTTGATCAAATCTTTTCATGAAAAATATCCGGGAATCAAAGTAGAGATTATATCCGGATACAGCACAGAACTATTGGAAAGATTAAAAAGTCATCAATTGGATCTGTGCATAATCAGTAAAAGAGATGAAGTGTCCGGATGGATACCAATCTGTAATGACCCTATGATGGCGTGGGTACCCAGGGATCATCCTTTGGCAAATGAAAAAGGCGTTCCGGTGGAAGCATTTGCAAATGAAAAATATATTGACACCTATCCGGATGCGGATATTGATAATGCACATATCTTTTCCGAATTAGGAATAATACCGAATACGCTTTTTTATACAAAAGACAGTTATGCGACCTGGCAGATGGTAGATGCCGGATTGGGAATCAGCATGAATAATAACCTAAACAGCAGAGAATGGCGTGGTAATGTGAAGGTTCTTCCTTTGATACCTGAGCAGATCATAGAGATAGGCATTGCACATGACAGGGAAATGTCTTTGGCGGGTAAGACTTTTTTGGAGTTTTTAAAAGCAAATAAACCGAAAAGAAAAATGATGCAAAAATGATGCAAAAAAGATACAAGAATGATGCATGAGGCATGTATAATAGCAATATAAAATAAGATAAAGTAAGATTGAGGGAAATCATTATGAGTACACTAAAGAAGAAAAGAAAAAAGAAATATTCTACAGCAAAAACTAGAGGCTTTTGGTCACAGGGATCTATATGGCTGGCTGTTTTTTTGTCTCTTTCGCATTTTTATACGGAGATTGTTTTCAAGCTGTCAGTCGAAACATTTCACACCGGAAGTTCATTTGTATTTCTGGCACTATTCTCGCTCTGCGCGGGGCTGATTGTTTCAGGCATTATTTCACTGTTGCCGAAAAAAGCGGTTCAGATTCTGACACCATTCTATCTGGGGTTTATATTCCTTATTTTCGTTGTGGAATTTCTGGTATATAGACAGTTTAAGGTGGCGTATGACTTAAATACCATATTTAATGCTGCAACTGACGCGTTGGGCGGATTTGGCGCTGATATCAGGCGACTGATTTTCTGCTTTGACGGAATCAGTCATATTGTGCTTTTTTTACTGCCGCTTATCTTGTGGTTTGTGCTAAGAGAAAAGATAATAGGACAGTTATCCGAAAAAGACATTAGGCGAAGACGTACAGGGCAGGCTGCTTATTCTTTACTTTCTTTGCTGGCACATTTGACCGGGGGAGCTTCATGTTATGGAGCGGCTTTGTTCCTTATTTTATGCTGCGGTCTGCATAAGGACATTTATACAAATCAATATAATTTTGAGTCGGCAGTCATGCAGTTTGGGCTGTGTGAGGGAGTGTGTCTGGATATTCGGAACATTGCCTCATCCAAAACGTCCGCTCCTGTCTTTGAGAGTACGGAGTTTGAACTCGTGCAGGACACAGCCAATATATATTCGGAAGATGCTCTTATAAGCAGCAAGGAGAAAACCATACCCGGCAGCAAAGCTGTCGCACTGGCAAAAGAAGCAGCTGACACTCAGAAGATGGTCACACTTCAAGAGGAGACTTCCTCCCAAAACGCAAAAACCGCACAGGAAGACGAATCGGTAACACCGGTTGTATACGGTCAGAGTGTGATTTCTGTTGATTTTGCTGCTCTTGCTGCCGCAGGTGGGGACTGTGCCGATATTGATGCATATGTTTCCACGCTCACACCGTCAAGTCAAAACGCCTATACAGGCGTCTTTGAGGGGAAAAATCTGATTTTGATCTGTGCGGAAGCATTTTCCGGCTTTCTCATTGACCCGGAGCTCACGCCCACACTTTACAGGCTTTCCACAAAAGGAATTAACTTCAATGATTACTACCAGCAGTCAATTGCCGGAACGACCGGAGGTGAATATCAGCTTTTATTTGGTCTGATTCCTACTTCCGGCGGAAGTTCTATTAAGGAGATAACGCAGAACGGAACGCACACCAATATAGGCACGCTTTTAAACGACGAGGGATATTTCGGTATGGCGTTCCACAACAGTACCTACACTTTTTACGACCGGCATGAGACCCATATAAAGCTGGGTTACAGTGGAGGATATATGGGAGTGGGTAATGGTCTTGAGAATCTTATCAGCCCCGTATGGCCGGCCAGCGATTTGGAGTTGATGCAGGAAACTCTGCCGATGTACATTGACAAACAGCCTTTTAATGCTTATTACATGACGGTTAGCGGTCATAGCGTATACGCTTTTGGCAACAATGCCATGGCAAGGGAAAATAAGGAGACAATAGACGCATGGTGCGAGAAGAAAAATCTTACCTACTCGGAACCTGTACGCGCTTATATAGCGGCGAACCTTGAGCTTGAAAAGGCAATGGATTATCTTGTAAAAACCCTTGAAGAAAAAGGCATTGCAGATGACACGGTCATCTGCATCGCGCCGGATCATTTTCCCTATGGACTGGATTCGGACGCTGCCTTGGGAAATATGCCGTATTTATCTGAATTATATGGTTATCCGGTGAACACCTATGAGGAGCGGGACAGAAGCCGTGCCATTATCTGGTGCGGGGAGCTTGAAGATAATGAGCCGATTATTGTCGATACGCCTGTCTCTTCCGTAGACATGCTTCCGACATTGTGCAATCTCTTTGGCGTGGAATGGGATTCCAGACTTTATGTGGGAAGGGATGTGTTCTCAGATGCTCTCCCGCTTGTTTTCTTTGGAAATTATGACTGGAAGACC
>JAAUZS010000175.1 GCA_014804495.1 Lachnospiraceae bacterium
ACGGAGAATATATGGCGGAACTGGTCAGGGAATCAGGGCATACATGGGATGATTTCTTTATCTTTTCTGCTTCCGGCACGGATGATTTTGCATACAGCGCCTTTAAGCGGCAGATCATGGCTATGGGTGATGTGGAGGACGGTACTTTCCGGTTTGCGGATAATGAGGCGGATGGCAATCTGGCATTTTTGGAGCGGGAAGGATATACCCATAATGGAACGGCAAGTGATGAATATACATACAACGGGCTGCGTTTTTTCTGGAATGGAGAGAAATGAAAGGAATCCGCAGGAGAAAAATAAACATATTGGATTGGTGAGGAGAGAGTTTGGATGAACCCCAAAATGATTGTTAAGACAGGTGTTGATATTGGGATGACGGCTGCCCTGATGTTTTTGATGACCTATGAGATGATAGGGCAGTCTCTCCATGAATGGCTGGGAATAGGAATGTTTTTGCTGTTTGTCATCCATCATGTTCTGAACCGCAGATGGTTTGGGGTGCTTCTGAAAGGGAAATATACGCCTTTCCGGATATGGCAGACGATACTGGTAGTGTCAGTGCTCCTTTCCATGATTGGCTCCATGGTCAGTGGTGTCATTATTTCCCGCAGCGTTCTCTCCTTTCTGCCGATCCATGGCGGAAGCTCCTTTGGAAGAAAACTTCATATGCTGTCAGCTTATTGGGGGTTTGTATTGATGTCACTTCATCTTGGGCTGCACTGGAATATGATGCTGGGAGTGGCGGGAAAAGCAGTAAAAAGAACTTCAAAGGTTCGTACCTGCATACTTCGCATTGCTGCAGTAGTGGCGGCTGTATACGGCATGTATGCTTTTGTGAAACGGGACATAGGAAATTATATGCTGTTAAAGGTTCACTTTGTGTTTTTTGATTACGATGAGCCTTTATTCTTTTTCCTGCTGGATTATATAGCAGTTATGGGTATGTTTATATTCGTTGGGCATTATATGGCTGTTTTTTTGAGGTGGTATGGCAGAAAGAAGAAAGCATGAAAGAGATGCTTGACTAAGAAGAGAATTTCTGATTGGAGGCAGAAAAATAGGGCAGTTTTACAATTAAAGTACACAGTCATATGATGGCTTCGAGAATTATATAAAAAACATTATGGATAAAGAAGGTGATAGCTTCCGCTATAGGGCGGGAGTTTTATAATTGAGAAAAGAAAGGTTTCTGCAATTCTCATGCCTTTGGGGTATATGGGATTATGCAACATAAGTATTTGCGAAAGAGGATGGCAGGTAGTAGAATAAAAATAGAAAAATGGCGAAAAAGCTATACAAAAGTCAGATAAAAAGAAACACAATACACACTTTTGCATAGCGTTAAAGCCCGTGTTTACAAGGGATTGCAGAGGCGGGCTACATTTTATTATCCTAATTGGTGGGCGTCAATCCCTATGCCGATAGCATCATTTCTTGAGGAATATGATTTTTCCGGAAAGACCATTATTCCTTTCTGCTCCCACGGCGGCGGACGTTTTGGCCAGGGCCTGACGGCTATTGGAAAACTGGTGCCGGATGCGGTAATGGGAGAGGCGTTATCGGTACATTATTCCGGAGGGAGCAGTATGCCGGCAGATGTGTCCGAATGGTTAAAGGTAAACGGTATTATAGAATAGTTTTTGTGGAGGTCATGGCATGGAAGAAAAAATGATGCCGTTTTCAGGAAAAGACCTGCGGAAAATGATAATTCCGCTGTTTTTAGAGCAGCTTCTGGTAATGCTTGTGGGGATTGCGGATACACTTGTCGTCAGTTATGCGGGGGAAGCGGCTGTATCCGGTGTTTCGCTGGTCAATCAGTTTAATACGATTTTTATCTATCTGTTCACGGCGCTGGCGTCCGGAGGAGCTGTTGTAATCAGCCAGTATATCGGCAGAAAGGATTCTGAGAGTGCAGGAAGGTCCGCCAGTCAGCTTCTGATGTTCGGAACGGTCTTTTCCATGCTGATTGCAGTATTGGTACTGATTGGAAATAAAGGTATGCTCCGCCTGCTGTTTGGTAAGGTGGATGATTCTGTCATGGATGCCTGCATTACCTATCTGAAAATTTCAGCCTATTCTTACCCGGCGCTTGCAATCTATAATTCAGGCGCAGCAGTTTACCGGAGCCTTGGAAAGACAAATGTAACTATGTATATCTCCGTGCTGTCGAATATCATAAATGTAGTCGGTAATGTTATCGGTGTATTTGTGCTTGATGCAGGAGTGGCAGGAGTGGCATGGCCGTCTCTGATTGCAAGGACATTTTCCGCTGTTGCAATTACTGTTCTGTGTTTTCGGAAAAAGAATGAAGTGGTTTACATAACTGATTGGATTTTCAAGTGGGATACCGATTGTTTGAAACGGATATTAAACGTTGCCATACCAAACGGGGTGGAGAACGGGATTTTTCAGTTAGTGAAAGTAGCGCTCAGCAGCATCGTTGCGCTCTTTGGCACTTATCAGATTGCGGCAAACGGCGTAGCTCAGAGCATATGGTCTTTGGCGGCACTGGCGGGTGTGGCAATGGGACCTGCTTTTATCACAGTAATCGGACAGTGTATGGGAAATAAGGACATAAAAGCGGCAGACTATTATTTTGCCAAATTATCAAAGATAACGCTTTTGTTGTCTTCTGCGTGGAATTTACTGATATTGATATTTACTCCGTTATTCCTGCGGTTCTATGCGCTTGAGGCACAGACAAAACAGCTTGTAATCTGGCTGGTATTGATACATAATGTGTTTAATGCAGTTGCATTTCCTTTTTCCGGAGCGCTTAGCAATGGACTCCGGGCAGCAGGGGATGTAAAATTCACGATGTATGTTTCGATTCTGTCCACGATTGCGGGACGGTTGTTTTTATCGTATCTGCTTGGAATCGTTCTCAACATGGGAGTGATAGGGATTGCCTTTGCCATGGTCTGCGACTGGGTAATCCGTGCGGTTATTTTTGTCTGGCGGCAGAGGTCAGGGAAGTGGAAAGAGTTTCAGGTTATTTGATAGTGCTCCATTCAGGCAGAATCAAATAACCTGATATTTTTTGACAATGCACAATTCTGCTTCCAATGTGGGGAAAGCAAATTCTTTTTATATGGTTTTTATTATATTATCAGCAACATGCACTCCGCTGGCAGAGGCATGGGAAAGGGAATGCGTAATTCCGCTTCCGTCGCCGATGATGTACAATCCTTCATAGCGGGATTGCAGTTTTTCATCAACTTCAACTTCCATATTATAGAACTTGACTTCTACACCGTACAAAAGCGTGTCATCATTTGCCGTACCGGGCGCAACCTTGTCCAAAGCGTAAATCATCTCAATGATTCCGTCGAGAATACGTTTGGGAAGAACTAAACTCAAATCGCCTGGCGTTGCATTGAGAGTAGGCGTTATAAAAGCTTCGTCAATCCGGCTTTGCGTTGAACGCCGTCCTCGTATCAAATCACCGAAGCGTTGAACGATAACGCCCCCGCCCAACATATTGGAAAGTCTTGCAATTGATTCGCCGTATCCGTTGGAATCTTTGAATGGTTCTGAAAAATGTTTTGCAACGAGAAGGGCGAAATTTGTATTCATCGTATGCTTTGCCGGATCTTCATAGCTGTGTCCGTTTACCGTGATAATTCCGTTGGTATTTTCATTAACAACAACGCCTTTCGGGTTCATACAGAAAGTACGTATTTTGTCGCCGTACTTTTCAGTGCGATAGACTATTTTACTTTCGTAGAGTTCGTCCGTCAGATGGGCAAAGATTTCAGATGGCAGCTCTACGCGGACGCCAATGTCCACACGGTTTGATTCGGTGGGGATGTCAAGCTCTTTGCAGACCCGTTCCATCCATTTGCTGCCGCTTCTTCCTACGGATACAATGCAGTTGCGGCAAGTATATGTGCCTTCCTTACATTTGATTTCGTATCCATTTTTTATGGCTTGTAACGATTCAACGGGCATATCGAAGTAAAAATCCACTTTATCCTTCAAATCAAGATATAGATTTTGCAGTACGACATAGTTAATGTCTGTACCGAGATGACGGACGGACGCGTTTAAAAGGTGTAAATCGTGGCGGATACATTCTTTTTTTAAAGCCGTTCCCGCAGTAGTATAGAGCTTAGTGCCTTCACCACCGTAGCGCATATTGATTTCGTCTACATACTGCATTAGCTCAAGGGCGCGTTTTTTTCCGATATATTCGTGCAGTGTACCGCCAAAATCGTTGGTAATGTTATATTTTCCGTCCGAAAAAGCTCCCGCACCGCCGAATCCGCTCATAATAGAGCATGTTTCGCATTTGATGCAGGATTTAACTTTGTCTCCGTCAATCGGGCATCTGCGTTTTTCCAGAGCATGCCCTGATTCAAACACAGCCACCTTCAAATCAGGTTTCTTGTGTGCTATTTCGTATGCGGAAAAAATACCTCCCGGTCCCGCTCCTATAATAATTACATCGTAGTTTGTCATATTGCCTCCCATTAAAAAATTGTTCACAAATTTTACAGTGAATGATTTTATCACTGATGCGCATTATAATAGATTTCAATTCTTTTTTCAGTAATTATGTAGGTTATCTTCTGTTTGATTTCCCCGACATGGAGTAAATCGCAAATATAGCCGCTGTATCTGGTATCTTTCATACTGTCGAACTCTTCCATTAACTGTTCCAGCGTTTTTCCCAATCCATACGGTCTGCCAATATTATCAGTTGCAGCGTCAATGCTGTCAGCGATACTCAGAATATTTACAAATGGCTGGTTCTTTGTGTGTGCCTCTTTTGGGTAACCGCCGTGCCCGTTGTACCATACATGGTGAAGTAACGCGCAGTCATGGACGCATTCCACGGTGGGGTTCATTTTTCTTTGATAAATTTTGGAGAAATTGGCAGGGTGTGCTTTAATGATTTCAAATTCGTCATCCGTAAGGTTCCTGGAAGAATTAGAAACATAATCTAAGCAGAAATATTTGCCGATATCATGGAATAAGGCGCAGTTTTCCATCAAATCTAAGATTTCCCGGGGATGTTTGGCACAATATTCATAGCTGTGTCCGCCGACACCGTCTAAGTATTGCGGATTATGTTCTAATATATATTGAAGGATTGTAAGGCATATTTCCTTTACCATTAATGTATGTACATACAATGCCTTGTTTGCATATACCGTAGCATTCAGGACAGTGCTTTTGAAAAAATCAAAATCTAATATATTGGAAGCAGAATTTACGAACATCAATACACAGGAATTAATCTGGTAATTGCCAAACTGATGCACCATATCCTTTGAAGCGTCCAGGACATGGTTTACGATTTGCATGCTTTTGTCCAGAATATACCGGTCATCATACCGGCTGCATTTATACAGATAATCCATATAGTAGGAGTTTGCCGTAAAAAGTGCCGAACACTGCTCTATGGCATTGTGTTCTTCATTGGGTTTAGAGTATTCCTCCAATTTCTCCAGAAGTTCTTCCAGCGACAGTTCTCCAAGATGATAGGCTGCCTGTGCACAATACATCCGGGACGTAACTTTGTCGGTGATGAGGCCGGATGCGTTTTCCGAATCGAGGACTGTTTCCAAATCGTTGCGAAGTTCCGCGATTAATGGCGCCGCTTTCGCAAAATCAATCATTGGTTCCTGGAGCTGTACTTTGTATTTATCTGCATATGCTGCCCTGCGGCACGCTTCCAGAGAAAAGGCAAGCGTATTGGTCTGGCACATGATGAATTGTGACAGCATGAACTGCTCACCCATTTTCCGGCGCATTCTTCCAAATTCCTTTTTGATTTCAGGGTACTTTTTCAAAGCGGCTGTCATATCTTTTCTGTTGATGACGCTTAACAGTAGGCAGTTTGCCAGAGAACGTGCTGCTCTTTCGGACAGATTGTCAAAATCGTCAAGATATCGTCCTGCCATCGTGGCATAGAAGCTGCCCTCGTTATCGTCTAAATGTTCTTTCAGCATGATTTCAAACACAGTACAGTATTCCAACATTGAAATGACCTGCTCGGTAGTGCCGCCCGCTTGATAATATTGCAGCAATATCCGTGAGATGCAGAATGCAATGGGAGGGTCTATGATTTTGGCAGGATTTGACAGGAGTATGCTTAAGAAATCCTTAAGCATTGCTTCTGCTTCGGAGTCAACAAGTGTGGGTGATTTTTCATATTTGATAATATATTCTTTCACGATGGCATTGTTCTTAATCTGAATCTCTTTCTTCTCATTTGAAACAGAAATAAGTTTCTGAATAAGCGCTTCCTTTGATGTTATTTCGTCAAAGCTTAAGCTGTCTAATTCATCATATCGTTCTAACAGTTCCTTATAGTCTTTGTAACTCATCTTAAGTCTGACCTCCTGACTTGTCCTGTGCCAATCCATTTTTTATATTATAGCCTTGGCATGGAAAGGAATCAAGCATTGATGCTTCACTTGCATTAAAAAGATTCGATAATTGCCCTTAGGGCATATATATGCTATGATTGTGATTGGTTGCGGAGAACTGGCGGCTGTGCAGGTTCTATCTGAGATTATAGAAGCATTTCACAAAAAGTATCCGCTTGTCAGTTATGACATTTTTACGGCGAATGCGGATTTGGTAAAGGAGCAGATGGAAAAAGGTCTGATTGATATCGGCGTGCTGCTGGAACCGATTGATATGGAAAAATTTGATTTTATTCGTATGGCGGGAAATGAGAGATGGGGAGTTTTAATGCGTCCGGATGATCCTTTGGCAAATAAAGAAGTTGTAAGTGCGAAGGATTTGGAAAATCTGCCTCTTATTCTTCCAAGGCGGACGAATGTGCAGAATGAACTGTCAAACTGGCTTGGGGATTCTTTTCAAAATGCAAAAGTCCTGTTTACCAGCAATTTAAGTACAAATGGTGCAATCATGGTTCAAAAAGGATTGGCATATTCGATAATTATTGAAGGTTCTGTACCTTTTCTTGATAAAGAAAAAATTGCTTATCGCCCATTGTATCCGGAATTGGCAGCGAACAGCGCGATAGCATGGAAAAAGCAGTAGCCTTTTGGCCTTGCAACGGAAAGATTTATAGAATTTATTAAATGCTTTTTAGGCATAAGAGACATATAAAAACTAAGTATTTGATATAACCTGTAAACCACTTTATAATGTAGGTGTGGAGAAAAGAACAGCTTCTTTTTCTCTTCATCTACATTTTAAGTAATGATAGAATTGGGGGAAAACTCATGAAAAAAATTTCAGCTATTTTACTTACCGTTTTGGTGGTTATCTCTCTTGCGGCTTGTGGGAGAGAGAAGGAACCCTCAGAAGAAAAAACGTCTGATGCGGGGAATGCCACAGAAAACTTTTCCGGAGAGGTTGCATCCACAGGAAATGATACTGCGGAAAGTACATTGTCGGAAATTACCTCTGAACCGGAAAGTGATGAAGATATGCCTGAAACCACTCCGGAAGATGGGCAGGGAGATGATGGAGCAGAGAATGAGCCTGCGAATGAAGCGGAAGGAACGAAAATTCTTGTTGCATATTTTTCCGCTACTAATACCACAGAAGGTGTGGCAGAAACTATTGCCGACATCCTGTCCGCTGATATTTACGAAATTGTACCGGAGCAGCCTTATACGGATGCAGATTTGAATTACCATGATGATAACAGCCGTTCCACCATTGAGATGAATGACAGCTCAGTGCGTCCGGCAATCTCCGGTTCGGTGGAAGATATGGGGCAGTACGACATTGTATTTATCGGTTTTCCTAAAATGGAGTATGGTTTTAATTGTGTATTGTGTGCATAGCGTTCAAAAAAAGAGGAAAAAGGGAACACCATACACAAATAGAGCCTAATATGTGTATAGCGTTATCAGAATAAAGGAAAACAGAAGCAGGTGGAAGGGCATAGCTCTGAAGCCGTTTTTTATTGCCTAAATTAATCAAAGTGATGAAGGATGTTTGTAAGTTATTCCGGTGTCTTGGTTCCCGGTGGATAAAGTAGCGAAAACCTCAGAACCTTTGTAAAATACGGCATTTTTGGCACTATATAGGTCTGAAAGTTACATTGTTTTTGTGGTTTAAGGGGAATTGTATGGGTTTTGCTAAATTGTTTGTAGTTTCGCTGAAAGGTTTGCGAAATTTATTAATGATGATGAATATTGCAGAGGTTCATAGTGTAGATATAGTAATAAAAAACATGGAGTCTTATGAAAAAGTATAGGTTTATAATTATGAAGTAATCATTGTGGATATCGGAAAAAAAGAGCCGGGATTTATTTCTGTTAAATTCGGTGTTACACCACAGGTAGGGGCGCATAATCCTTTAGGATATGATGAGCTGGTTTATCGTGTTGACTCAAGTGGAAACAAAGAACTGGCTGGTTATGAACATCTTAAAAATTATGAAGTACCGGAGAAGTTTCAGAAGAACATAATAAAACCTATTGAATGAGATGGAGTTGTCTGCAAATGCTGCCTAAATCGGCAACATATATATCAATCTTTGTTTTGGGGGTAGCATTTTTCAAGGAAGATGGTATAGTGTTGTCCTGAAAAAGAGGAAAGGAGGCAGAACAGTATGGCACAGCAAGAAAGGATGCCTGGAACGGCGAGAGAGAAACGTAACTGCTGGCGGCGGGGAAACGGCTCATACAGTTACCGAGGGGAACTGAAACGGGGGATTTCACTGAACAAGAAATACCTGAGACGGAAAGTACGCCACAGCGCAGACATTATCCTCAAGGGGAATGGCTACCGAAAAATATGTCGGACAGTTAATATGGTAAACTTTACTTAAAGAGCAGCCATGCACTTTCATTTATGGAGTGCATGCAGTGCCTCCAGACTGCCGGAGTATTTGTCAACTTCCTGAAGCAGTGCCTGGTAGTCCTCATCCTGTTCCGTGATCCTGTTCATGATGCCATTCATGCGCATACCCATTAGTTGGTACAATGTAGATTTTTTGTCCATAAGAACGTCTCCTCCTTTCGCGGTTGGTGTATGTTAACTCTGAATCGGGGGAAAAGCAACTATAAAATGGGGAGGGATGATAGGATCAACAAAACAAGGGGATAACGGAGGCTGGTTTATAAGGCTAATCACATTTTTATCAATGTCATATCTGGCAAGCAGCAATAGGCACTAATATTTTGTCTCGAATTTGTTCAAATGCCAATGTCCTGCGTATTATTTATGAATAGCAAAGTGTGGTTGTGATATTTTTTTCGCAAATAAATTGACAAAACCTAATAGTTAGTCTATACTAACTATTAAATGTTTGCTATTCAGATAACAGGAAAGAAGAGAAAGACCAATGATGCCGCTGACAGGGAGGATAAATCAGGAGAAAATGGAAACAGCAGATTTACATAATATAAAAATACAGAAAGAATTTGTCCTTCAGAAGTTAAGGGAAAAAGGATGCAGGATCACAAAGCAGAGGCAGCTGCTCCTGGATATAATCTTGGAGGAAGAATGTGCCAGCTGTAAAGAGATTTATTATAAGGCTCAGAAAGAAGATGGTACGATAGGAACAGCTACCGTATACCGGATGATGAACCTCCTGGAAGAAATAGGGGCAATCAGCAGGAAAAATATGTATAAAGTATCCATAGAGCCATGATCGGGAACAGGTCGGAATGCTTAATGAGAAAAATTATC
>JAAUZS010000176.1 GCA_014804495.1 Lachnospiraceae bacterium
CTAATGAACGTAAAAAATCATCATATTTATAGTGACAAACTTACCTTAAGTGTGATAGACTTATCTCAGATAGGATTGGCAACTGATGAGGACAGGGAGTATCACATAGATTATTGGGCTAAACTTTTTAAAGCCACTACATGGGAGGAAGTAAAGATGTTAGCAGCAGAAGATAAATATATTGATGAAGCATCCAAATCTATTTTCCAGCTAAGCGCTGAAGAGCAGATAAGCAAGCGGTGTTTTGACCGTATGATATATTATCGTGAAAAGCGGTTTTATGAGAGGACTATTGAAGAGCAGAAAGCCGAACTCGCAGACAAAGATGCCCATATCCAAAAGCTTTTAACCGAAATTGAAAATCTTAGGGCTGCTGTTCACAAATAACAAGCTTAATGTTCATTCAGTCCCCACCACATTCTTTAAAAACTTCTTCTTAAACGTATTCCCGAACTCAATCAGTTCTTTTACGTTCTTAAGTTGTATATACCGATTGACGGTGTCAATCTTATCAATATAGTCTGTATTCACAATATTGTATCTGCTGCACTGTACGAACTTATCCGAGCCTAACTCTTCAAGTATCTTCTTATTTGGTTTATATGGAAGCTTCAGGTTTCCATTGGTGCAATACACTGTCTGTCCCGCTCTGCTGTTCTCTATGTAGATGATTTCCGAAATTTCTTTCTTATACAGGATACCATCTTTTCGGAAGAATACACTCTGAGACACATTATCATTTCCCGGAAAATCAAGCGCTTCTGATATTACTTTGGATACTTTTCCTACATCATACGGCTTCTCAACATAATAATAACAATGAAGGTCACTGTACGCGTACAATTCAGGATCTTCCAATGCAGTTGTGAATATTATCGGTGTATATTTATATTTCTGAAAAGTACGAATATATTCTGCAAACCTCATTCCTGATACATCACCGGGATTTGATGAGTTCAAAATAATATCCAACATAAATAAGTCAATATTGTTCTTCATTGCCAGAACAGATGCTTCTTCCTGACTGGTGGCTGTCTTTATTACCACATCATTTCTTACACCTTCTATAATCTTGACAAGCATCTCTCTGCTTCTAATATTATCTTCTACGATAAGAACCGTTTTCATACTGCATATCTCTTTCTATAATGTTTTTCCCGCAAAGACAATAAAATACGCACACTTTATCTATGGCATTTAAAAAATATATCTGACACAAGCTGCTCTAAACGACTTCTCTTTTGACCTGCTGATACTAAGGCGCGTGCCATTTATCAATTCAAGTTCATGGGTATCCCAGCGTTTCAAATAGTGGCAATTGACCAGATAGCTGTTGTGAGGAAACTCAAACCCGAAAACACACAACTTCGCATATAACTCTTTCGTTTTTTCCTTTACACTCATCTGGCTTACTACATCGGGCAGGTCGTAATAATGGATAGTGCTTCCGTTCTTCGCAATTTCTATGTAAAGAATTTTGCTCACATCAATCGGAACCGTATATTTACCATGGGTCACAAAAAGCTGATTTCTAACATTACGCCTGTACATTTCTTCTACTGTTTCAAGCAGACTTTTTCTTAATTCTCTAACTTGCTCTTTGCGCGTAAAGCGATAGGGCTGACTTTTGAAATCTGCTGTTGTTGGCGAACATTTTCCTGTACAAAAAACAAGCAGTCCGTCTTTGTTCTTCTTTCTATACTCCTTGGCAACTTCCCTTCCGCTTTTTCCAGGAAGAACTATATCTAAAATTACCAGATTATATCTGCTCACACTGGCCTTCAACAAATCTTCTCCTGTAGAGAACATTGATATTTTAAAATCTCCCTGCTTCAATTCGCCTTCCAGAAGAATATCCCTTATCTCCCGTGCACTTTTTCTTTCATCATCACATATTGCAATCCATAATAATTCTTCACCTGTGTAATACATATTCCTCATCCTCTTGTTGTCTTTCGCTTTATTTTATATTTTACAACATTCACTATGGTAATTTTCTATTTACAACATAGTATGGTAGTTATTTTCATTTTATTACACTTTATAGTATTTCATCAAACAACAACTTGTTGTGTGTTAATATCTGTAACAACAAATAAGATATATACAGCGCAATTTAGCCGCTCAAATCAGGAAAACAGATTATGAAGACATTAAATACTATTTTAAGAGACTTGAGAGAAGATCATGATATTAAGCAGGAAACCATCGCAAAATATCTGGGCGTATCACAGCAGACGTATTCCAACTATGAAAACGGCAGGCGTGAAATCCCGATTGAGGCAGTCAAAAAATTGTCCACATTTTATAAAGTCAGCACTGATTATCTATTGCGTTCTGACACTACATATCTTGGGAATATAGATATGCAGGCAACGTATATCGATAATATAACAATGCACGACATTTTCTATGACATGCAGTCGCTTGACGAATCCAACCGCAAGAATTTAGTTAAATACATCAAGTTTTTGCATCAGGACACTAACTAATATACATTCATTTGTTTTTATTTTCAGCTCTCCACATCAATATGTTGTAAAGTCTTGTTTTCAATTTGTTGTGTGTTATCTTATTTTTACAACAAATTAACTTGTATCACAAATACACAGATTTAAAAGGAAGCAAGGTTACAAAAATGAAACAAGTATATGAATTTTTGCGAGAACTAAGGGAGCAGCATAGCTATCGGCAGGAGTACATTGCAAAATATCTGGGTATCACACAACAGACATACTCAAACTATGAATTAGGGCTCCGTGAAATTCCTCTACATCACATCATAAAATTATCCTGTCTTTATCAGGTAAGTACAGATTATTTATTAGGCATTGAATCTCCATATGCAGGTAGTACCAATCTGTCCCAGGAATATCTCGATGGACTCTCTCTGCACGACTTTCTATATAGTATCCAACAGTTGGATACAGATAAGCGAAAGAGTCTTGCCCAATTTGTACGTTTTCTAAACAGTCAGGATTAGAATATTCTTCACACTCTGTCAGCTACATTATATTCTCTGCCGCCCATATCGTAAAGCAGCGGCGCTAATGCTGACAACATACAAAATGCAAGCGGATTACACGGATGAAATATCCACTCTGTCAGACCCGCCGCTGCAAATGTAATAAGTAAAGCAAACGGCAGCAGGCTGCATAATCTGCTATCATTTTTCTTTTTGTAATAAACCACTGACTGTATCAGCGTACAGAATCCAAACAGAATGAAGACTATTCCAATCGGAATGCCATGATCATATGCTACCTGAATATAAGTATTATGTGCATGGGAAGCTCCGATAGTTCCATCGGACATAACTATATCCATATCATCATGTCCTGTCATATTCAAATTAGCAATATATAATTTGAATATGTCCAACCTTCCACTCGCATATGATTCTATTCTTTCTTCTATTTCGTTTGGCTCCTCCGCTCCGGAAAGCATTGTTCCGGAGATAGATGCGGACGCTACCAGCATCCCCTTACTGTATAAATCCGGTTTTTTATATGGTACAATACACTTTCCTTCCGGAATACCGAGCACTTTATTTTCAAACACCTGGACGAATCTTCGGATTGTTATATAATATCTTGAATCTGTATCCCTTCTATCCTTAATCTCATCCGGAATCCATTCAATCTCAAACATTTCCGGCTGCGCAGCAACTGAAGGAATCATACGTTGCAAAGTAAAAACCGCCGGAAAGCATAAAATAAATGTTATAAACATCATAGCTGTTATCGTAAAGAAAGTTTTCATCTTATAATGCAGAATCAGACATACACTCGGAATAACAACAAGCAGCGTCACAATAATTGCAAGATAGCCGGTCCGTGATAAAGTAATAAAAAGGTATACCAATGAAATTCCAAAAATAGTCAATTCTTTCCAAATATAAGAAAGCTTTGGCTCCTTACGGTATGCCTGCAATAGTTTAACTAGTTCCGCGCAAATGACTAATGACAGGTATTCTGCCGAGACAGTTACCGTATGAAATATAAACGAATATCTTGTTTGATTATAAAACTGGTAGGGTCTGTGTAATAAACAATAACCGGTCATTACCAGAAAATGTAATAAAATTCCATTACAGATATTCTGAAGCAGCCTCTCCCTTTTTTCCCATGCTGCCATCCGCAGATAGTATAATGAAAAGACGCACACCAAATATACAGGCCACCCCCTCGTATTACGGAATACAATCAAAAGTGCAAAAAACACTGCAAGGATAATTCCATATTTTGATATCCTGCGTATCTGCTTAAACACTATAATTGAAATAGTATTGATAATAATAATACCTGCAATTACAGCTGCCCATATTGTCAGCCATACTACCCTCTTTTCCAATTCTGTCAGGTCAGGTGTTACACAGGACCGATAATAAAAACATCCTGCAATGGCCGCCACTATAAGATAAATCAGATTAACAAAGTTAAAGAATTCTTTCCGCTTATATGTCACAATCACTGACAGCCCAAAATAAATCAGCATCTCACGATACGCAATAATATGGTAGATATTGTATAATCCATTCATATAATGCACACCGGACTGGATGGCTAATGCAAAAAAGACCGCCTGAAGATAGTCTGTCCATCTGTCACGCAAAATGGATAATCCCATATCAGAGCTTTTATGATTTCTTTTATGATGTATTCCATATAACAGAATTCCCATTGATATCAAAATGCCTGCATCATAGAAAATAATATCCAATACATCAAAAATAACATCATTATCGGGACCTGCTGAAAATATATTAAATGGCCATACTGCTGTCAGTAGTACGATAGCGCTAACGATTACTACAGGACTCGCAACCCATTTCCATACTCTCTCAACTGTAAGCAGATGGTTCCTATCCGGATACTTTTCATAGTATTTCTTTGATAAAAATGAAATAAGAAGTCCAACTAGTAAAACAATAGCATAACAAACAAAAATTTTACCCTTTCCAAACGGAATCTCATAATCGTATTCAGTAATAATATTTTGTCCCCTGACTTCCATACCATTATAAAACATTATTCCGTTGTAAGTTGTGCCGGAAGTTGCCGTATCCTCGTACGCCACATAAAAATCAGTAGAAATGCCCTGTATCATATAACAGTATTCTACACCGGTTTCCATATCCTGATTAAGCACTATGGTATAAAATCCCGGCGCTTCTTCCATTTCTTCAACAAGAATGTTCTTATCCAGAACAGGACTCATATCAGCGTCAAACAGAATAAATCTAAATTCTTCTCCGGTTATTTCATCTGTAAAATATATTTTGATATCCATCAAGTGGCTATATGGTGCGACAAACTTCTGCGCTGCAAAACAGTCGTCTCTTATTGCCTCTGACTGCATAGACATCTGCCGGTTACTTCTCACAACAGGCTTCTCAGTAACAAAACGCTGCGGTCTCAATATAAAAATACAAAAAATAACAATCCAAACCACTCCACAGATAGCCTGACGTTTATTTACAATTTTATTCAAATTTCTTTCCCTCCCATACGATTGCTGAAAAAAGAGGCAGTGCAAACCAAAAGATTAATACATACCTAACTAAATATGACGGTCCTAAGAGCATTGTCAGCCATATAATGAGTAACATCAGATATGGCATCAGTATATTATATTTTTTTCTATAAACCTCATAACTGAACATAAAAGCGTAGCACCAGAACAAAAATCCCGGAGAGAATATCATGGACAAAACAGGAATTTTTTCCTTAACTATCTCCAACGACATTTTCCTATACACCTCATCCAACCAGGGAATCTTGCTTTCCCTGACGCCGGGCTGCTCTACCTCATACTCAAAATAAGAGCTGTCTTCATATACAAAAGTAAACTTAACATTTCCTCTATAAACATCAATGATTGTATCAGGATACCAGAAACCGTATGTATTTACAAGCCATGCATTGATGTAGGTAAATGGTTTCTTCAATCCGATTTTCGCCCAGAGTTTCGCATATTTGAGTTTATCAGTCTCGTACGCTGCGTTTTGAAAATGAAATTTTACCGGATCTGATGACTTCGGTGTATAAAGTTCTAATGCCTCTTCCGGCAATATTTCATGTAACGTGGCAATATCCTCTTCTTCAAATGCGTCTCTGTTTAATATATAAGTTCTCGTAAGCTGTTGTATCGGTACTGTCAATATTTCCTGATTTTCCGAGTTATCTGCATGCAGCGCCAACGTCAACGTTGTATCAATGAGAAAAAATGAAATAAAAATAACTGCTATCATTATAGCCATTTTCTTCAAATATTTTCTAAAATATATAAGAAGAATCGGTGTCATTACAGTAAATGCATACATGGCATTTTTTCTAAACAGTGACACCATCAATGCACTGAAAATAAAAAGAGCCATATGGTATTTCGAATCAAAAAATCTTTCCGTAGATATACCCATTTCCAGCATACATAATAACAGCAATAATAAAGCTGCCGTAAACATTGTATCTTTGGTCGAACACATCACATACATGATAATTACCGGAAAAAAAGCAAAATATATTACTGACAAAAACCTAATCATACCGGAAACCTTCTTTTTTCTAAGAAAGTTAATTAAGTACGTAAAAACCCCAGCGACCATAAGCATCTGCATTATCATATAACATACAATACCAAGGTTATATGAGCCCGTAAACTTATGCACGGCACAGATGATTCCACCCAGCATCAGCACATGTACCAGCGGATGATGCGTTGAAAATGTTCTGGATGCCACCTGTACGTATTCATCCTGCGCGTCATAGACAAAAAAACCGGGATATACTGCCAAAAGTACTGGTAGCCAGCATATAATCAAAAAAAGAAATACAGCCAGATTCTCGTGTTTTACTATAGCTTCCGGGAGCCGCATCATCTTCATATGCTGCGGTTTCTCAGTCTTTTTTTTCTCAATACTCTCCATGAAACTCCATAGCCTGCGTATCGGAATCGAAAAGAAGCATGTCAATACCGGCATGGAAATCCACAATTTCCAATCCTTAAAATTGACGCTGCCCTCCGCATCCAGCCTGGTTCCAAAGAGCATCGCAACAGTAAACAGAAATGACAGTATTCCGGAAATTTTCCATCCTCTGCCATCTTGTATATCAATGCCATTAAGCGATTGATTTAACATATATATGCAACAAATCCATATGAATACAGAAAATATACTATTTGTAAATCCCAGTTCGTTTCCTTTTAAATTTAAAATCTGAGGAAAACACAGAATGCCTGCTGTAGCAATTGCAACAGCAATAATTCTCATATTTATTTTAACTTTAGATTCACTTCCGTTCATCAATGCTCTCCCTTATTACATATTGGGGCGAATTATTCAACGAAATATAGATTCTTCCTATATATTCCCCTATAATACCAAGCATCAGCATCAGCATGCCTCCGATAAACATAATTGCCGACATAATCGAACTGAAACCAATTACGACATTTGGGTCAACCAGTTTCCTGATAATTGTATAACTGCCATATATAAAGCCAGCAACAGCCGCCAAAGCTCCGATAACTGTCGCAATTCTAAGTGGTATGATGCTAAAAGCAGTAAATCCGTTAAACCAAAGCGCAAAGAGCTTTCCTATCGTATATCCGGAAGTTCCGATTTCACGTTCCCTGTGATTGACATCTGCATTTGCAATTTTCCTGGTCGTACGAAGAACCAGACCAATCACATAGGGATACGGATTAGTATAGCGCACCATTTCATCAATTATGAATCTCTTTGCAGCAAAATAGCTTGACAGATATAAATCCTTAGGTTTCCCCAGCATCACCCTTGCCATCAGTTCATTGACTTTACTGCCCAGATTACGAAAAGCCGAATGCTTTTTATGCTTATATCTTGCGTATACTACATCATACCCTTCATCTATCTTTACAAGCAATTTCCCGACTTCTTCCGCAGGTGTCTGCCCATCATCATCCAGACAGACAACTATATCTCCATGTACATAACGAAAACCGGCCATTAGCGCTGCATGCTGTCCGAAATTTCTGGCGAGATTAACGCCGCAGACCTTTTCGTCCGCTTCACAGATATTTCTGATTTCTTCAAACGTATCATCCGGCGAACAGTCGTTTATCAGAATGATTTCGTAATCATACTGTTTCATACCTTCCATTGTCGAACGGATTTCTTCTACTACTTTGCCGAGTGTACGCGATGAATTGTAGCATGGTATTACAAAACTTACCAACCGACTCATTTATTTGCCTCCATAAAAATCACTTTTCTTTTGGCTCCATCAATATCAACTTCTTCATACTTTCCTTCCTGCAACTTAAAGCCTGCTTTTTCACAGCTTTTCCTTGATGACATATTATCTTCAAATACTCTCATGAATACAGATTTAAGCCCTAACTCTCCAAACGCATAAGCAAGCGTATCTTTAGCCGACTGTGTTCCATATCCCTTTCCGACTGCATCATCTTCCCCAATAAACATTCCATATTCAGCATGTCCGTTTTCTCTGTCTATATCTCTCAGGTATGTACTTCCTACCGCCCTACCGGATTTCTTTTCACAGATTACAAACTGAACTACATGTCCGGGCTCTATCTGTGTATGTATCCAGTTAAGATGCCCTTCTATGGTAAAAGGCTTCTGATATATAAAATTATTTCTGACTCTTGGATTGTTGCGCCATTCTACGATTTTCTCAGTATCGGATACCTCCATCAGGCGCAGATAGATTGTTTCTGATTTCTCAAGTAATTTTTCTTCAACGTGATTCATTTTCATTGTCTCCCCATTATATTTATTCTTCCACAACTTGGTAGATTGCAAACCTTGCATCTATTGAATCTACCTGTTCAATATTCACCATAATTCCTTTTTCTAAGTAATATGCCCTCATCCAGTCGGTATTTCCATCCCAATCCTCTATATCAATTATAAAATATACAAAAGGCTCAAGCAACAGCCCTTCTTCCATCGTCTTGATACCGAACTTGCTTAGTTTTTCCCGATAAAGAGGACTTTTACACATCCATCCACCCATTATATCATAATTCGCAATTAAATTATCATCGTTTTGAAATATTTTCTGTGAAAATCCTACTGTAGAATATACATCTTCAAAATAGAAGTTCTCAGGGTGCGCCTTACAATATGCCGCAATAGCCACTTCTCCCCGGTTTGCTTCTTCTCTGGCTTTCATATCTGATAAACCCGCCTTAAAACTCTTCGGAAGATAGCATACGCATATCAGTCCAATCAATGCCAATATTGCCACTGCCTTCTTTTGCTGTTCATCATGCAAAAGTCTCATACAAATCATTCCCATAAGAACCATAAATTCTGCCAGATATAGGGAATGAGTAATCCGCTCCGGATATCTGCCCTGCATCAAAATAAACATCCATAAAGCTGTTCTGACAACGCCAAGTAAGGCAAGCTCCCAAATAAATGAGAATCTTTTCTTTATCGTCGTATCGTTAAATATATTTATAATACCTAAGATAAAAAGGCATATATATCCGACAATCACCAATATGTTATATGGAGCATCTTCTGCATGGCTAAGACGGTATATATAAAGTCTTAGCATCTTCCGCAGACGGCTAAACATTCCGCCGATTGACCCTTTATCCGATATCGTCCTATCTGCCGTATCTTTTGCCGCATATTCTGCGATTTTTCCCATTATTTTCTCATCAATATCTTCAGACAGCCCGAAATTATAATTATCCAGTAATTCCTGCTGTGCATCGCTTAATCCAATCGACGCCAGATATTCCCTATGTTCTCCGCTCGTCAATATATCATAGTGATAATCATAGACTTCCGTTCTGCTATTAAAAAAGGAAACAAACGCTTTCCAGTCTTCACTACCGTATGCCGCAAAATCAATCAACCTGCTAAGAAGCATTCCCAGCAGAACAGTGCCAATCACAATACCATATTTTAAATAATTATCCTTAATAAAAATTTTTTCTTCTTCCGCCCATCTAAACAAACCCGCAAGGCATATAAGCGGAAACACAAGCAGCAGCAGTTCCGTTCGAAGCTGATATGCCAGAATAACGAGTAAAATCGACGGAATATTCCTAAGGACAAACTCTTTTACCGATAGATCGGCCTGTGTTGTCATAAAAAGAAAGATTGCCGCAGACGCAAGCATAGCACAAGTCATCGTATATTGTATAGCAATAATATGCGACAGCGCTATTCCCCACAAAAAGACTGTCGCAAATATCATACAGCCTGCCTTTGTATACCACTTCTTACTATACCGCAACAAGCGGGCACCCACCAGATAAAGACTTCCCATCTGACAAAGAAATAAAAACAGACCATACCACGGAATGCTCCTGCATAGTCTGTAAAGTAAACTTATAAATGCGCCTAAAATATATAATGTCTGCATATTATGTCCGTCAGGAGTTCCTGTATAAACCCCTGCCATAATATCCTTCATCATAACATCATCATTCATATCATAATAAAAATCAAATAAAAAGCTCAGCAGAATTATATTGACTGTCATGGTCATTAACATTATTATGCAGTTTCCATATCTCTCCCAAGCTTTCTTTATTTCCATGAAGTTTATACCTTCCTGATACCCCTTAACCAGCATAGAATAGCTTTATCTGCTCTGTAATATATTCAACCTCGTCCGAAGTCAGCTTATAAAACATGGGCAGCCTTAGAAGCCTGTCGCTTTCTTTGGTCGTATACTTATCTTCCCCATGAAAGCTTCCGAATTTTACCCCTGCCGGAGCCGAGTGAAGCGGAACATAATGAAATACCGGCCATATGTCTTTTGATTTCATGAAATCAATCAGCCTGCTTCTTTCTTCTATATTTTTAGTCTTGATATAGAACATATGCGCATTGTGGTTACAGTACTCAGGAATAAATGGCAGTTCAATCTTTCCTTCTTCCGCAAGCGGTGAAAGCAGCTCCTTATACTGAT
This sequence comes from Lachnospiraceae bacterium, assembly GCA_014804495.1. Taxonomy (GTDB): domain Bacteria; phylum Bacillota; class Clostridia; order Lachnospirales; family Lachnospiraceae; genus UBA3282. The sequence continues at coordinate 10,944 of JAAUZS010000176.1, forward strand.
TCCACCTGTCCATTCTCGCCTGTGTTATCTCGTCTGCTTACTCCAGCTGTGCATATAAATATGCTGCATTCATATCGCTTGGCAGATAAGAAGAACCATAATTCTGCCAGCGATACTTATCAACCTGTCCTCTATAATATTTACTGCGGTCAGTTCCCTTTTCCCTTAGGATTTCTGCCGTTTCAATATTTTTTTCATCCCGGATCAGCAACGCCCCGCCTTCGCCCATACTGAAGTTCTTCGTTTCATGAAAGCTAAAGCAACCGTAATCTCCAAAAGTTCCAAGCGCTTTTCCTTTATATGACGCCATTATTCCCTGCGCCGCATCCTCTACTACCGTCAAATGATACCTGTTTGCAATTTCCATGATGGTATCCATCTCACAGCCTACTCCGGCATAATGTACCGGAGCAATCGCTTTCGTTCTCTCCGTAATCGCGTCTTCAATCAATGTTTCGTCGATATTCATAGTATCCGGTCTAATATCCACGAATACTGCTTTTGCCCCTCGCAGAACGAAAGCGTCCGCCGTAGAAACAAAGGTATATGACGGTAAAATCACCTCATCGCCTTCTTCGATATCGGATAACAACGCTGCTAACTCCGTTGCATGAGTGCACGACGTAGTAAGAAGACATTTCGCGGTTCCGGTTTTTTGCTCTATCCATTCACTGCACTTCTTAGTAAACGGACCGTCACCGCATATCTTCTGGTTCTCTATGGCTTCTTTCATGTAATCAATTTCTTTGCCCGTATATGGCGGAACATTAAAATTTATCATATCTTCAACCTATTTTCCGCTCTTCTTCGGTATTACTACCTTGTCCAGCTTCCAAATATCGTCTACATATTCCTGGATGGTTCTGTCAGACGTAAACTTACCACAGCAGGCTGTATTCAGTATAGCGCTCTTCGCCCATCCCTTTTCATCTTTATACGCTTTTTCCACTTTCTTCTGAGCTTCAGCATATGCCTTGAAATCTTTCAGAATAAAGTACATATCAGCTTTTGAAGTGCTCTGCGTATTCAATAATGAGTTATATAAAGTTCTGAACAACTCAGGATCATTAGGAGAATAAGTACCGTTAATCAACTGCATCAGTACTTTTCTTACATCCGGATCATTATTGAATATTTCCATCGGATTGTATCCGCCGTGGTTTTCATAACGGATAACCTCATCAGAGCTTAAACCAAAGATAAATGCATTTTCCTCTCCGACCTCTTCAACAATTTCCACGTTAGCGCCGTCCATAGTTCCTATAGTAAGCGCACCATTCAGCATGAACTTCATGTTACCGGTACCTGAAGCCTCTTTACTTGCTGTTGAAATCTGCTCGGATACATCTGCTGCCGCAAAAATCATCTCAGCATTGGATACACGATAATTCTCAATAAATACAACTTTGATTTTACCGTTAATCGCCGCATCATTATTGATCACATCCGCAACCGCATTGATCAGTTTAATCGTAAGCTTGGCATTTTTGTATCCGGCAGCCGCCTTAGCTCCGAAAATAAAGGTTCTCGGATAGAAATCCATATCCGGATGCTCTTTTAACTCATTATACAAGTACATAACATGCAGTATATTCAACAACTGACGTTTGTATTCATGCAGTCTCTTAACCTGAACATCAAAGATAGAACGAGGGTCAACTTCAATACCATTATGCTCTAAGATATATTTCGCAAGACGAACCTTGTTCTGATACTTTATATTCATGAATTCCTGCTGCGCTTTTTCATCATCAGCATATACCTTCAATTTGCTGATTTTCGGCAAATCAGTAATCCAGTCATTTCCTATATGTGCAGTAACCCAGTTTGCAAGAAGCGGATTGGCGTGCAAAAGGAAACGTCTCTGCGTGATACCGTTCGTCTTGTTATTGAATTTCTCAGGCATCATTTCATAGAAATCCTTCAGCTCTTGATTTTTAAGAATTTCCGTATGTAATCTTGCAACGCCGTTTACTGAATATCCCGCTGCAATAGCAAGATGAGCCATCTTAACCTGTCCGTCATAGATAATAGCCATCTTGCGGACTTTATCCTGATTACCCGGATACTGCTGCTCTATACGCGCAATAAATCTGCGGTTAATTTCTTCTATAATCTGATATACACGCGGAAGCAGTCTGGAAAACAACTCAATTGGCCACTTTTCCAATGCTTCAGACATAATTGTGTGGTTGGTGTATGCACAGGTCTTGGTAGTAACTTCCCATGCTTCATCCCATGTGAGATAATAGTCGTCCATCAAAATGCGCATCAATTCCGCAACTGCAACCGTCGGATGCGTATCATTCAACTGGAAGGTAACCTTCTCATGGAATTTTCTTATATCATCATGTTTACGCATGTATTTCTCAACTGCTTCCTGTACGGAAGCAGAGATGAAGAAGTACTGCTGTTTTAAACGCAGTTCTTTTCCTGCATAATGATTATCGTTAGGATAAAGTACTTCTACTATGTTCCTTGCGAGATTCTCCTGCTCTACGGCCTTATGATAATCTCCCTTATCGAAAGAATCCAACTGGAAGCACTCTACAGGCTCGGCATCCCAGATACGGAGTGTGTTCACTATTCCGTTTCCATATCCCACAATCGGAATATCATAAGGAATCGCGCGAACCGACTGATAGCCTTCCTGTTTAAAATTATTTCTGCCGTTCTCATCCACATAAACATTGACATAACCGCCGAATTTAACTTCTTTGGCATATTCCGGTCTGCGCAATTCAAACGGATTACCGTCTTTTAACCAGTTATCCGGAACTTCCACCTGATAACCGTCTCTGATTTCCTGTTTGAACATACCATAGCGATATCTTATACCACAGCCATATGCTGCATATCCCAGAGTCGCTAAAGAATCCAAGAAGCAGGCAGCAAGTCTTCCCAAACCACCGTTACCAAGCGCCGCATCAGGTTCCTGATCTTCCACAATGTTAATGTCAATACCCAGTTCGCTTAATGCATCTTTGAATACATCATATGCCTGTAAATTAATCATGTTATTGCCAAGCGCACGTCCCATCAAAAATTCCATGGACAGATAATATACCATCTTAGGATCCTGTTTCTCATATTCCTGCTGGCTTGCAAGCCACTGGTCTACAATCGCATCCTTAACCGCATAGGATACCGCCTGGAAAATCTGCTGGTCAGTTGCTTCCTCAAGTGTCTTGCGATAAAGAGTCTTTATATTATATAGCACACTTCTTTTAAAAAGCTCCGTATCAAATGTTGCTGATTTCTTCTGCATTTAGCTACCTCCTCATTTTGTCTATAGTTACTATTATATTACTCTATTCATTGTTTTTCAATCCCGATAATGACCTTTTCGCCATTGACGTTCCATTCTTTTGATACTTTAAGTGTCTCGTTTTCCGTAATGCCTTCTGCAAGGACTTTACCTGATATTACGGCTTCGTTTTTATGCACTATCTCAGCTATCTTTGCATTATCGCAGATTGATACCCTGATATGGTCCATAACCTCAAAATCCGCATCCTTACGCATGGTCTGGATCTTACTGATGACTTCATAAACAAAGCCCTCTTCAATCAGTTCATCCGTCAGTTTTGTATCCAATACAACAGTAACACTGTTGTCCGCTTCAGATACATAGCCTTCTTTCTGTGCCATCTCAATAAGTAAATCTTCTTCTGCCAAAGAGATTTCCACGCCATCTACTTCGAACTTAAGTGCACCCTTGTCATTCAGTTCATCCATTGCCAGATTGCCATCCACACTGCTTAAATGTTTCTGAATGCCACCAAGCTGTTTACCGTATTTCGGTCCCACTGTACGGAGTTGCGGTTTGAAGCTATAGCTTGTAAAATCTCTCACATCATCCATGAAAGTGATTTTTTTCACATTCAACTCGTCTTCTATAATTTCCTGATAGAATTCGCCTAATTCATTCTGTGCCTTGACAAACATGTTTCCGATTGGCTGGCGGTTCTTGATATTTGCCGCATTACGCGCAGCACGTCCCATGACAACAATCTTAAGAACCTCTTCCATATCATCCTCAAGCTTTCTGTCAATCATATTTTCATTCACAACAGGGAAATCACACAGGTGAATGCTCTCCGGCGCATTCTTATCAACGCTTCTGACCAGATTCTGATAAATTTCCTCTGTCATGAAAGGAATCATCGGCGCCGCTGCTTTGCATATATCAACAAGCGCTGTGTACAAAGTCATATAAGCGTTAATCTTATCCTGCTCCATTCCTTTTGCCCAAAAACGCTCACGGCTTCTTCTGACATACCAGTTACTCATTTCATCTACAAAGTTATCCAGTACTCGCGCGGCCTCCGGAATCTTATATTCGTTTAAGTCGGCATCAACTTCCTTAATCGCCGTATTTAACTTGGACAACAGCCATTTATCCATGACCGGAAGTTTATCATAATCCAATGAATACTTCGATGCATCAAAATTATCAATATTGGCATACAAAATGAAGAATGCATAAGTATTCCACAGAGTACCTAAAAATTTACGCTGTCCTTCCTGCACCGCCTTTCCATGGAATCTGTTAGGAAGCCATGGTGCCGAATTAATGTAGAAATACCAACGGATTGCATCTGCACCATAAGTCTCCAGAGCTTCAAACGGATCTACGGCATTACCTTTAGATTTGGACATCTTCTGACCGTTTTCATCCTGTACGTGTCCGAGAACAATTACATTTTCAAAAGGAGCCCTGTTAAACAGCAAGGTGGACTCCGCCATCAGGGAATAGAACCAGCCGCGTGTCTGGTCAACTGCTTCTGAAATAAACTGTGCCGGGAACTGCTTCTCAAACAAATCCTTATTCTCAAACGGATAGTGATGCTGTGCAAAAGGCATCGCTCCGGAATCAAACCAACAGTCAATCACCTCAGGTACACGCTTCATGGTCTTACCGCATTTCGGACATTTAATCATAATTTCATCAATATACGGTCTGTGCAGCTCTACCGTCTTAGCCGCAGGATTTCCGCTCATTTTCTCAAGTTCTTCACGCGAACCGATTGACTCCATATGTCCGCATTCCTCGCACTCCCATACATTAAGCGGTGTTCCCCAATAACGGTTACGTGAGATACCCCAATCCTGAATATTTTCCAGCCAGTTTCCGAAACGGCCTTCACCTATGGATTCCGGAATCCAGTTAACTGTTTTATTATTGCGCACCAAGTCATCCCGCACTGCGGTCATCTTAATGAACCACGATTCTCTTGCATAATAGATAAGAGGGGTATCGCATCTCCAGCAGAACGGATAATCATGTTCAAATTTGGGTGCATCAAATAATTTCTCTTCCTTGTCCAAATCTTTCAGGATTTCCGGGTCAGCTTTCTTTACAAACATTCCTGCATAAGCTGTCTCCTGTGTCATCTCACCTTTGCCGTTTACGAACTGTACGAAAGGCAGGTCATATTTTCTTCCCACCTGCGCATCGTCTTCACCGAATGCAGGAGCTATATGAACGATACCTGTACCGTCTGTCATAGTAACATAGTTATCGCATGTCACAAAATGCCCTTTCTTATGCTGCTTTGCAGCAGCTTCTCCCGCGCAGGCAAACAAAGGCTCGTATTCTTTATATTCTAAATCCGTTCCCACATAAGTTTCCAGCACTTCATATGCCGGTTTACCTTCTTCTGCCAGTTTTCCAAGCACATTATCAAGAAGCGCCTCCGCCATATAATAGGTATATCCATCAGCAGCCTTCACTTTTACATATGTCTCATTCGGATTAACACAAAGGGCTACATTGGAAGGCAGGGTCCACGGCGTAGTGGTCCAAGCAAGGAAATAAGCGTCTTCCCCTGTCACTTTAAAGCGGACTACCGCAGAGCGTTCTTTCACAGCCTTATAACCCTGAGCAACTTCATGAGATGAAAGCGGGGTTCCGCAGCGCGGGCAGTAAGGCACTATCTTAAAGCCTTTATATAATAAACCTTTATCCCATATCTCTTTCAACGCCCACCATTCTGACTCAATGAAATCGTCATGATAAGTAACGTATGGATCATCCATATCCGCCCAGAAACCGACTGTTCCTGAAAAATCTTCCCACATGCCTTTGTACTTCCAGACAGATTCCTTACATTTACTAATAAAAGGATCCAGGCCATATTCTTCTATCTGCTCTTTTCCATCCAATCCCAATAATTTCTCAACTTCCAATTCTACCGGAAGTCCATGCGTATCCCAGCCCGCTTTTCTCGGAACCATATATCCCTTCATGGTGCGGTATCTGGGAATCATATCCTTAATAACACGTGTCAGCACATGTCCGATATGCGGTTGTCCGTTCGCAGTCGGCGGTCCGTCATAAAAAGTATAAGTCTCTCCCTCCTTGCGGGAGTCAATACTTTTCTGAAAGATGTCGTTCTCTTTCCAGAATTTGCACACCTCTTTTTCCCTGTCTACAAAATTTAAGCTGGCATCAACTTTTTGATACATAATAAGCTTTCTCCTTTCTCATATCAGAACTTAGGAAACATAAACAAAAACGGAGCTCACCGCAAGCGAAATCGCTCCTTATTTTGTTCATGTTTCCTAAGTTCTGAACTATACGCCATGAACAAAACAAGCCCCGTCCTGTAAAAGGACGAGGCAAAATCTGCTCGTTACACCACCTGTTACAACGTACGGATCATTCTGCATTATATTATGAATAGTCGATACGGTTCCCGATAACGGCGGGTGCCGTCAGCTCCTACTGCCCTTCCATACGCATGACCGATTCGGTCCACGATACCAAAAGGGGTTCAGCCTGAAACTCGGAAGTGATCTTCCCTGATTTCCTACTCATACCGGTCTCACACCGCCGCCGGCTCGCTGTAACTTTTGAAAATCAGATACTGTCTTCTTCAACGTCTTTGCATAAGCATATTATAATATTATGAAAATGGAGTTGTCAAGGCTGATTCTCTGTAGCTTTCAACCAAAATTATTAAAATTTCTTTCATATTTCTCAAAAAGGGTGTAGAATAACTATTAAAGTTATTATATGGAAAGGGGAAAAAGTATGCTTCGCATTATTACTGATTCTGCAACCGATTTACCAAAGAGCTACATTGAAGAGCATAAACTTCACGTCATCCCTACTCCGGTCGTTATAGATGATGTAGATTATTTTGATGGCCAGACAATTCAAACCGGTGAATTCTACACGATTTTGGACGATATTAAGCGTGACGTCAAAACTTATCATATCAATCCTGCGATGTTTACGGACGCTTTTACGCCATATGCACAGGCGGGTGACAGCATTATTTATCTCTGCTTCTCAACGGGAATCGCAGGAACTTATAACGCCGCCAATATTGCCAAGGACAATGTACTGGACGATTATCCCGACTTTGATTTAACTATCATTGATTCCAAATCCGCGTCTATCGGATTCGGTTTATTAGTATCCAAATTGGTTACCATGTTGGAAAAAGGAGCTTCGAAGGAAGAAATCATAGAGGCCGCAGACTATTTTATTTCACATATTAAGCATGTGTTCACCGTACAGACACTCGCTTATCTGATTAAGGGAGGCCGCCTCACCAAATTAAAGGGCACAATTGCCGAAACACTTGACATGAAACCTATATTGACCGTAGATGAGAATGGAGCTTTATCCGTCCTCAAGACCGTGCGTGGACGTAAGAAATCCTTGCGCAGCCTGATAGATTATGCCAAAGAAAAGGGGTACCACTTGGAAAATCAGACTGTAGCAATCTGTCATGGAGAAGATTCTGACTCTCTTAATGTTGTCCAATCACTTATTAAAGAAGAGTTTAATCCCAAATCGATTCTCATTTCCGTAGTAGGCTGCGCGATAGGAGCACATACCGGACGTGGCATAATAGGCTTCTGCTTCTTTGATGCAGATGACGGGAAGTATGCACATTATTTTTCATAATAAAAACTCGAGTACCGGCGTAAATTTATACAATATAAAAGGGGCTGTACGCCCCTTTTTCACTGTTCCATCTGTCTGCCCAGAAAACCTGCCGCAGATTGAATCAGTTTCTGTTCAACTTCACCCATCTTAGACTTATTATCCATTTCCAGTAAAATCACAGCGCCTATAACATCCCCTTCACATATAATGGGGCTGATTGCTTCGTGCTGATATTCATCGTCCGACTCATGGCAGACAGAAATAAAGTTTCTATCACCTTTTGCTGCCACAACGCTTTCTCTGTTATTAATCTTTTCCTCTAAATCCTTACTGATTGATTTGCCAAGAACATTTTTCATGCCGCCTGAAACGGCAATGAACTGATCTCTGTCCGATATCATTGCAATATGCCCCGATACTTGAGCCATGCTTTCTGCATATTGTTTGGCAAACGTGCCCATTTCCCCAATCGGAGAGTATTTCTTCAAAATAATTTCGCCTTCCCTGTCCGTATAAATTTCAAGCGGGTCAGCTTCTCTAATTCGTAAAGTCCTTCGGATTTCCTTAGGAATAACGATACGCCCAAGGTCATCTATTCTTCTAACAATTCCTGTTGCTTTCATACGTTAAAACCTCCATTTATTCTAATAGTATTTTATAAGTCTGCTACTATTATCTGTAAATGGTGGGAGTTTATACCTAAAACATTTATTTTTTATCACCGGTATTTTCCGCTTCATACAGAACAAACATGTCATTAGAAAAGGTTTCCATATATCCGTATTCTTCCATATAATCAAAAATATGTGAAAGCTTCATATCTTCTGCAGAATTCGTCTCCATATCCACAATCAGGTTACTGCTAAAAATCACAATCGGAAGTTCCTCTCCTTCTGATATCTCAGCTTTAAGCTGATCAATTGCAGTATCCAGGGAATCTTCGCTGTAAGATTCCAAATCAATCCATGAGTGGAAGCTAGATGGCATTTCAAGATAGAAACTCAGCGCCGGAATCTTACCATACAGAATGACTTCCTTTCCTGTGAGCCGTCTGTCTGAAATATATTCAATAATTTCTTCCATCGAATCAGCTTTTTCTTCACTCATATATATTCCTTTTAGCACATCACTGTTTTCAACCTTTGCATCTACAGCATTATACTCTTCCGATTTCGCAAAAACAAATTTCACGCCAAAACCGATGCTTTGAACAAGGAAGAGTGTCAGAAACATCACCACCATAGCCTTAACTGCAAACAGCCTGATATCAGCTTTCCTGCAAAAGCTGTAAATAGCCCACAAAACATAGGGCACTGCCAGAAACAAATTATTGATACCTATAAGCAATCCGTTATTACTTCCAATCGAGGTAATAAGCGATACCAGAATAATCATTCCAGCAAGTAATTTCTCTTTCTTTTCCGTTTTTCCGGAGAAAATGCGCAGCGCACACACAAACATAGCTAATATTAAAAATAACACACCCGACCTATATATATCGCCATCGGAATAAAACTCAAACTTACAGAATCCGCTTCTATAAAGCCAAACCGCAGCAGCAACCGAAAAAAATACGCATATTAGTCTTTTTATCCAGTTCCATCCTTTCGGCAGAACGAAACACAGCACTACGCCCGGTACAAGAAAGACCAGAATCCTGCTCAGCCAATAACCACCATCTATATAACCACTGAACATTCCGTACAACATAGAAGTCGCCTTGTAGTCTGTTACCGTTTCTGTCATTGCAAACAGCTTTTTTATACCTGCCACATAGCTAGCAAGTCCATAGCGCACAGATATATATCCAAGCCACAAAATAACTGAGCCGAAATAACCCAGCATACAGAAGCCTGTCTCTCGCACAACTTTCTTTATTTTCTTCCGACAGATGATACCATATGCCCATACAGCTGCAATCATGCCAGCTTCCGGTATATTTGAAAAGCGGACAAAAATATTGGTTCCAAGCGCCACACCCGCCATTATCAGATATACTTCTTTATCTTGTGTAAGACCTTCGTATATAAGTATAACTCCCACAAGTAACAGCATATATGTCATATAATTATATAAAAGCGCGGTAGGACACCAGCAAATGCTTATGGCCACAAATTCTCCAATAAAAGCTAAGGTTGCCGGAATTTCCATCCGCTTTGCTAAGAACAAGTAAGAAATAAACGCCAGTATACTTACAAAAAGACCCGTATACAAATTCATAAAAAGAAGGGTATGTCCACCGGGAAGTAATGTCAGAAAATGTCCTGCAACATTTGCCAGATATGTTGAAAAAAAATACAATGCATCCGTGTGCTCAAGTCCCACATACCTGAAGTTGGCATAATTATAGCCTGTATCTGCAAAATCCAGTCCTATGTTTATATGGCGCAGCGGATATAAAATCAGAATAATGGGAAATATATAACTGCAGCATATTCTGTATATTTTAGAATCTTTCAATTTATTCATGTATCTCTTCCTTTTTCTGACCTATGGTAAGTCCTTCCAACCATTCATCAATTTTTCTGTAGACATTGATATGTAAAAGCAGCATATTCAGCTTACTAAACAGCAGACTCCGCAGCATATCCAGAAGAATACCTATAACAAATACAGTCACTACAGCAATCAGCATGGCAATAATCAAAGATGCCGCACTATCCGGTTTCTTTATTATACCATAGAGCCATCCCGTCCATTCATATCTGATAGCAATATGCTCATGCCAAAGATATACGCCCAATGTATATGGAGCAATCCGGCAGATAACCCGGCCCAATGTTCTGTTTTTTATCTCTATACGACAGAAAGCGCAAAATAATGCAACCGAAGCAGTAAGTACCAGGATATGATTATAGTCATAGCAAATATCCAGTATATTCATCAGTTTTCCAGTCTTCAAATATACAAGTCTCAGTAGAAAAGAGATTCCAAAAATGCATGCTGCAGATATTAAATAAATAATAAGAGATCGGGCGCAATTTTTAAAAAACGGAAACCCATACAATCTGATGTAAGCAGCAACCATAAATATGCACAGATACCATATGCAGTCATAACCGTTCATATCCGCCGCCAACCTTACCGGTGTCACTGACTTAATCGCGGAAAACGTAAAAATCATTAAAAATAACACTATCTGAAACTGCTTCTTTGTAAGTTTTTTAATACCTTGTGACAATACCGGTGTAAACAGATACATGAAGACGTACGCCGTCATAAACCAATAATGATTCGTAGAAACAGGCAGACATAGTTGTACCAGATAGTAAATTGAAAATCCGCCATCCGGCATATACCCAAATACTGCTGCCACAATTCCAATACCTATACTGTAAAACCAAATCTGTAAAAGAAGTGTAAGCAAACGCTTCACCTTGAACCGGCTCTCTATCAAGAAATATCCGCTAAGCAGCATATAAATATTCACAGCCACAACGGCAAACGCCTCAAGTCCCCATGCAAGATAGCTGTAATACGGAATATCTGACTGCGATAGAGGTTCCAGGCAGTCTCCTTTCCACAAAAAGTGCAGTATTACAACAAGCATCATGGAAACTATCCTCAACAGCTCCATGTTTGCCATTCTTCCTTCCTGCATTTTGTTTATTTGTGTATCCGACTTTTTTTTCTGACTGTATGCCCAATATTTATTGATGACGAAATTCATGGGTATGGTAACCGCCATATTTAGTATAGCTGCTGCCAGTTCTCCAAGCATCTTGGCATCTGCCTTTTCCCAGCCCCAGTTATTGACAACTGCTTCCAGCGGATACATAAAACGGGAAAGCTTTACAATATCCACCCAGAATATCAGCAGGACAGTGTTTACCAAAAACCCCCAGAAATATGCTGCATATGTTTTTAGCAGAACTTTCCACCATATACGCTTTTCGGCATTTTCATCCTCTTTAAATACATATTTATTGCCCCAGTAATATGCATTAAGCACGCTGATAATAAATCCCACAGTATTGGCAAAAATATAGTTTCCGCCAAAATATATAATAACAAAGTATACTGCCTGATGTATCAGCGTATTGGAGATTCCTACTATACCAAATTTTATAAACTGCCAAAAAGCTTCTTTCATGATGATTTCCTTTCCTCTATAGCAATATAGTATATCATAAACTCCCTTTTCAGTCATCTTTTTATCAAACACCAATGATAATAAATTATTATTTTTCTGTGGAAAATTGGACAGATATGTTATATGATAAAGAAAAATAACGATTACAATAGTTTGAGGGTTAATAAATGTTATCAATTATAATACCAATATATAACGAAGAAAAAATGATTTCGATCAGCATTGATGTTATTACGAAGCTCATGGATTCCTCGACGATAGAATATGAGTTAGTGCTTGTTAATGACGGTTCTAAGGATCGCTCATGGGAGACGATAAAATCTCTTTCTGAGCATAATGAACATATAAGGGCAATCTCTTTTTCAAGAAATTTCGGTAAAGAATCAGCAATAATAGCCGGGTTGTCATATTCCAAAGGCGATGCCTGCGTTACGATTGACGCAGATTTACAACATCCTCCGGAAAAAATCATCGAAATGTATGACCTTTGGAAACAAGGTTATAAAGTGGTTGAAGGGATTAAGCTTTCACGTGGGCATGAAAATTTTCTATATAAATGTTTCGCCAAAACATTTTATAGGATCATAAGCCGTGCCACCGGTTTTGATATGCAGAATACATCCGATTTTAAACTTCTCGACAGGGAAGTTGTTGATATTATCTTAAATATGCCGGAAAAACGAATGTTTTTCCGGGCTATATCTGCATGGGTTGGATTTAAATCCACTCATGTAGAGTATAATGTGCAGGAGCGGATAGAAGGTGTTTCAAAGTGGTCGGCACTCTCACTAATCAAATATGCAATAAATAACATTACCTCTTTTTCTTCCGCACCTTTACAACTCGTCACTCTTGCCGGAATCATATATCTGATTTTTGCGATTGCTTTATCAGTCCAGACTTTGGTAGGTTTTTTCGAAAATAATTCCGTTGAAGGATTTACGACAGTAATTCTTTTGCAGCTAATTACGGGCAGTATTCTTATGCTGGCTATCGGCTTGATAGGATATTATATCTCCAAAATATTCGAAGAAGTGAAATCACGCCCCAAATATATTGTGGAGGGAGAAATTGACAACTCTATAAATTAAAACCAAACATCACCGTAACAACCACTGCTCCAACACCAGTATATACCAGATGACAGGATTCCATTTATGGTTTGTCATAAAATCCTTCCAAAGGCTGTCAACATACTTCAGATTGAGAATTTCTCCTGCCACTTCCCTTGAATCTGACATAATGCTTTGCGCCCATTCATGCATCTTACCTGCGGAAAGCCACTCGTCTATTGGGATAGAGAAGCCTTTCTTGGGTCTTTCCATCATTTCCTTAGGTACATATTTGTACAGAATATTTCTCATAGGTTTTTTGGTTATACCCGCTTGAAACTTATATTCAATAGGCAGTGTCCATGCAAATTCGATTACATCACGATCGAGTAATGGGATTCTGTTTTCCAGAGAATAAAACATACCTGCCCTGTCCACTTTCACAAGAATATCATCGGGCAGATACTGCAGCATGTCCATCAACATCAGATTATGTCTGCCATCCTCCAGAAATCCATCCGTATACAGACTGTTATTGCATGACAGCATAGTTCTGTTTTTAGAAATATAGGGAATCCTGCAATCAGTTTTTTCTATTGCGCGATAAAATGACTCCGGTGAATCCACCTCAAAGCAATTCGACACCTTATATAACAGCGGTGTATGAGCATTGCTGACTGCACCACAGATTTTTCCTATCCCTTTTCGTAGTTTACGTGGCAGGAAATCCGCCTTTCCTTCTACAATCCGCAGCCCCTGCGCCATATCCTTATAAGTATTATATCCGCAAAACAACTCATCACCGGCATCGCCGCTTAACGAAACCGTCACATGCTCCTTTGTAAGTTTGCTAACCAGCATAGTCGGTATCTGGGAACTGTCAGCAAACGGCTCCGAATATGCCTCGGATATGTATGGAAGCACCTCCATCACATCCTTAAACTCCACATACAACTCCGTATGTTCCGTTCCTAAATGTCTTGCCGTTTCTCCTGCATATTTGGCTTCATTATAGCCCTCCTCATTGAAACCTACTGTAAAAGTGCGAATTTTTTTATCACTCATGGACTGCATCAGACTCACAACCAGCGTACTGTCAATACCGCCTGATAAAAAAGCGCCTAACGGCACATCCGCTCTCATCTGTCCTCTTATGGATTCCCTGAGCAGGCTTTCTAACCGGTCTGCAGCCTCTTGTTCCGTTCCTTCAAACATATTTTTCTGACCGTTCTTTGCAGCCTCGTATATATTCCAATAACTGTCCTTACTCCAATCCGTAAAAGGCGCTTTAATCTCCAGTATTCCTCCGGGCTGAAGCTGCCATATCTCTTTGTAGATAGAATATGGCTGCGGAATATAACCATACATAAAATACAGATTCAATACATCCGTATTTATCTCATTGTGAAAGCCATCCAGCGCTTTAATAGCCGCAATATCCGAAGCAAACACAAAACTGTCTCCCACTTTTCCATAATACAGCGGTTTCTCACCCATTCTATCTCGTGCAAGGTACAGGGTCTTGTCCTGTCTGTCATATGCAGCAAAAGCAAACATCCCTTTTACATGCTTAAGCGTCTGCTTTATGCCAAAGCATTCTATAGCTTCTAATAGAATTTCCGTATCCGATGTCCCACGCAGGCGAAGCTGTTCTCCATGTGACTTCATTTTATCATTAAGCATTTCCGTTATATATGGCACATTGTATATTTCTCCATTGTATACAATCGCATATCGCTCACTGCCGGAAAGCATAGGCTGAGCCCCTGCCTCTGACAAATCTACAATTGACAATCTTCTATGTCCAAGGACTACTCTGTCTTTTTCACTTAGCCAATAGTTTCCTGCATCAGGGCCACGACGCAGCAGCATGCTGTTCATAGCCTGAATATTTTCAATTGGTCTGTTTCCGTAATTACAGATGCCTGCTATTCCACACATTACTAATCTCCCATTTTAGATAACAAATATGCCAGCCACTCGCTATTGACATTATCAGGATTGTATGTCTCCAAAAGACTTGCAGCCTGTTTCCCGATTCGCTCCGCTGTCTCTTCATCCGTCAAAAGTGTCCGCAGTCTGTCCGCCAGCGCATCCTCATCACCCACCGGAATTAAAAAACCGTTTATTCCATCCTTAATCAGTTCTCCCGGACCACCGCATGGACAATCAGTTGATATACACGGAATACCAAGACACATGGCTTCCAGCAGAGCATTTGGCATTCCTTCGCTGTTGGAAGAAAGAACGAAGACACTGCTGCGATATATCTTTTCCGGTACATCTGTCACCATCCCGGGAAGGCTGACCCGTTCTGAAATCCCAAGCTTTTCTGTCAGTTTCTGCAGTTTTTCCCTGCAATCTCCATCTCCATAGATAGTAAGAGATGTACATGGAAATTCTTCAGCAATTTTGCTAAACGCACGGATTATCATTTCGTGATTCTTATTGCTGTCCACCCTTCCTACTGCAACAATCCTGCCGTCTCTTTTTCCTTCAAAACGAGGTCGTATAAAAGATGGATTTAATGGATTTTTCAAAATAATCGCTTTCTTGCGGATGTACGACGGAAAAAAATTCTTCGCAGCCTCCGTCTGTACAATAACTCCCGATGCAAAATAAAATATCGTCTTTGCAAAAAAACGCAGTCCAAAAGAATAATACTCACATGTTGGCTCTCCACGTACTGACACAAACACGGGAATCCCTGTGAAGAGAGCTGCGCCAACAGCCATAATATTATTTTTTCCGATAAAAGAAATAATACAATCCGGTCTTTGCGTTTTCCATATCATTCGGAGTTTCCTATATCTTGCGAAGAAGTTTCCGATTCTGCCATTCTTCTTTTCTTTTTCAGTTATTTCACTGAATATACGGGGAATACTTTCCGGAAGTGTATATTCATTTTCAAATTGATGCTGCGTAACCATTGTAACTGCAATACCCTGGCGCTTCAAAAATTCTGCCAGATTTACAACTACCCGCTCGGTTCCGCCTTTTATTAAGGAGCTGCAATATAATAGTACCTTTTTTCCCATAATCTTGCCTTAATCCCGCTTATTAACCCTACTTTTCTATGACTTTATTTCATATAGCAATTATACCAATGCTGGAACACAAAATATGACCACATCAACTTGGAATAATTAGCTCCTGTTGCCGGTCCGGCATCGCCGTGCTTCATATATGTCTGAAGCATTTTACATACAAAATCTGCATCAAAAATTTCCTGCTTTACTAAAAAATCATGTGAAGCCATATCCAAAAGCTGTTCTTTTAACGGACCTCTGAGCCATTTATCCAATGGTACGCCAAAACCAACCTTAGGTCTGTCCAACAGTTCCTTTGGAATATAATCATATGCTATGTCCTTGAGAATTCTCTTCTTAACTCCTCTGTCATATTTAAACGAATGTGGAAGTCTGTAGGAATATTCCATCACGTCCTTATCAAGAATCGGACAGCGCGCCTCCAATGAATATTTCATGGAAGCCCGGTCTACCTTGCAAAGAATATCACCCGGCAGATATGTGTCCATATCCAAAAGCATCCTTCGCTCCTGCCAATTCTTTTCCTGATATCCGCTCTCAACCTGATAAAGAACAGGAAGTTTTTCTCCTTTCACCATATTTAATGAGGTTTCAAGATAACTGCTCACACCAAACTGCGTCTTAGTTTCCTTGTTTCTGTTTGCTGCAACTATTCTTACTTTAAAAGGCATCTTTTGTAAAATATTCGCCTTCTTAATCCCCGGCAGATTACATGCACGATAGGTCAGTTCTCCCAAAATATCCAATTTCTGTGCCTGTCCGACCTTATCATAAGCGTTATAACCGCAGAAGAATTCATCCCCTCCATCACCGGAAAGAACAACCGTAACGTCCTGCCTCGCCAGTGCTGATACAAGCATGGTCGGAATCTGAGAGCTGTCTGCAAAAGGCTCATCATAATACTTCGCAATGCTTTCAACCAAATCAAGCATCTCTTTTTCATTAATATACAGCTCCGTATGATTGGTTCCTAAATGTTTTGCTACTTCCTTGGCAAATTTGGCTTCATTATATTTCCCTTCATTAAATCCGATTGAATATGTCTTCACAGGCTGTTCCGACTGACTCTGGGCAATCGCGGTAATCATAGATGAGTCATATCCGCCGCTCAGAAAAGTGCCAAGAGGAACATCTGCAATCATCCGCATTTTTACGGAACGATTAAGCAGTTCTTTCAATTCTTTCTTGGCCTGTGTATAATCAGATACCTCATTCTGCCTCTGTTCATGATACACTTTTTTAACATCCCAATATTTCCATGTGCTGACCTTTCCCGTATTGAATTGCAAAATCATTCCCGGTTCCAGTTTATAAATATCTTCAAAAATGGTGTCAGGTGCATTGATATACTGGTGATACAAGTAACGGGAAATAATCTCTGTTCTGATATTACTTTCAACCCCCGGACA
>JAAUZS010000177.1 GCA_014804495.1 Lachnospiraceae bacterium
TTTAGAGGTTGTTGTAATTTTCTTTGTATCTATAGAATGGCAATAAGGACACTCTACTATTAGTTGATCATTACTGCTCTCCTGTTCTCTAATAGATTGTTGCTCTTTGCAAAAATTATCATATTCATCAGATTGTTGAATTTGAATTGCAGTACCACATTTTGTACAAATTTTAAACTTTGCACCCCTTATTTCAAAATCTTCAAATTGATTTCGATTACATTTCGGACAAATCATAAATAATACCTCCTACCACAGGTATTTGCCGGTCACTGAAAAAGATACTAGATTTGTCTTATATTGTATCAGATATTAACAAATCTCGCAATAATTTAGATGAAGTACAAAAACTTATAAGTGGATTAAATTCTGAACAACAAAAATTGGTAATAAGTTCTTCTAAATTACCAGCAGTAGAACGAACAAAATTAGAATTACTTTTAGGTGAAACATCTGCAATATCTGCTAACACAGTAGCAACAAAAGCACAAACTGTTGCAGAAGAGGATGAATTATTAGAACAATGGTTATTAATTGATGCTGAAGAAGCAGATACAGTGGCTACAGTTGCGAACACATCTGCTAAAACTGGTGAATTATCAGTTATTACAATGCTAAAAGTTGCATGGATGAAATTAATTGCAGTTATCAAATCTCATCCATATACAGCAGCAATAACCGCCATTATAGCAACTACATATGGTGCAATAAAAGCAAGTGAAGCATGGTCAAATAGACTAAAGAAACAAGCACAAGAGTCATCAAAAGCATATAAAGACACTTTAGAAGAAATTGGATCAATTAACTCAGAATTACAATCTAATGAACAACGTATTGATGAATTAAATGCAAAAGAGAATCTTACTCTTGTTGAAGCAGAAGAACTTGAAAAACTTAAAGAGTCTAATAGAGAATTAGAGAATACCATTGCACTAAAGGAAAAGATATCACAACAAGAGAACACAAAAGCGAATAAAGATGCAATTAAATATTTTAAGGAAGACACACACACTTATAATAATGAAACGGGCAAATTCAGTTCTACTCATATAGAACAAGCAGCACAGTATCTTGATGAGCTTTATAAAAAAGAACAACGCATTCATGAAATTGAATTGGAAATGTCTAGAACAGATTCCAATACTGAAAAGTATCGTGAATTATCTGGTGAACTAGATATAACGCAGAAGTCATATGAAGATTTGCTCCAAAGAGTGCAAGATTACAATGATGTTTTTACTGACTTAGATGATTACTTATTTGAGGGTCAGGATGATAAACTCATTCAACAATTAGATGATTTTTATAATTATATGAATGAGGTATTATATGGTGTTGCTAAAACACATACAGATACAATTAGAGATATCCTCGCCAAAGCCGATTTTCAGTCTGTGTCAAAACAGTTAGAAGAACTAGGCAAATCTGGAGAATTATCTATTGATACTCTCTCATCACGTTTCAAACCTTTGATTGATTACTTAGATGAAGCCGGTATATCTGCTGAAGAATTATATCAGTACATCATGGCATTATCAAATCCTGATGCAATTAACTATTCAGAAGTCAAAAAACAGTTATTGTACTCGATTGGTGGACGGCAAGATGAAGCATCTAAATTTCTTAATGAAATTTTATCTTTAGATGATGAAGAACTTGTATTGGAAGCCTATATAAAAGTTCGTGACCAGTACGGCGAACACCCGGAAGGTTGGACTGGTAAAGATTGGATTGCTAATATACAAAACGAACTTAATGATGAAGAACCAGTTGAAATACAGGTTTCATTATCCATTTCCCAAACCGTAGACCAACTCAATACCCAACTCAAGCCTGCAATGGATTCTCTTAAGTCAGCATATCAAGATATCTTTTCACTCAATGAAGACACAGGTGAGCAGTTCTTCTCATTAGAAGAAGTAGGAATTGAAACCTTTGAATCTATTAGGGCAGAATTAGAAAAGTTGGATGAAATTGATGGAATAGCTGTAGATTATTCATCATTTGAAAGATTTGTGTCTGTTTTAAGTGATACCTCTTCTACTGCCGAAGAAGTACAACAACAATTTGATAATCTTGCAACTAGTATTATATATACTACTGATTGCACAAATATGTCCGCAGAAACATATAATTTACTTGTAAAGTCATTGACTGAAATGGGTGTAACAAATGCAACCGAGGTATTGACTAATCTAAAAGATATTCAAAAAGAACTTGTTTCCCTTGGTTATGACGTTGCAAATATTACATCCGATGAAGCTGAAGAGTTAATTGATCTTGGTAGTGTATCTGCTGAAGCAGCCGAATATTTGGGATTATATTTATTTAAAAAAGAATTAGCACAAAATCCGCTTAATACTACAGCCGATATTTTAGCATTAGAAAAGTTGTGTAATTCTTTAGGCATAACAAGTGAATTGTATAAATATGTTGTAGCTTTAAAAAAAGCTTTTGATGCCAAAGAACACGGTGCTGTAT
This sequence comes from Lachnospiraceae bacterium, assembly GCA_014804495.1. Taxonomy (GTDB): domain Bacteria; phylum Bacillota; class Clostridia; order Lachnospirales; family Lachnospiraceae; genus UBA3282. The sequence continues at coordinate 2,482 of JAAUZS010000177.1, forward strand.
CTGCTGGACTTGATGAGTCTATTGAATTTTACCAAAATAAAATTGCAGATCTTGCAAATGGACAGGGTGATTTCAAATTTAATTTTAGTACCCCCAGCGCAACAAATTCTGCAAGCAAAGCCGGTAAAGAAGCAGGCGATGCTTATGCAGATGCATTTGAGGAAGAATTAAAAGAACTCGATGACCTGCACAGCAATAGCTTTATTTCAGAAAAAGAATACTTAGACAGACTCAGGGTTCTCTACGAACGCTATTTCAAAGACAAGCTTGGCTACGAAAAAGAGTTTTCCGATTACCAAAAGAAATACCTTGACGGTTATAAATCCCTCTATGAATCAGTCTTCTCCCATGCGTCTAAAGTGATTGGTGACAGGATAGATGCAATCAATGATGAAAAAGACTCTGCAATAGATTCTCTGGAAACTCAGAAGAAAGCTGCGGAGGATTCATACAATGCACAGATAAAACTCTTAGAAGATAAAAAAGATGCATTACAGGTTGAAATTGACAAGATAAAAGAAGCTAATGAAGACCGCAAGGAAGCCATTGATCTGCAAAAAGCTGAGTATGAATTGGCAAGAATGCAGAACCAGCGTACTATTCTGCAATACTCAGAAGATAAAGGCGTGCATTATGTAACGGATACATCAGGTATTCGTGATGCCAGAAATGACTTAGATGATAAAAAGGCTGATGCACAAATCCGTGCGCTTGAAAAACAACAGGATGCACTGGATAAGCAGATTGATGCCATTCAGGAAATGCTTGATGCATCGAATGAATATTGGGATACCCAGATTGAGCAGACCGAAAAGTATTATGATGCCATGATTCAGGGCATGGAGGAATACAAGAGCCGTTGGGAAGAATTGTCTGACCTTCAGGAACAGGCAGAAATGGCTGCATTGCTTGAGAAATTGGGCTATATCGAGGAAGATTTAGCTGATGCAGATTCAGGCGCATTTGACAGATTAAGGAATTCATATCTTGGCATTCTGAAAGACATGAATGATGGTAACCAGAGTGTACTCGATGGATTATCCCGGCTTGCCAATATAGATATGAGCAGTATTCCAAGTTTCCTTAGTATAACGCAAGGATATATTGACAGTATTGCAAATATGGATGTGACTGCGCTTTCTGACGGATTAGGTAATATTTGTGACAATTTTTCAAATGTTGCCGATTCAGCAGCCAACGCTGCTTCTGCTATTTCAGGAAATGGCGGTACTTCTTCCGGTAACAGTAACGGAAATAATCCGTCAGGAAAAGGTTCTGCAAATAATAATAAGAACAATGCAAATAATGGTATTTCCTTAAAAGATGCAATTACAGAAGTATCAACAGGCAGTACACAGGAAATCAACAAAATCTCTGATGCATTTGCCGGTGAAAATGAAGAAGGTACAAGCGTTACTAGTGCAATTCAGAAAGTAATGGATAAAATCGGAAATGCTGATGCTGATAATGAGAATACCGATAGTCTTATGTCCACACTTACAGAGCAGACAGATGCGGCATTGAATGAAGAAAGCGGCATACCTGCGCAAACAAATGCATGGGATGAGTTAAACACACCACTTGGTGAATCTGTAGATTTAGTTACTACGCTACAATCCACGCTTGAAGATATGGATGGACGAACATTTACCGTAACATTAAATGTTGCCGGCAATGGTTCTCCTAACAGTATTATCAGCGAATTAAGCGGTGGAGTTTCAAATAGTCCCGGTCATGGCGGCGGCGGAAAATCGCGTGCACGTGTTCAGGGAACTGCTAATGTTGATGGTACTGCAAACGCCGAAGGTAACTGGGGTGTTAAGAAAGCAGGACTCTCTTTGGTCGGCGAATTAGGTCAGGAGCTTTGGGTACATTCAAAGGATGGTACTTTTGAAACTGTTGGTGATAATGGCGCTGAATTTATTGATATCAAGCCTAATGATATAATATTTAACCATTTGCAGACAAAACAGCTTTTGGATAAAGGAAATATCATAGGAAGAGGCAAATCATATGCTAATGGTTCAGCGTCAGTTAATGGAACAAATAGTGAAGGTTGGATTACTCTCTCAAACGGATTACAGGCAAGGCCTTTACAGGAAGGTGATACAAGCTGGGACTTAACGCAGAAATTCCAACCGCTTGCAGACAGGATATTGAAAGGCGAAACTGATATCATGTCCAATGCCATGATTGAACATCAGAGACAGATGGAACAAATGGTTAGGGATATAACCACTATGAATGTTACAACCGGCAACAATTCAAGCGTCACCATCGGTGATATCCATGTTACCTGTCCCGGTGTTACAAGTCATGAAGTTGCGAAACAAGTTGGCGATGAACTGAATAATATGTTCCGTGGTTTACATCTCGATGCTATGCAGCAAAGCATGATGAGATAGGTTTGAGTAAATTTAAGAAAGGATAACCGCACTCTGGAATATGGGTGCGGTTGATAAAAAAATGAACTTCAAACAAGAAATATTAAAATCAATACAGACAATGGTTGATCAAAGTACTACAACCTACAAAGCAGACCGCACCTATCAATCCATCATAAAAAAGATTACCCCCAAAGGTTATATAATCTTAGATGATACAGGAAGTGAGCGTACTGTACAGTGCTGTATACCTAATTTAAATTTGAAAGAAATGCAAAGAGTATGGGTTAAGGCACCTATGGGGGATTTGAAGGGATTACATATTTGTGGAGTTGTATAAATTGTTATATCACTTTTCGATATACATTTTGACGTATTTATGTTGGCATTGAACAATGGTATTTTTTGTCATATAATTGTATGTAACAATTTTTGATTGGAGGCATACTATATGACAGATGCAGATATTGCAAAGAAACTACACACATTAGTCTCAAGAGTTACTAGACTGAAAAATTTTGATTTGGAAAGTTTTTATTATAATTTTAACAGACTTATATCTACATTAGAATTTTATCATAATTCTATCGGGAAAAAGGCAAAAGATACTAAAGAACTATCTGCTATTCAATATGATGTGCCAAAATCCAAAATGCCAAAAGAAGGACAAGTCGCTTACTTTTATATAGAAACGTCATATCCAAAAGAAATATATAATAGCCATTGGTGTTTAGTATTAAAGGATTTAGGTAGTCTACTTATTGTAATTCCATTAACTTCTATTAAAAAAGATTCAAATCCTGTTGATAAACAACGTGAAATGATTGTAAAAATAAAGAATTTTGAAGAAGACGGATGTAGTAAACTAAAAATAAATCAAATTTTCAGTGCCGGACTGATGCGCTTGGACCAATCAAAGAAAATATATGATTTACAAACCAATTTTTCTTACGTCAAGAAAGAAATAAAGAATATATTAAATCTATCTTGACATAATATATAAAATGGTTTATACTTTTACCTATAAAAGTAAAATAACCTTAGTCATTAGACTTCGGCATTTTTAAAGCATACAAACCCATAAGGGCAATTGAGAGACTAGATTTATCTAGTCTCTTTCGCATCCCAGCACCACTCTTCTATCTTTCAAAAATTACCAACATAAATGCTTTCGATTGACTTTAATAAATTCTCAAAATAAATAATATTTTTTACAAATCTATATATAAGCAAAAATAAACCAAAAACAGGAAGAAGGTGATAAAATGGCAAAGCCTACTATAATGCGTATCCAACCGTTCGATGCAAATAAAGATTATGAAATCACACTTTCATGGATGGGCAGCCGTGCTAATGCGAATAGGATAATTATATATGACAATGATACAAACAATGTTGTATTTGACGATATGGTATCCTCTTTTGCACTAAAACATACGATTCCCGCTCACACATTGAAGAATAATAAAAAATACACTATTCAGGCACAAACATATGATGCAGATAATGTACCGTCTGCACTGTCCAATAAAGTCCTCTTTTACACATTTGCAACACCTGATTTTTATTTTGAGGATTTATCAGAAAATTCTTTAATTACAAATTCTTCATTTACAGCAACCATACATTACTATTCTGAGGATTGGGAAGATATAAGTAAATATGTATTTTATTTATATGATTCTTCAAAGAAACAGTTACTTGAAAGTAATGAAATGACGGATGATTATGACATCAGTTATACCTATAAAGGACTTGATAATAATACAGTTTATTATATACGGTGTATGGGCGTTACTGTTAATGGAATGGAATTAGATACCGGATATCAGGAAATTACAATAAAATATGAAAATCCTAATACATATGCCAGGCTCTATGCTACTCCTATCCCATCTCAAGGCTGCATACAGGTTGCTACTAATCTGATAATCATTCAATACAATGGAACTGAGGAATTTGAATACATAAATGGTATGATAGACCTTCGTGATAAGACTTTATATTATGACGAAGGTTTTCTAATTGAAGATGATTTTACTGTTATTATCCGTGGAATCAACTTATGGCAAAATGCAGAAATATTTAAGATGAGTAATGATAATCTGGGTCTGACATTAAGTTCACATATATATGACGACGACAAACTGAGATTTAAATTAACCGCTCCTAATGGAGTGAGTAATTATCTGTTATATTCTGATGAACAAGTTTTTGAAAATCATGATATGGTTACTATTGCTATCAGAAGGAAAAACAATATATATCAACTTAAAGTATTCATAGAACCGGGATTTACTATGGAAGGCAATTTGTGGTATGGTACAGAACGTCCAAATCGTCATTTAATGAATAATAATGACTCTTGGATTAATACAGATGGCGATACCTATGCTGTAGATAAAGATTCATATGCAACATATTTAGAGGAATCAGAACCGTTGTATGCAATATTAAATGACTTATGGGTAGGAGGTGATTAAGAGTATATGTTTATATGCGGAAGTAACTTTGTCGGAGGCGAATCAGCATGTGCTCTTACGCCTACCGGCATTAATAATATTGATTATGTAGAATTAAAAAACGGAATATATGATGATTTATACATCACAAAAGATACAAATTCTGAATTAACTCATGAATGTCCTGAAGAATGGGATTTTGATACTGTACTGTGGGCTAAATTCAATAATAACACAAATGCCGGAAATATTGACTGGAACTTGGAAAATACATCTCACATTATTTTAAAAAGCAGGACCGAGGGACAATTTAAATGGAAAACGATTGTTGTTAAAGAAGTAAACTCTATTAAAGATCTTGTGATAAATTATCCTGATTATTTTGTCGCTTCCGGTCAACCTGTGGAATATGCTATTACAAACGTTATATATGGGTGTGAAGGAACTTACGCAATCACCAAAGTTACATCAAAATTCAGCAAAATGTTTTTAATAGAAGGAGACACAGTCTGGGGAACAGAAGTAACGGACGGATATTGTGATACAACTCGTAACATACCATCTTCTACTGTTGAGTTATTGCATAGCAGGTATCCTATTTTTGTCAGAAATACAATTGCCAATTATGATACTGGTAATTGCAGAGGATCATTTGTTCCATTAGATGAAAA
>JAAUZS010000178.1 GCA_014804495.1 Lachnospiraceae bacterium
CATCCATATTCTCTATAAACATGTGAATCAGCAGTTCCTTATCCTCTTCCGATAAATGCTCCTCAAGCTCTGCTTGTGACTGCTCAATATATTTATCACAAGGAAAAGGCATGTCACTCATATCATTGATTTCCATATCAAGGCAATATTTTCCGTAACCGTTCTGTATAAAAATCAGATTATGGGCAGACATCCATGCTTTAAGTTCAAAATGCCCTCTATTATCATATCTTGCGTCATCACAATACTTAGTGCTGTTCAAGCCATCATCAAGAGCATGATAATAAATTTTCTTATAGCTCAGATAATAACCGATCGGGTCTCCATCACAAAATACATATATATCTTCATACTGTTTAAAATCAACCGGAACATATTGCTCCTGCAATTTCCCAAACTTCTTTGTAAATATGATGCGGGCAATCATATTTATAACGATGTTCCCTCTATCCTTATGATATTTCTGAAGCTGTGGAAAGAAATCGTATCTCTTTTCATCAAACCAAAATACCTCTTCAAACAGACCACTCCGCTCCGCCCGCTCCTTCATATTTCCGAAATCAGTAGACATCATACTGAGTACCAGCGTTGCCTGTCCATGCAACTTTTCAGGCAGATATAATTCCTTCAGACATGCCATATATACATGGTAGAAAGTATGACATACATATATTCTTTTTTTCATATTTTCCTCAATTCCATCCCTTAGTAATAATATATAAAAGTATTATAGCATAAACCGCTTTTTTTTTGTATAATAAGTATCAATAAGAAAGATTGGAGCAAGATTGAAGATGAACAAGAAGAAATGGACATCCTTTCTTTGGCTTGCTGTAGCGGCGCTTGCAGTAGAACTCATAATATGTAATTTTTCGGCATGGAAAAGTATGTTTTATAATGAACGATTCGTTTTTGAAAGCATACTCGTAGAAGGCGGCATCGAAACAGAGGACGGCTCCGGTAAATATATTGTACAAGATGGTATTTTGACACTTCGTATTCCTGAAGTGAACGAAGAAATACACAACCTTTTTTTCGCAATCGACTTTCCTGAAAATACCGTGGTTCCCTACACTATAATGCTTACTGATGAAGGGAATTACTATCCGTTTCCTCTTCCGGAAAAAATTTTGATGTCCGGAATAAGAAAAAGTTTTTATACAAATATATATCCTTCCGGAAAGGTCGGTAGCATAGACGTACAATTCGCACTTCCCGAAGACAGTACGGTTACAATAACCGAAATCTGCGCCAACGCCCGAATTCCATTTCAGTTCAGTTTAGGCAGATTTCTCTTTATAGCTTGTTTTTTGTTCTTATTATATCAGGCTAAATTCGGGAGCGAATGGCAAAATGAAACCATACGTTCAAAGGACAGAAAACAGTTGCTTGTTACTGCCGTGATAATCATTCTACTCATAGGAATGTCCTGGAAACTTGTTCAAATAAATCCCATGTGTGTAGAACCTAAATGGCCGCATCATAAACAATATCAGGAGCTTGCAGAGGTCATATCCCAGGGACATTTCTATCTGAATGCGGAACCTTCAGAAGGGCTTCTGAATTCCGAAAACCCCTATGATACTATTTATCTGCAGGCAAATGGCATTGACTATCTCGCGGATTACGCTTATTATGACGGAAAATATTATGTCTATTTCGGAATTGTTCCGGAGTTGCTTCTGTATCTTCCATGCTATCTCATAACGGGACACCACATGCCTAATTATATGGCGGTCTTTCTGTTTTATTGCGGATTCATTCTGGCAGTTTTTGCACTTTACAGGGAGATATGCAGAAGATGGTTTCCGCATACGCCTTTTATTCTGTATCTAATCACGGGAATCCTTACCGTTTGCAGCGGAAATTATCTGTTCATCATTGCAAGACCTGATTTGTACGATATCCCTATAATGGCAGCAAATATGTTCACAGTGGCAGGTCTGTGGTTATGGATATATGGAAAATATGCAGAATCTGCAAAAATAAGAAATGCAAGCTGCTTCTGTGGTTCAATGTGCATGGCATTAGTTGCCGGATGCCGTCCCCAGATGCTTCTCTTTTCTTTTCTGGCAATTCCTCTATTCTGGGATGAAGTATTCAAAAAAAGGGAACTTTTTAGCAAAAAGAATTGGCAATATACAATTTGCATCTGCCTTCCATATCTGTTGACGGCTGCGGGAATAATGTATTACAACGGAGTAAGATTTAGCTCTCCGTTTGATTTTGGAGCAACATACAGCCTGACCAGCAACGATATGACAAAACGAGAATTTAATCTGCATCAAACTTTATTAGGGCTGTGGCACTTTTTTGTTAGACCACCTGTAGTCGAAAGCGATTTTCCGTTTCTACAGGGAGTCCGGATTGTCTCCAATACTTATATGGGAAAACTGACCTCTGAATACACCTATGGGGGCTTACTGGTTTCCAATGCTTTCTTATGGGTGCTGTTTTCTATTGTCAGTAAAAAAGAGCTTCTGAAGAGCAGAGGTATTTATATTTTTACCTTACTTAATTTTTTAATCTCTGTTCTTTTATGTATAGTAGACACAACCGGCGCCGGCATTCTGCAAAGATATATGATGGATATGATATGGGGAGTATGGCTTGCCGCCGTACTGCTCTGGTTCGCCTGGGCAGAAAAAGCAAGAGATAACGGAACATTAAAAACCGTACTGCTCTGCTTGACGGCAGTCTGCCTGCTGCAAGCTGTTTATGGCTTCGGCGTAGTATTTGGAACCGGAGATTTGGGCGTAAATGTACAAGCAGCAAATCCTAAACTTTATTACTATATGAAAGAGTTGTTCACCTTTTGAGAAAATCTTTGGCTATTTCTCCTGCATCATACTATATTTTATTTCCGCGAGTTTCCAGTCCGAAAGATTGTCTATATCCTGAACTTCCGTTTCACTCATGACAATCGGTACATAACCATCCGGCACCTCTCCGCAGCAGGCACGGAATTTTTTCACATCATAACAGTAAAATTGTCCACAATCATGATAAATTGTTTCCAAATCCTGAGAACGTTTAGGAGCGTCTTCCGGAGAGCAATATTCCAGTCTTCCGTCTCTCATCTTCATTCCCCTCTGGGGCGGAAATGAAAAAGCAACCACCGGCATTACGCCTGACGCTTTCTCTTCTATCAGAAGTTTCATGGCATTATTCAACTTTTCAGCGGTAACGAAAGGCGCTGTAGGATAAATACATACCATATGTTCAAACTCTCTTCCTCTTTTTTCATACTCGTCCAGTACTTCCAACAAAACATCGCTGGTACCGGCGAAATCGTTAGACGTGGCAGCGCTTCTCATAAATGGTACGCTTGCTCCCGCCGCTTTTGCTATTTTGGCAATTTCCTCATCGTCAGTAGATACCATAATTTCATCAAACAGCCCTGAAGAAATCGCCGCTTCTATGGAATAGCAGATAATCGGTTTTCCCAGAAAATCCTTCTTATTCTTACCCGGTATTCTTTTACTTCCGCCTCTCGCAGTAATAATAGCTATTGCATTCATATCAGTAACCTCTTTCCTTTATTATCCCTTTAACTCCTGCAGTTTCTTTCGCCATCTCCTGTATGTCCACAGTAACTTATAGTATAGCATGAAAAGAAGCGTAGAACGCTGCTGCATCCGAATTAATTTCTTCTCCTCTTTATTGGTTTTCTCAATATAATAAGGATTTTTCTCAAAATCCGGAAAAGTCTGCTTCATTTCATTCCCCATTGCCTTTACAAATCCGTACCTCGTTTTGCGCACTCCCGACATATAGGAAAACAATGTATTAATATAAAAAAGATGAGTAAATCTATATTCTAACTCCTGCTTATAATCATCAAAATAATTGTGTCTTCTCGCTTCATCCAACATTATACGTCCGGCCGTCATTCGGTTCTCACAACGTTCCTGCGTAATTGTATGAACAGTGGATGTGCCGTGCTGATAATAATAATACATTGGCTCTTCAATATATTCAAAATGTTTTGCGAGTAACATATATGAATTTCCAACCGCATTATCCTCGTAGAAAATATCTTCAGGAAACCAGAGTTCATTCTCCAAAATCATGGAACGACGGAAGATTTTTACCACCAGACTATTGCCCTCCAAAATCAGACTGCGTTTTTTAGCAGTGTCTAAAATTCCGCTCTGGCTTCTTTTATTATTTGGCACTATCTGACCGACTTTCATAGAATGTTCATATGTCAAGTTGTAATCACAGCCCACCATATCCGCTCCGCTATCCTCAGCCCTCTTTATCAGACGCTCATACATATCAGGGGTTATCCAATCGTCACTATCTATGAAGCCTATCCAGTCTCCCTTAGCCATTTTAAGCCCTATGTTTTTCGCCCCGCCCTGATGCCTGTTTACCTCGGAATGAACCGCATGAAATTTATCAGGGAAGCGGCTTTCATAATCCTTTAATACGGCGTAAGAATCATCCGTGGAGCAATCATCAACCGCGATTATCTCATAATCATCTATTGTCTGATTTACCAGGGAATTTAAGCAATATTCAAGCTTTCCGTCCGAGACCATATTGTATACCGGCACAATAATACTAAGCTTCATTTTTATTTACCTTCTTTGTCGGAAATTTTTTACGCCAATACAGATACGCAATTCCTACAAGAGTCAATGCCGAAATTATATCTGCTGCTATGAATTCCGCTACCGGACCGAATCTGACATAAATCGTGTGTTCTTCTCCGTCTCCTTCGGTCATAATACGAATCCTCTGTTTGTTTCCCTCTACAATGTCCACTCTTTTTCCGTTTTCATCATGCGCACGATACCCATAATAATTTAATATCGGTAGTTCCAGATAATTTCCACCCATATCCGAAATGTAAGAAACCTGTACCTTTGTCCCGGTTTTACTATATCCGTATATTCTAACATAATTTATATCAGAAACAACAACATTGGTTGTCAGTTCTTCATCTAAAATACCAGCCTTACGCCATTCATGCGGATAAAATATACCTATATTAGCCGCCATCTTGCTGTCGTGCCCTTTAGATGCCGTAGCCGTAACATCGTCATACGGCATATGCGTATTATCTGCTGGCACCGAAATAATCGTAAGTAAGTTCAATCCGATAAGCAGAGCAAATATCAGATTTTTATATGGCTTCAATATCTTTGACTCTGACAGCCTTATGCTGCCTACAAACAGGAAACAGGCGCCGGCAGGTCCTAAGAATCTCCACGGAAACTGCAGCATAGTCAAAATTGAATTAAAGAAATCATTTTTGCTTATCTCCATACTCGGAAAATAACCCGTTATCATATATGTCAGAACAAATCCCATAACCAACAGATAATTAAGGTATTTATAAAGATTTGATTTACTATCCTTCTTTTCACATACCAGATACAGAATTCCCATTCCCGCGCAGCCAAGCAATGGCAGTCCAAGAGAAAAATATTGTTTATTATACAGGCTGATAGTCTGTGTAAGGAACGAAGGATTAACAGACTGCTCGAAATATCCGCTCCATCTTAGGATTCCCGTATTAAGGTCTCCGTTAAAATAATATTGCAAAAAAGGA
>JAAUZS010000179.1 GCA_014804495.1 Lachnospiraceae bacterium
CAGAAAATCATAGGACATTTTTTGTATGTCATGTCGGAAAGGAAGGTATATGAATGTCACAGGAATTTACCAATGAAAAAGTAAAGGACAGCTCCAGTAAGATTATTTTTAAAGATCCCATTTTATGTGCACAGTTTTTAAGAGGTTATGTTGATATCCCGATATTAAAAAGTGTAAAACCTGAGGGTATTGAGGACGTAACAGAGAGGTATGTACATATGTTTGCAGAGGAGAGAAATTCGGATGTTGTTAAAAAAGTTCACATAGAAATGAATGAAACACCGTTTTTTCTTGTTTCTCTTATTGAACATAAATCAAATGTGGATTATAATGTAGTCATGCAGATATTGCGTTATATGGTTTTTATATGGGAAGACTATGAAAAGGAAATGGAAAGGCAGCATAGAGGAATAAGTAAAACAAAGAGTTTTAAATATCCGCCAATTTTACCGGTTATATTTTATGATGGCGCGGATAATTGGGCGGCAGCGGCTGAGCTTCACGAGAGAATTCTTTTCAGCGATATGTTTGCGAAATATATTCCGGATTATCAATGTATTTTAGTACAACTGAAGGACTATAGCAATGCAGAATTGCTGATGAAAAAGGAAGAGCTTTCAATAGTAATGCTTATTGACAAACTCAAGAGTGCTCTTGATTATGCTGAATTAAACAAAGAAATAGGAAATGAGTACTTGACTGAGATAACTGCTGAAACTCCGGAATATCTGCTTAGTATCATTGCACAGGTTGTAGAGATTTTGCTTGTAAAATTAAATGTGCCTATAGAAGAATTAGAGGCATTTACAATGAGGATTAAGGAGAGAAAGATGGGAGAATTATTAGCGCATTTTCAGGGTTGGGACGTTCAAGCTATACGTAAAGAATCAAGAGAAGAAGGAATTGAGAAGTTAGTTAAAGCAATGAATGTAGTTATTGATTCTAAAGAAGCAGTAGCGCAGCAGTTGGTTGCTCAATATGAATTAACTGAAGAAGAGGCAGCTGAAAAAGTGGAAATGTACTGGCAGTCATAATTATGCTTGATACAAATATGTTATAGCAACGTCAGAGATATCGTATCAAATTCTATGATACTATTTTCTTTTTTGAAACACGGAGTCATGCTTAATTCTAAGAATTTCAAGCAAGTATCCCAGAAAAATTTAATATTGAAGAGCATGGGATGCAGAAAATCATAGGACATTTCTATTTTTGTATGCCATGCCGGAAAGGAAGGTATACAAAAGTGCCAACAGAACAGACAAAGCAGAATGGTCTGAGAAACAGCACGCCAAAGGATAGTTCTGCTAAAAAGATTTTCGGAGATTCAACTTTATGTGCACAGTTTTTAAGAGATTATGTGGATATTCCTATGTTAAAGACGGTAAGACCGGAAGATATCGAAGATGTTACAACGCGATATTTGCCTATGTTTTCAAATGAACGAGACTCTGATATAGTAAAAAGAATTCATATTAAAAATGACGAAACACCGTTTTTTTTAATTTCTCTTATTGAACATAAATCAAATGTGGATTATAATGTAGTTATGCAGATGTTCCGATACATAGCTTTTATATGGGCGGATTATGAAAAAGAAATGGAGAAACAGCACGAAGGAATCAGTAAAACAAAGGGTTTCCGATATCCGCCTGTCTTGCCGATTGTATTTTATGATGGTCCTAATAATTGGACGGCAGCTACTAAGATGCATGACAGGGTACTTTTAAGTGATGTCTTAGGCGAATACATACCGGACTACAGATGTATCTTAGTACAGTTAAAGGATTACAGTAATCAGGAACTTATGGATAAGGAGAATGAACTTTCCGTAATAATGATGGTGGATAAGATAAAAGATAAAGCTGACTATGATAAGCTGAGTGATGATTATGTTAAGAAGTATATTAACGACATTACCGCGAATGCTCCGGAATATTTGCTTACAATTATTTCAGATATAGTGGAGATTCTGCTTAACCGGCTGAATATACCAACCGAGGAAGTAGATGCATTCACTGCGCAGATAAAGGAGAGAAAGATGGGAGAACTATTAGCACACTTTAAAGGCTGGGACGTGCAAGCGGCCAGACGTGAAGGTCGGGAAGAAGCCCGAGAAGAGGCTCGGAAGGAATTCCGTGAAGAGGCTGTTATAAAATTAATAAGAATAATAAAGAAATTGGGCTGTACTGAAGAAATGGCGAAGCTACAGCTTATGGACGAGTATGAACTAAGCGAGGAAGAGGCAGCCGAAAAGGTAGAAATGTACTGGCAATCATAATGAAAGAGTATAAGTAATGGATACTGATAAAAGAGCAAAATACTGCTTATAAAGGAGGGTACATATGAAAAGAAGACTGTTAAGTGCGATTATCTTTGCCGCGTTTCTTGGATTGGAAATATGGATTGCGTTGTATGTGCATGACAGGATCGTACGTCCGTATATTGGAGATGTACTGGTGGTGATCTGCATATATTTTCTGGCAAGGACGGTTGATGCGCGCACACGCCTGCTTTCAATACCTGTTACGATTTTTGCATTTTGCGTGGAAGCAGTGCAGCTTACCGGGGTGTCGGAGATAATTCCGGAGCCGTTTTCGACGATTGTCGGAGGCACTTTTGATCCGGCGGATCTTCTATGCTATCTTGCGGGAGGAGTAGTGTGCTTTATCATAGATAAAAAATTTTACTTAGGATGTACGGAGCCAAAATAATTTGCAGGCAGTCATAACTATGATTATTCAAGGCTTTGCTGATAACCGCATCTAAAATTCCCCAAAATGAATAATAAATATGATAATTTTGTTGACAGATAGACAAAGTTATTATACAATAACTGTACTATATAAAGCAATACAGATAATACAACAAATACAGAACTAATATAACAATATAAATAAACATATAAATCAACATCGACACATCAGATAAGGAGGTGATTATTTGATAGAACTGGATTATCGCAGCAAAAAACCACTCTATGAGCAGATCATTGAACAAATCAAATTGCTGGTCATAAAAGGGTATCTAAGTTCCGGAGATTCTATACCTTCCGTGCGGAAGATGGCGCAGACTCTGGATATCACACCATCTACCGTGGCGAAGGCGTATCAGGAATTAGAACGTCAGAAAGTGATAGAGACTATCCGGGCAAAAGGAACCTTTATAGCGACCATGCCGGTCATGGAACCCAATATGGAGGAATTGGAAAAGATTAGAAAAAGGATTCAAAGCGAAATAATCGAGTTAAAGCGTACAGGTTACTCTGAGGAAGATGTGGTAAATATGGTAAAGGAAATCTATTCTTCCATCTAATGCAATGGAAGGAATATTCCAGAAAGGAAAGATAAGCAAATGTTAGAGATAAAGAACTTACAAAAGGGCTACAATAATCGTCCGGTTATCCGTGACATTAACATATGCATTAATCGCGGTGAGGTTCATGGTCTAATCGGTTCCAACGGTGCGGGCAAGACCACTTTGTTAAAATGCGCCATAGGAATTTATAAACCTGCACAGGGAACAGTACTGTATGATGAAAAGGATATCTATGATAATCCGGAAGTGAAGGCAAAAGTGGCGTATGTGTCAGAACAGCTTGATTTTCTTGAGATTTATTCTGTGGCGGGAATGGCAAAATACTATCAGAACTTCTACGACACATTTTCCAGAAAAAAATTTGATGAACTGGTGGAACGCTTCGGTATAAATCCTAAAAAGAACATAGGTACTTTGTCAAAAGGGCAAAGGTCAAAACTGAATTTTATCTTAGCGATTGCGCAAAATCCGGAGTATCTGATTATGGACGAACCTGAGAGCGGTATGGATGTGGAGAGCAAAGCTATGTTCCGTGATATTCTCATAGAAGAAGTGGAGAATAAACAAATCGGAGTGCTTATATCCTGCCATGAACTTGCAGATGTGGAGCGTATGTGCGACAGCGTGACTATGATAGAGGCAGGAGAGATTTTTGCACAAAAAACCGTGGATGAGTTCATGGAAAGCGTGCAGAAATGGAATGGCATTCTGCCGCAGAAGACAACAGATGACAAACTGTTTACTATGACTGTGCATGAAGCATTCAGGATTGGAAACTTAACAGAGTTTTATACGGTTGGAGAGCGGGAAGAGAGTGAGCGTATACTGAAAAAACTGTGTATCGAAGATTATTCCGGACAGCAGATTACGTTGGAAGAGATTTATATGCTTTTAAAGAAAATGCATATGCAGGGAAAAGTAAGTGCGAGTGGCGTTTGGCAAGAGGGAGGACTTAAGAATGAGTGATTTGAAAAGATTATTCAAAAGAGACCGGTTTTACTGGGGTATCATGCTGGTAGTCATGACGTTAGCGGTAATTTATATGCTGACTAAGGTATATGGTTCATATAACATATTATTTAACAAAGAGGATTACTTAGAACATTCGCAATACCTGCGGGAACTTTGGAACGATTATCCTAATCTGTTCGAACTGCCCGGTATCTATTCTGAAGAAATTCCGTATGTGGCTTTGGAACATCTTGTGTCAATGACTGTGCTGGCGGCATTACTTGCACAGGCGGTCAGGCTGTTGGTGCAGGAGACCAAAAACCGCACAGAAGTGCTGCGCATTTTTCCTGTAAAGTCATACAATTTACTTACCTGCCATTATCTTAGCGGACTGCTTATGGCAGGGATTCCGCTGCTGATGGAGGCAGCTATTATTCGGCTGAATATACTGTATATAGAAAAAAATACTGACTTTATTTTTTCTAATATAGAACAGCTTTGGATATATGTCGGTAAAGGCATGATTATATTTATGCTTCATTATTCTCTGCTAGTCTTTTGCAGAAAGGTTACAAACCATGTTCCGGGAACGATTTTTACTTATATTGTGGCAAACATTGCAATAGAGGTAATATCCGGTTATTGTTTTGATATTTATTATAATTTAGCAGAAAATAGTATTTCCAATTGGGTATATTGGGTAATTTTAACGCTCGTTTTAATTCTGCTCTCTTATG
>JAAUZS010000180.1 GCA_014804495.1 Lachnospiraceae bacterium
AATACTTCGCAGTTATCAATATAATTTATCTCATGGCAATATATTCTTTGATAAAAATATATACCCTGCATTAAATATGTCTGCATCTGATTATATGGCAAAAAAATCCGGAACCGTTGTTACTCATATGTTTGAAAAATTACTAAAATTAAAGGATTTGATGCTAACCGATTCCGGGAAAAAAGAAGCAATCGAAAGACACAATTTTATGGTTGAATTTCTCTTTCGCTTTTTTGAAGAAGAAAATGTTCCGGAGTGGATTGATTATTTAGATAATTATCTCGGCGACTATGGTATACAAATATAACTATATGAATAGCCATAAGTGTGCCCCAAAACTATCTTAATTTTTGATGATGTTCGTTTATTTTTTTACACTCCCTGCTATTTTCTCCGTCATATACAGTAAATGCATGACAGCATCTTCCAGATTTTTTCGGGAAACTCTTCCTTCTTGGTAGCCTCGCAAAATCTGTGCAATTACCGGTGGTCCTCCGGGCATAACAATATCATTTCCCGCTGCCACAGCATCCGCACCGTCCACTACTACATCCATGTCGCCCCAGTCCGTAACAACCACACCTTTATATCCCCACTCTTCCTTTAAAATGTGGGTACAAAGATCTACATTTCCAGCGGCAAACACACCATTGATTTTATTAAAAGAAGTCATCAAACAAGCTATATCCGCTTCTTTTACCAGCCTTTCAAAAGGGTTCAAATAGATCTCTCTTGCTGCCCGTTCGCTGAGAATGGAATCTACTGCATCATAATGTCGATTACTGCTTCCCCGACGGAAAGTTTCCTGCTCATTTACTGCAAAATGCTTCGGACATACCAGTACCGGATGGTTTTCCTGAACCCCTTTTGTCACCTCACAGGCACAGATACCGGCTAAATAAGGGTCTTCCGAAAAATACTCAAAGTTTCTTCCGCCAAGAGGATGCCTCAGCAAGTTTACCGCAGGTGCTAGCCATACATCAACCTGCTGCTTTTCACACTCTGCCCCAACTTCATTTCCGAATTCATACCATATACTCTTATTGAATGCACAAGCCATCAACATTTCCGATGGCCATGCCATTTCACCTATCCCTGCCGGTCCGTCCTTATAAGACACCGAATAGATTCCCGCCTCCTCAATTGCCGGTGATACATAACCATTATACCCAGCCGGATGGCTGTTGGTTGTAAGTGGTTTTCCATCCTGATCATAAATTGTTTCCGGATCACTTCCATCCCCAAAGGCCGCAAAAGGTGTACCGGGGCCATATCCCACACAAAGAGCCGCAAGCTGTTCCACTGATAGTTTCTTTACTTTTTCACTCCTGCTGTCACAGGCTGCCAGACTATTGACAGAATCAACTACCTTAATATCTTCTGAAGTTACAAGAATTACCGGCACACAACAATCTCCTTTCGGGGCATTTCCATCTGAAATCTTTTTCGGTAAATCCTCTGCTGCCATCTCCTTTGAACAAGTTAGAAATTCCAGTTTTTCTCGATTGCATGCCTGAACGCCAAGGCGGTTTGCACACTGTTTTATAAGAATATCCTGCTTAACCCGCACCACTGTGGCATCCTTTGTATTTCGTGAGGAATTTCCAACCAGAATCCGATAATTCCCTTGCCGGAGCAGATAAGCCGCCTTCTCTTCATCATAACTGCTCCATTCCTTCCATGGAACTATAAAGCAAATCTGTTCTTCTTCTCCCGGCTGCAAAAGTCCTGTCTTATCGAACCCTTTCAGTTCCTGAAAAGCATGTTCAAAAGTACTGCTGTTATTTGCCAGATACAGCTGTACTACTTCTTTACCGGGTGCATTTCCGATATTCTTTACACAAATCTGAACTTCGATACCTCCCTGTCCTTTGACCGCACCAAGACACCTGATTTCAAATTCCGTATAAGATAATCCATAGCCAAATGCATACAAGGGTTCCTTTGCATAGGTATCAAAATACCGATACCCTGCATAAATATCTTCCCAATAAACAGTGACCGGACTTTTTGCATACTCTGCACTTCCATTTTCTTCCGCATTCAATCCATAACTTTCATATGTAAGCAGGTTTTCTTCGTTTTCCTTATCCCATGAAAAGTGACCGGCTGACGGATAGTCTTCATATTGTCCTGCAATGGTAAATGCCAGCTTGCCCGACGGATTAACGTTACCAATAAGGATATCCGATAGAGCGGAAGCACCTTCCTCCCCTAAGATTCCTACAAACAAAATACTCTTAATTTGAGGATAGTCCTCCACCCATAACAAATCCATTAATCCATTAATATTTAAGATCAGTACTACCTTTTCAAAATTTCCGCAGACCTGCTCTGCCAAAATTTTCTCTGAATCTGTTAAATAGTAATCCCCATATAAGTGTCTGTCGCATTCCTCCCCGCCGGAATTCCTTCCAAGCACCAGAATAGCTGTGTCCGTATACTGCCGAGCAGGCTCTATCAGTTCTTCCGGTATCTCATATTCTTCTATAGGCGCATGATACTTTCCGAAAATTTCATACATAACCCCACTGTTAATCACTTTTCCTATATCAGCCCAGTCAAATTCATCTTTCTTTGTTATCTCTTCCTTTGAAATCTGCTCCCTATAATATTCTTTAAGACTGGGTTCTGCGCAGATACCCCTTTTTTCGCATTCCTCTAATATATTTTTACATCCCGATTTGTGGGCAGCTCCCGAGCCATTCCCTGAATAAATAGTATCGATCTGAGCCCTTCCAAAAAAGGCTGCTTTCCACCCCTTAGAAAAGGGAAGAAGGTATTCCTCGTTTTTCAATAATACAATTGCTTCATCTGCGATTTTCTTCGCCACTGCTCTGCTATCCATTTTTGCCTCCCAATTATTTATCTCCTGATACTGGCTTTGGCATAAAATGCCCTGTCTCTTCCATCTATCCATCCGTCATTTTTTACCTTATATTCTCCTGTAAGACGGATATCCTCAGATGAACTTCCTATCTCCACACCAATGGCGCCCTTTTCAATCTTCCACCGCATGTCTTTGTCGAGGAATGCCATCTGACTTGCTGAGACCTCAAATACCACTGTCCTTTTCTCTCCTGGTCTTAACGATATCCGTTTAAACCCTGCCAACTCTTTTACCGGTCTTGTCATGCTTGCATACCTATCAATCAGATAAAGCTGCACAACCTCATCCCCCTCGTATTCACCTGTATTGCATAATGCCATTTCAATTCGAACGCTCTCCTGTGCATCAATCTCCTTCTCCGAAATCTTCAAGTCTGAATAGGTAAATGTAGTATAAGAAAGTCCATGCCCGAAAAAATACCTTGGCGTATGTGGTAAGTCCACATAATTTACAAACCCAATACTCTCCCCCTGATGCCATGCCGAACCATTGGGATGATTATAATAAATCGGGATCTGCCCTGCATGGTAAGCCACAGATACCGGCAACTTCCCACCCGGATTATATTCCCCAAACAGTGCGCTGACTACTGCTTCCGCTCCGGTTTCCGCTGGGCTCCATGCCTCCAATATGGCATCCAGACATTCATCCGCAGCATCACTGGAAACAGGTCTTCCGTCAAAATGAACACCTATCAAAGGCTTCCCGAATTCTACTGCTTTTCTGATAAACGCATCCTGACAGGGTGGAAGGTTGATATTACTTGCATCCACCCCTTCTCCCATGGATGCCATAGAACAGGTTCCATGTTTCCCTCCAATGGTTAAAATGACCGCATCCGCTTCTTTTACAGCCTGCAATGCCTCTTCAAAATGGGATTCATCCCCACCTGCAATTGGATAACCGTAGGCATAATTAATTTCCATCTCCGGCTTCCGGTATCTCATTTCCTCCAGCAGACTTTTACATTCCGGTTTCTGACGATGCAGTATCGCGTCAAATTCCTCCGTCTCGTCCGACTGGATGTTAGTTCCCGGAATTGTTTTGATCTTGTCCGTATCAGCCTGAACTACACCGCTCACCCCGGCAATGGAATTTGCAACCGCATAAGTAGATTCCATCATGCACAAATGCGTATAGCCGCCAAAGAATTTTCTGGCACAATCAGCATGAGGTCCAATCAGGGCAATTTTCTTCCTATCCCCCTTTAACGGAAGAACCCCATTATTTTTCAGCAGTACCAGAGATTCCTTCGCTGACTGTAGGGATATCTCTCTGTCCTCCTTATGGCATACCGCTTCCTTTAGTTCTTCTCCTTCAAGAGCATATGGATGTTCAAAAAGTCCCATGCGAAACTTTGCGGTGAGGACACGCAACACTGCCTTGTCAAGCAATGACATGTCTGCTTCACCACTTTCAAATTTCTTTTTCAGTTCTTCTCCATAACCGGTAGTACCGGGCATCTCGATATCTATTCCTGCTTCCATACAAAGAAGCCCGGCTTCTGCCTCACTTTCTCCAACATGCTGCACATGATGCACTCCGCTGACAGCTCCATAATCGCTGACACAAAGCCCTTCAAATCCCATCTCATCCCGTAAAAGCGTCTTTAGAAGCGTATGTGATGCAGACATCGGCTCCCCATTGATGGAATTATAACTTGGCATGATTCCCTTCAAACCGGACTGCGCAATGGCAGCCTGAAAAGGTTTTCCATATACTTCCTGTAAAAGGCGCGTCGGCGTATCAGAATGTGTTCCATGTATTCCACCCTGTGAATTATGGAAAGCTAAAAAATGCTTTGCAACACTCTCCGTCTTTCTCCCTGCCATTACCACTTTTTGAATTCCCTTAGTATAAGCAGCACCCATTGCCGAAGCCAGCGCTGGATCTTCCCCATAGGTTTCTCCCTGCCGCCCCATACGGGAATCCCTTGAAACATCAAGCACCGGTGCCAGCACATGGGTAATGCCGCAGGCTGCTTCCTGCCTGCTTACGATTTCAGCAATCTTCTCTTCCAATTCGGGATCAAAACCGGAACCTCTCCCAATCCCGGACGGAAAGCTGGTGGTATCCTGAATAAATGCTCCACATAATCCTTCCATATGGAAAATAGCAGGGATATGATGCGGACTGTTATCCATCACAACCTTCTGGACTTTCCTCTGCCACTGCGCCGCCTCCTCCAAAGTCTCTATCCTGCGCATTTCCAGAGTGCTGACTTCCCCGATTCCAAAAGGCGTGCCCTCCGAAATCTTCTCCATATCCTCATATATTCCCCCGAAAGGGAAAATACAGTTGACCTGTGCCATTTTCTCATCAAGACTCAGTTCTTCTAAAAGTGCAGCAGCACGTTCCTGTGGCGTTTTATTAATATCTAAATATTGTGCTTCCATACTACTTATTTCCTTTCCGCCTTCAAAATCACTTCCACCTCATGCTTCCTTCCATCCCTGAAATCCGGTAAAACTGCTCCCGAAACAGATTCTCCATCTACTATGATGATACCCGTTCCATTTTCCAGATGTTCTGGATTCCTGATGGCAATATGGTAATCCGCTCCCCTGAAATGCCTTGTCATCTCCGCATATTCCCACGCAGCAGGAAAACATGGTTCTATCCGAAGTCCGTCATAATCATGCTTTACACCCATGATGCCCTCACAAAGTCCCATCAGGCACCATGCAGAAGTCCCGGTAGTCCATGACTGATAGGATTTTCCATAATATCCCGGATTGGTGGAATAGCAGTTGGTAAACACATAAGGTTCCGCCCCGGACTGCATAGAAGGATTCTTATCACTATCCGGCATAATCTTCTTTAATGTTTCCACTGCCTTGCTGCCTCTCCCGGTCTTGCAGTCCATCAGAATCTTAAAGCCTGTCGCATGGCAGTATACACCTCCGTTTTCAAATAATCCCGGAAGCATTCCTGACATCCTTCCCACATTGGGCGAATATACGGGATATGCCGGCATATTTAAGGGGAATCCAAAATCATGCTCCATGCTGTCCACTGCCTGTAGTACCAGAGGGAGTTTCGATTCATCCGCCACATCACCAAGCACCGCCCACGTCTGAGCATTCAGATATATTTTACTTCCGCTGCTGTCCTTTGAACCGATGTTCTCTACTGGGCTTAAAGCTCGCATATACCATCCGCCATCCCATGCTTTCTCATTAATACTGTTTTTCAAAATCTCATACTCTTCTGCAATCGTCTGTGCATATTCATAATCGCCATATCTTTTCAACAATACTTCCAACTCTTTTAACGCAAGGCAGAACTGATGTGAGAGCATCACTGATTCCGCCTCCGGGTCGGTGGTAACATTAAGCGCGTCATTCCAGTCCGCAAAATAAAGGCGTACCAGCCCATTTCTCCCTTTATCAGCAATCAGCCTGTTTACAGCCGCCTTCACATGTTCCAGCATGGTTGCTTCCCCGCCATCCTGCCATGAGATACGTTCCTCAAGGAGAGAAAAGTCCCCTGTTTCTTTTATAAGCCGGCATACCGCCCATATAATCCAAAAAGGCTGGTCTGAATATCTTGTATCGTCATAGGGATACCATGTCAGCACACCATGACCATCCTGAAATTGATGCCTCAAACATTCCAGTATTTCTTCCTTTGCCTTATCCTGTCTGTAATTCAATAATGCCGCGGCAATCTGCAGATTATCTCTGACACCTTTTTTCCCAACGATACAGAAATCCACCTGCTTCTTTACCCAGTTATTCATAATATGGTTGATTTTCTCATCCGGCGTCCGTACAGACAGAGAAGAATACTTGTGATAATAATAATCCTGCGCTTTTTGAAATTCCTGCTCCACTGCTTCCCCGTTTAGAATAACGGAAGCTGCCTTTCTTGCCTCCTGTCTGGATTCGCTGATTCCGAATATCAAGTGAATTTCTTTTGTTTCACCGGCCTGAAGGGTAATATTATGCTGCAATACACCGCCCAGAATAAAAAGCGCCGCCTCGGAATTTGTACAGTCTCTTCCCTCCGTTACTACTTCCGGACGTTGGAACAGAGCACAGGCAGAGGCATCAAGCTGTGTTATTGTACTTGTGGAGCCGCAGAACTTTGTCAGATCACCATCATAGGCATATACCGGCTCCGAAGAAGCCAGAAAACCATTATACCTGTCATGGGGTGCAAAGGGATGAGAAGAATCACAATAGATTCCGTTCAGTTCCCTGTCAAAATCTGTTTTCATACACCTGTACATTTCATAATATCTTGGATAGGAAAATCCCTCCAGATAAAAGCTTACTGCTGAAAAGATGCTTAAAGTCCGCTCCCTTTCCCCTGTATTTTGAATGTTCAGGCTCCAAACCTCATGAAAGCCTTCCTGCGGCACAAAAATACGCCATGAACTTTGTATCTCATGATACTTTGACTGTATACGGGAATATCCGATACTGTGAGTACACTGATAATCTTCCACTTCTACATTCAAGGGACCAAAGCCAACGTTCCAGCAGGAGCAGTTTTCTTCATCCCGAAGATACACATACCGAGCATCATCCCGATTGATCATACACATATCCGCTTTCTCACTGAGATAATAGCTGCGCCCATGACCAATCTGAGAAATTTGTGCACAATACCGGTTTTCATTCCATAAATAATTATACCAGTATCTGGGTGTCCTTGGCTCTTTTATAATGCAGGCATTTCCGTCCTGCGAAAATTCATATATCCTGTTATCTTTAGATGTATTCCCGCTGTTTTCCATAGTTACTACCGTACTCCTTTTCACTGTTTATGCCCGTTTTAGAAAACCGGTGCACAAAAATCCTTTTCATGCACCGGTTAAATAATGATTGCTTCCTCGATTCCACACTTTTACTTTTGTCTTGCAGCCTTTCTCTCTGCCACTTCCTGACGCATTGCAGGCAATTTCTTCTCCAGATCGAATCTGGTAAAGATAAAGAACATAAGCAAATTGATCACTACCGGAAGATAATTGGAAAATCCATAAATGGAATATCTCATGGATGTGGTTGCTTCTGCCAGTGTTGCATCATAAGAACCCAGTACAAGGAACAGACTAAGCAGTAGGGAACCTGCCCCACCTCCTACCTTGCTTCCAAACCCAATCGCACCGCTGGAAGTTGCAACCAAAGTTTTATCATACTTCCACTCATTATAATCAACCGCCATTGCCAGCAGCACACCGTACAGACACATAAGTGGAATCTGAATAAAGCTTCCCAACAGACTGGTCACTATAAATAAAACAAAGTTTGTAGGTACAAAACAACGAATCCCCGCTGCAATCGCCGCTCCCAATGTTCCGGCGTAGATAGTTCTGGTCACACCCAGTTTTGCTATGATCGGTTTGGAAACTGCAAACCCAATAACAGTCGCAAGCATTCCTGCCGCACCAATCAGCCCTACCAAAGCGTCATTTCCAAAAATCCACTTACAATAATATGTACCGCCGGAACCTGCTATTGTATTTGTGATATTTGTGATCAGATTGAACAGTAATACGATCACCCAATACTTATTATGGAACAACATCACAATTGCTTCTTTGAAGGGCACTACTTCCTCTTCTTCTGCTGCTTCCTCATGGATTTCATCCCCTATATCAGATGCAAAAACTGCTTTCCGCCCATTGTTATAACAGATCAGGAACAAAAGAAGAACTGCTGCCCCCAAAATAACGCCATACTTTATCCATGCGCTCTGTGTTCCGCCCAACATATTCGTTACCGGAATGGTTGCGATGGCGATTATCATACCTGCCCCGTAATTACCTACCGCTCGGAATATTCCCATACTTCCGCGTTCACTCTGGCTATTCGTCCGAACAACCATAACCGCTGAAAAGGGTGTTGCGATCATTGTGTAAATTACTGCCGTCAAAAGAACATTTGTTATCAACGCATAGATAAGCGCCGGAGTCTGACCTGCCTGAATGGGAACAGTAAACATCATTACCATAATCACTGCCGCCGGAATTGCCATCCGCAACATCCACTGATAATATTTCCGGTTGCCACCTTTGGAATGATCTATGACATTTCCAAATATCACATCTGTAAATGCATCAAGAACCTTTGCAATTGCCATCACAATGCCGACACTGCCGACAGCTAAACCGACCTTGTCAGTATAAAAATAAGTCAGCTGCCCAACAATATTTCCCATCAGTCCAAGTGCCAACTGTCCGCCGAAATCAGTCGCATAATCTTTGCCGCGCATCACGCGTCTTGCACCGTCCGCATCATAGCGGACTTCATTTTTATCCTTTGCCATGTTATTACCTCCTCCACATCTTTATGAACTTAAGTTTACCATTCCTTTTTGAACTAATATTGCAATATTCTATTTGTAATTGCAAAATACTACTATTTATTTATTATCAAATGATATTGTACCCCCGGAACCTCTCCACTTAATGTAAAGCAGATATTTTCTCCGATTCTTTCTCCATCCATCTCCGCCAGAACCTCACCTATTGGATTCAAAATCTGAAGTGTTGCATTCTCTGCTTTCACACGAATCGTACCTTCCAAAGTCTCAGCATATAATTTCCCTTTCATTTCTACCGCTGTAAAAGGCATCCCCATGATTTCCGGTCCTGGATTATAAGTCGTCTCATCCATTCCCGTTGTTCCCATTGCTGTCAATACAAACTCCTTCGCATCCTTAAGCAGTTCTTCTCCTACCGAAATTAATGTAAGGGAAATCCTTTCATTTCCAGACTGTACGCTTACCTTGTCAGAAAGAACAATATTTTCATCTGGCGCGCCACTGAAGCAGGCGCAATATGGGGTATTTACTATATATTTGGAATGATCCGGGTCAAATACAATCTCTTTTGTATCAGAAACCAGTTTTCCATCCACATATCCTGTACCTTCCGGCATCACGCCCCACTCTTTCATTGCCCGATCCATCAGACCTGCAAAGGTGCGGTAATCACCTTCTTCCGCAATTTTTGCAATCTCATCAAATACCAGAGCCTGCTCTCCCAAATGTACACCCGGCTTAATTTCATTAGTTCTTCTTGCAGCTCTTTCCAGACGGTTTTCTTCTTTATAACGGCGCATTACATCCCGATAAGCAGACCATGCATAATATACGCCATGTTTTGCATCGGACAAATCTGCTCCATTTAAAAATCCTGCATTTATCGCAATATCCGCATCTCCCTGATAGGAATCCCCACTATCTAAGAATACATTGCGGGTTGCCATAATATAAGGGAAGAATGTGGTAAGCATTGAATGGAATTTCGGTAATGTACGCAAATCATTCTGGGTATAAACCACATCTGCTTTATTTTTTGCTACGGACACCATTCCTTTTAAAAATACAGAAGCCAAAAATCCCCACTGGCAGACAACTGCCGGATCATTATATACATCAAACACATTCAGGATTTCATCTGCCGGCTGGTCATCCCACTTCTCTGACGTATGATGGTTATACAGAATCAGACCATCCCAGTCGTTCAGGCAGGCATATGCAATCGTCTGCAAAAATGCCGTTGAGTGGAAAGGATGCAGTCCGTATTCATTCCATTCACTGAGCATAAACGGTTTTCCTTCCACGATTGCAACAGACGCAAGGCTAATAAGCGTAGTTGCCATAGAGCCTACCCCTTTTTGCATAATCAGTGGATTTGCAGAAACATATTCTGTAGGACCGACTACCATATATGTATTTCCCTGAACCGGAAGAAGCGGATGGTTGAAATAGCTGTTGTTTTCCATCAAATCTCCATCCGTATGCCCATAAACATCTGCCGCACCCGCAATCAGATTACTGGTAACGATTGGCACCTTCACACCAAGAGAGTGCAAATAATCCTTCATCATCTGGTAGAATTTACGATTCATGTAGATGCCAAATTCCATAAAATCTGCATAACGTGCCGGGCTGCAAGCCCCATCCCATACACCATTTGGATCATTTTCAGGCTGATAAAAGCCGCCGTCAACTCCTTTTACAGTCCCCTGCTCCGGGTCTTCTTCATCTCCCAAGGCACATATTCCTTCATATGTCCATGCTTCTTTCAGATGTTCACGTGTATCATACTTCATCAGCAAATAGTTGTTGAAATGTCTCTGTACTTCATCCTGGTAAGGTTTCATCTGCTCACCACTATCCGTACCCTTGATTGCTGACTCCTCATTATTGATCTGAACTGTGACCACCGCCGGATCATCAATTAATGCCAGCCCAGTGTAAGGATTAACATGACACAGAAGCTCTTTCGCATATTCCTTCTGCAGTTCAATCAACCTTTCATTGTACATAGGGTATCGTTTAATACAGGAAGGCGCACCGCCCGGATAATCCAGTTCATCATCTGTCATAAATTCCCTTGCCACAATTAGGTCAATATGCAGGTAGATACCCTTTTCTTTTAACTTCGCTGCAAAGTAATCAAAACGATCCAGTCCTTCTTTATGAAACTTTCTGCTATTGCCGCTTTCATAATCCAAAAGGGGCGCTTCCCGGTAACTGCTCCAGCTTCCAGGTTCATCCCCAATCGGGGCATCCGCTGCATGAAGCCGGATAATATTGACCCCCATACTTGCAAAACGTTCTGCCATTTTATCCGCTGTTTCATGGTCCGGCGTATTGGATCTGGCTGCTACGTTAAATCCAAGAAATCTGGCACGCGTTCCGTCTTCAAAATACAAATGTCCTTTTCTACTCTTTACAAACCCGTGTTTTCCTGCCGGTGCATCAAGTAAATGTGAATAATCCAGTACTCCTTTGTTTGGTTCCGCCTTGTGAATCCGAATTCTCTGTCTCATGCTTCACTTCCTCCATTTCTGTAACCGATATCCGTTCATGTTTCACGTTTGCTATGTTTGCATCGTATCATAAAATCCAGCATCAATATTGTAAAATACTACTCTATATTATAAATTTCTATCTTGTTTTTTCTGTTTCGGATATTTATAATGTAATCAAGTGACTAAAACTGCTTATACAAATTTTGTAGGGGACAACCAAAATGGACTATATTGCTTTTTGCAGAAACTTCTTTGCGGCAACAAATATTCCAATCAGTCTTATAAAAAATGATAATCCTGTGTATTCAGCCTTAGGGGAAATGCTATCTATGACCCCGCCACCGTCGTCACAATGGGAACTTTTCCCACTGGAACGTAATCCAGTTTTTTGCGCCCTTTCCCCTGACCTTGAATACGGGCGGGTACATGTTGACGGTACGGACTATGATGTCATTGTAGGACCTGCCTTTAGTGTGCCTTTGACAGAAGAGCTTGTACGACAGTGTATGCGTGAGTTTATGCTTACTTCCAATTATCGGGAACAGCTTACGGAATATCTCGCATGTATTCCACAAACCAGTCAGCTTCAATTTGCCAAGCACCTTGCCTTTTTATATCAGTGCTTGAACCATAAAGAAGTTAATCTGCATGATTTCTTTATTGAAAATGAAATAAAGACCGTAAGTCGAAGCCAACGTCAGGTAGACCGCAGTATAGATGATGCGGAAAATGACATACTACACAATACCTATCACTTTGAACTTGAGATATACCAGTATATAAAAGAAGGAAATATGCAACATCTAAAAGATTTTTTAAATTCCAGCATCAGACCCCTCAAAGAAGGAAAACTAGCCCATACTCCGGTACGCCATGCAAAAAACATTTTTATCGCTACTGCCGTCAAGGCAGGATTTCTGGGCGCTATCCCCGGAGGTGTGGATGTTGAAAAAACATATCAGCTTGTTGATTTTTATATTCAGGAATGTGAACAGCTTCAAACGATTGAAGAAATCACTAATTTACAATATATGATGGTTCTGGATTTCTGCCAGAGAGCCGGTGAGACGCAGATACCGGAAGGTATTTCTTCCGAGGTGTACCAGTGCATGAATTATATCCGCAGCCATACCAACGAATCCATCAGCATAGACGATGTGGCAAGACAGGTACACAGAAGCAGTTCCCATATGATGCGACGTTTTAAAGAAGAATTAGGGATTCATATCGGTGCATTTATAACAAGATGTAAATTAGAAGAAGCCAAAACTCTTTTGACTTACAGCGATAAAAGTCTGGCTGAAATCAGCAGTTATCTTTGCTTTTCCAGCCAGTCTTATTTTCAGAATGTCTTTAAAAAACAATATAGTATTACACCTATGCAATATCGGAAAAAGACGCAAAAGAAATGAATGTCTGAAGCAATATATCGTTTTATAATTAAAAAGACTTAAAGCAATTAACAAAAACGATAGTGCAATTCCTTCTCTAAAAACTGCATTATATACGGATTGTTTTCCTCACTCAATGTAGGCTGAAACGCCATGTAACGGCATTTCTGATACTGCTCGCCATCCAATACAAAAGTATATCCCTTTACACATTTCTGATTACAGTCATCGGGATTTATAAGCCGCTTGCAGACGGACGCTTTCTTGATTTCCTTTTTTACCTTTTCGGGCAGTTTATCAAGAAAGCTCTGGTATTCTAGTATATGTTCGGGATAAATGCGGAACTTCATTCCCGTTTTCCGGGGGATGAATGTTGCCAAAGTCCTTTTGCTGCTGTTTAACACATAGGACACAACATAACCGCTCTTTTGCAGTTTTATATCACACTTACAGCCATTTTCTGTCAGATACTCGTTAATTTGATTTACAAAACTGCTAAAACGCTCGTCAACCGTTTCCATAAATATACTAAATTGCTCGTCCATAAGTTCCTCCGTTATTAATTTTTCTGGTTCGCCAAGTATGGGCGAACTTTTACGGGTATCCATACCTCATATTGTGCATTCTGTGGGTCCGGATTTAAGTAAACTTCAATATCAGGGGCGTTGGCATATTCATATCCGGATGTCGGAAGCCACTCTGTTATAATCCGCTGCTCCAATTCCTGTATTGACCGGTTTGTACCTGTTCCTGAAAAAATTGCCCAAGTGGACGCAGGCACGGTGTATTCTTCAAACTCACCGCTTGTTTTTGTACTGGAAACGGCAATAAAATATTTCCATTGTTCGTCATCATTGCAGGCACTCACGCCCAAAAGGCCCATTGGCGGCGTATCCATCATTCCTGCC
>JAAUZS010000181.1 GCA_014804495.1 Lachnospiraceae bacterium
AGTAATTACAGAGCTAATCCGCAGAATCAGAAATAAGTTCCAAAAATATACAGAAACGGAATATATTGAAACAGTATGGGGGATGGGATACCGATGGATAAAATAAGAAATCTTTCTGTGAGAAAAACAATTCTTTTATATATGGCTGTTGCTTTAATTTGCAGTTATATTCTTTCTGCATTCATAGTCGGAATAGCCTCACAGACACAAATGTTTATCTGGTGGAATTATGTGGATAAGGAAGCATTTATTAAAGAAGTAGAAAGCAAAGGACAATATTCTGTAACAAATATTCCAAGACCAAATAGGTATGAGATGACAAAGTCAGACTGCTTTGTAACAGAACTTTGTGATTTTTTAGAGACTTATACGATATTGATTCTGTCTATGGCGGGAAGCTGCGCGGCAGTTTTTCTTTTTTACCGGAATAAGTTGAAAAATCCGATTGAAGAGCTAGCTTTAGCTTCGAAAAAGATTGCCGGGAATAATCTGGATTTTAATATCACTTATGAAAGTAATGACGAAATGGGCGTACTTTGTATGGAGTTCGAGCGAATGCGGGAGCAGCTGGCCCGGAACAATCGGATATTGTGGAAAAACATTGAGGAGGAAAAGCTGCTGCGGGCGGCTATTGCACACGACATACGCTCTCCGTTGTCTGTTTTGAAAGGATATCAGGAGATGTTGACGGAATACCTGCCAAGTGCAGATATAGACATGGAACAGGCGATGGAAATGCTGTCAGAAAGCCGGCGTCAGATAGAGCGTATGGACACTTTTGTAGAAACAATGCGGAAAATGAGCAGTCTGGAAAATCGAGAGCCGGCTGCGGATAAGATTTCTGCCGGACAATTAGAAACAGATATTCGGGCGGAAATTACCATTTTGGAAAAAGAATATGGAAAAAAATGTATTTTACTGGTACCGAAATCAGATGAAATATTTTGCGGAGATAAGGAAATCGTTTTGGAGGTGACGGAAAACCTACTGTCAAATGCGCTTCGTTATTGTAAGAATCAGGTTGAAATTATGGTGAATGTTGAATATTCAGAATTGAGCATTAACGTCAGTGATGATGGGGAGGGCTTTAAAGAAGATGCAGAAAAAATCACGGAAGCATTCTATGGGCAGAATGCGAAAGACAGCCTGAAACATGCAGGCATCGGAATGTATATAAGCAGACTGTACTGTGAAAAGCATGGAGGAAAATTAGTTTTGGAAAATGATGAACAGGGAGGCGCTGTAGTAACAGCAATATTCCGTCGGATTGTGTAAGCGGTCCGGCGGTTTTTCCTTTCCGTTGTCTTTTTGTTGTCATTCCCTTTTTATAATGAAATCATAAAGAAAAAAGGGAGGATGACTTATGTGGTCAATTTTGAAAAGAGAGGTTAAAAATTATTTAAAAAGACCTCTGTTCTGGATTGGTATCGCAGTTGTAGTTATAATGGTGTTTCTAAATGTAGGCCCATACTTGAATATCCATTATCTTGCAGAAGGGGAAGAGATTGTGAATGATTATCCGGAAATCTTTTGCGATGCGGATGTTTATGATGGATATGTACCGACGGAGGAAGGGCTGAGGCGGGAAGTCTGGGAAGAACAGATAAAGGAAACCCTGATTTCCGTAATGGAGATGGACGATACCGAAGCGCAGTCTGTTATCGATGAAATGAAGGGCATGGACATTATGACAGCCTGCGGGTATCTGGAAAAATACAGATTATATGGAACATATTATACTTATCGGGATACGGCTTATCATAAGGGAACGCGTGAAGAAATCAATTCTTATATTGCGGAAAAATTGGAAAACAGAAGATTTTCGTATTACTTTTCAAGAAAGTTTGCGGATTTTACGGGAGTGATGATGGGATTTTTTGCAACGGTTTTATTTTCCGTTTTGTTCATGCAGGATACAAAGAAGAATAACTATGAGCTTCTCCATACAAAACCTGTCAGTGCGGAAAACTATCTGTTAGGCAAAGTGGGCGGCGGCTTTGCAGTCTGCCTGATTATACTCGCAGTCTTAAATCTGATATTCTTCGCTTTATGCACATTATTAACGAAAAACAACGGATTTGATGTAAGACTGACGGATTTCATATTGGCAACCTGTTATTATATTCTGCCGAATATGCTGATGATTGTAAGCGTCTATAGCTTAATTTCACTGTTATTTAAAACTCCGCTGCCTGCTGTGCCGCTTTTGTTTATTTATATGGTGTATTCAAATATGGGTAGCAGGAATGCCGAAGGTATATATGGTTATTATGGTATGCCGTTAGCGATTATGGTGCGGTTTCCGGGGAGTTTTTTTGATACTGCGCCCCCACCAATGGTATTGCCTAACCAGAGTTTTTTAATCATAGCTTCCGCAGGAATTATTTTTATTTCCATACGGATATGGAAAAGGAGGCGGGTTTATTGAAATACGAAATGAAAATCGTGCTTCCTTTTTATAAAATTGTCTATGCAGCATTTTTTACCGTGATGTTAAGCATTGTCAGAGGGGTAGCTTATACTAATGAAATAGGGATTGCGCTGGAACCTCCAATGGCAATACTTGCAGCCTCTTTTTGCGCAGATACATATACGCAGGAGATTACAAGTAAACGGTCAGAAATACAAAGGCTTTGTCCTATGAAAAAGAGAATGCATTGTATATATAGAAGGATTGTGATACAGGGAATATTCCTGTTGACTGTTTCGGTCATTGGATATGGACTGTTTTTTCTTTTTCAAAAACCAATAACATTTGGAATAGGTCAGGGTATTGAAGAAAATGAAATATTTCAATTTTTCTTATATTTTGCGGCAATGGTTGTCACACTCGGATTCTGGGGGCTTTTATCGAATCTGCTTTCCTGTATATTTCGGAATATGTGGGTGGGAATCGGTGGCTGTCTGATGTTGCTGCTCGTTACAATTTCCGTTTTAGGTGACAGATATTTAGGAAAATGGAACTTATTTTCCTATACATTCAGAGATGTAGAGAATAGCGGTGACTATAGCTGGATATGCGGAAAAATCGTTTGTATATGTATTGGGGTAATTATGGCGGCAATGCTGCCTAAGATAATTGATAAAAGAGGTAGCTGATTGCGAAACACACTTTTTCTAACCGTCCGTTGTACAATATATACAAATCAACGCAGGCACGCTTGCGCTGCATTGCCGCCAGTAGCGGTACTAAGCTCGAAAAAACCTCGCTAAAGTACAAGACCACTTTCAGTGGTCTACGGCGTCAGAGCACCTGCTTATGTTTTGTATATATTGCACAACTACATTTTGGAAAGACGAAGTTTCGTAATTGGATATTGAGAAAAGAGGTTGAGGAAGGAGTTTGGTTTTATATGGGTATTACAATTGAGGATTTAACAGTAACATTCAAGAATAAAGTAACGGCGATTGACCATGCCAGTCTGGAGATTCCAAAGGGAATCTTCGGGCTGTTGGGAGAAAATGGGGCAGGAAAGACTACATTGATGAGGGTATTGACGACAGTGTTATCGCCTACGAGTGGAACCGTAACTCTTGACGGAATACTTTACAGCGAAGGAAATTATGAGAAAATACAGAGAAAAATAGGGTATCTGCCACAGGAAATAGACTTGTATCCGGGCCTGACAGTACAGGAATGTCTGGAATATATGGGAGATTTATCAGGTATTTCCAAACAGGTGTGCAAAGAGCGCATTGATTATTACCTTGAAAAAACAAGTCTGTCAGAGCATCGCAAAAAGAAAATAAAGCAGTTGTCGGGAGGCATGAAACGAAGAGTCGGGCTTGTTCAGGCGCTTTTAAATGAGCCTGAGTTTTTAATCGTTGACGAACCCACAACCGGACTGGACCCGGAAGAGCGTATCCGTATCAGGAATCTGCTGGTTGATTTTTCGGAGGGGCGTACCGTTTTGTTTTCGACCCATGTAGTAGAAGATTTGACAGCTACCTGCAATCAGCTTGCAGTTATGAAAAAGGGACGCTTTTTATATGCGGGAAGTGTGGCAGAACTGTTGGAGAATGCGAAGGGTTTTGTGTGGGAGTTCGTAACGAATGATTCCGTGCAGGCAAAAGAAATAGAGGAAAAGTATCTGATTTCTGCAAAACAGTATACGGAAAAAGGAATACAAATGCGTATTTTGAGTAAAGAAAAACCGGATGTAGACTGTAAACCGGACAGGGCAACGTTGGAAGATGCTTATATTTATCTGGCGAATCAGGAATAGTCATCCGACAAGGTTTGCTACATAAAAACAGAGCACATAGACTGACTAATTTTCCATGTGCTCTGTATACCGTTAATTTTATATCCTTATCGCAATTTTGCCGCCAACTCTTCTAGTTGTTCTTTTTTTAACGGCGGAATCAAAATATGGTCTGCGTCAAACTGTCGGACATTGTACTGCTGTACCGCATCTATAAATTTTTCATAAGAAAACAATCCGTCCATGACACGTTGCTCATTGTAAAGAAAGAACTGAACAAATCCTTCCGACACTTTATACTCGCTGAAATTCAAAAATCCATCCGCTTTGATTGGAAAAACACTTTTGCATTCTTCTGTCAATGTATAAAAAGCCCCGATTTCTTTCGTATCACCTTTCTGTAACAGGCGTGGTTTGGCGTAATAAACATCCATTGCCTGAAGCTCATGAAGCGTTTGCTCAAAGTCCGACAGCTCCGTACATTTCTCCCATGCAGCCACTTTATCTTCCGGAAGTGTATATGGATATAATGCCAGTGTCAGAATGTAATTTTTATACTGTTTGTTTCCGCAAAAGCTGTTCAGTGATTCCAGACTAAACTGCGCAAATCTGTCAATCCACGCTTCCAGCTCTTTACTTGTAAAAGACCTTTCTTCTTCCACACAGTACATCTCTACTTTTCCAAGCTGTCTCTCTATCTCACCCACAAGTCTGGCAAAATCTGTAATTTCCGCTTTTGTTGTCGGAATATTGTAACTCACCTCATAAAATCCGCTTCCGCCTTTCGAACCATCAAAAAAGATACCCCTTCCGATTCGGTTCGGATTATAGAAAACTGCTGTGCCTCTGTCCAGCTCTCCTTCCTGTAATATGTAAAAATCATTGTTGGAGCCATAAGAAAGATGGCAGGAATTGGCAAGTGCCGGAATGTCCAGAACCGTTTTTCCGAATAATTTCTTTTGTCTGATCTGTAATGTGAAAGCCATAGTGATGTCCTTTCTTTGCAAGAGTGCGATAATTATTTCTTGTATATAGCAATAACTTCAAATTGTATTTACTCCAAATCATCTTTGGTTATCGCTATTGATGGGAAATGTGAAAGTTCCGTTAAGTCTACATTCAACGGCACACTGTAAACCATGTAATAGTTGCTGGGATTGGCAACTGCCAACTCATGTATTTTCTGTTCCGCTAAGTCTTTATCATTTGTAGCAAACACAACTGATACAACACCGACTTTATCATTATCTGTATTTTGCACATTTCCACATAATATTAGTTTTAATGCCGCTTCTCCATTCAGCCCTTGCTCTATGTATTTTTCATATTCCATAATCAATCCTCCAGAGATACTGATTTATTTTTATATGCAACTCCCCAGCAAACTACGATTTGCCGAATTACTCAATGCCATTATCTTATCACAAAAGCACAAGCAATTCCATAAAATTTGCATATATTTCCAGACAGTAAAGAACGCTATTACCAGATAAGAATTTCATACCCAAAACACAGCAGTTCGTGTCAAACCTATGAAATTATTTGGCAGATTGGCGATAAACCAAATAGAAACTATTTTGAAAAGGAGATAGAAAATGATTTATATCAATCAGGAGAACCCGTTCAAAGTAACGGAAAATTCATGCCTGGCAGACAGAATAAGGGGAAACAGACCGACATTTCAATGTACGGAGGAAATGGCAAAACGCACAATGGATGCGTTTGAAAGATCCGGATGTGAAAAGGTTACATATCCGCAGTATACAAAATTTGCGGTCATTAACAGCCCGGGAGCTTCAACAAAAGAAGAGATGCGGGAAGTTATGGAAGGATATTATAATGGCGAGATCAGTAAAGATGAGATTAAAGGTTTCTTCATGGAATATTGTAGTGTAATGTATGCAAGGGACGAAGAAACTGTGTTAAATGTATACGAAGCTTTTTTAGA
>JAAUZS010000182.1 GCA_014804495.1 Lachnospiraceae bacterium
CGAATTAGTTGCACAACGCTTCGTAGACTGTATTTTCGACGAGGAATAGGTGTGCCCTATTCCCAGATTGTATCCAGATAAATCAGATAGTTGTCCGTCTGGGCGAACAGTTCAAAGCCATAATCAGTCAATGGTTCACTAATCAGTCTGTCTTTTCTTAAAACTACATACATGCAGTAATTGTCCCTCGTCAGTTCCACAAATGAAGGGGTTTCTATCACCTCAGACAATTCCATCGCCTCATATAAATCGCTTTGGAAATTCCATCTGTCAATCAACATCTCCCTGCCATATGGCAGGGTGATTCTGTCTGTATATTGTCTGATAAAATGAATCATCTCCGCCGGGACAAGCGCTCTTATCCGTCCCTCTTCCGGCTCCATAAAACTTGCTGCTTTAACGACTTCATTCGGGATATGATACAAATTTTCTGCCTTGAAAATATTTACACTCTGATAAACAAAACTGCCACATGAAACTATAGCAATACACATAATAACAAGCATAAGCTTTCTATATTTTCCACATAGCTTCAATGCTCCATATGCGCTTACCATACTCATCTGCAACAGCCAGAGCATGCGGTAATATGTCTCTTCTTCTTTAAGCAGTATTGCAAATATATCATGGAATAACGGACAAAAAAAACATATGAGCAATAATGTCGGAACATATACAAAAAGCATCCGAAATCTTTTATTCTTTTCCGTCTTCCATAAATATAACAGAAAAAACAAATAAATCCCAAACAGAAACTTATTTTGATGATATCCTACATAGTTCTGAAAGATATTTACACTTTCTAAAAAAGTATTCCACATTAAAAATCGCTCCTAACCGCCAATACTATGATAATATAAATAAATCAGAACATAAACCGCGTTTGGAATACAGGTGAGTCCCATCTTAAGCGGTATTTTCCAATCACGCTCGACTACCATCATACACAATGCCGATAAAGCCAGCAGAATTGCCAAAACAAATACAGCAAGTGAGCTGCATATTCCGGTTGCCATATTCAGACATACGAGCAGCGCCCATAATCCCGCGGACTGTTCCCTATTCCCTGATTCTTTGTCAAAAATCCACAGTAAAAGCAAAAACATCATCGGAATGATGACACTGCATACTACAGCTTTTCCCTGCCATGTACGCGTCAGGAAAAAAGTTTCATTTGTATAAATCGACACATTTCCAAACATCTGAAACATTCCCATAATAATCATAAAAACCGGAATGTTCTCCCTTCGTGATGCAAAAAGAACCTTCGCAATTTCGTAATAAATTAAATAGCTGAGTGGTATCAATAAAAGCGGCATTATCACATGTGATACAATAGTTGCATGAATATCCGCCTTCACAGCTACGAAAGCAATCCACATCGGAAAAACCGCCAACGCATGCCTGATATCCAGCGATGTCGTCCAGCCCGTATATGGCAGAAATTTATACATTGTTCCGGACTGTTGTGCCATCACGGAATGAACCACATAATAGGCATCATCACCATCAAATGAAACCCTCGTCACCGACATATAAAGCTGAAAACCCAAAATCGCAAAAAATAGCAGCCACTCAATTTTTGCTTCAATACCATGCTTTAACGATGCTAAATAAGGAAATTGAAACCGTACCTTCCGTCTCTTACATTTCCTCCAACTCATGTACCATATAAACAGACCTGCAATTGCAAGCAAAATAGAAATAATCAAAAACCATCTTAAAACAAAATAAAAATTTTCGTTTTGAATCCAAATCACTGCCGGAATAGTAATCACTTCAAAAACCGCCCACATAAGCATATATCCCGCAAGCAGAATCACTCCCGGGTTGATTTTTCTTTCCGATATGAAATTAGACGGTAAAAGTCCGATGCAAAAAGGAATAACCAAAAGCCAGAAAATAATACCGATTATGTGTGTCATATATAAAATCGCGCCTTTCTTTTCCTACTTTTCTTTTCCTGATTTTTTAAATACAAAAAATTTTTGTCCGAAAAAATTCATAATAGTGAACAATACCATGCCTATTAATATTGCAACATTTTCAACAATAACAGTCGGCTGTTCTGATAAAACATATCTTACTAACGGTTTAGCTACGCCGTATGCAATCAGGTAGCAAACGATAATATTAATTGCGAACCGCCATGGCAGCCATTTATCCTTGTCTTTATCTTCTACCTTAAAAGTAACTTTACCGTTTGCAAAATAAGAAAAAACACCACCTACAAAATAGGATATTCCGCTGGCAACCCAGTAGTTCAAATGAACGATGTTATATAACACCTCTATAAATACCAAGCCCATCAATGTATTGATAACGCCTACTATACAGAAATGGAATACTTCCATAATAAAATCTTTGTTCTTTTCATATAATTGCTTTATTTTGATACCCATTATTCTTCGTTAACCTTATAATATTCCTGATACCACTCTACGAAGCGGCTAAGTCCCTCCTCTATAGTAGTATCCGGTTTAAAATCATAATCCCTCATCAATCCGCTGACATCTGCATACGTCCGGTATACATCCCCCGGCTGCATAGGGAGAAACTCTTTGACGGCTTTTCTGCCAAGACATTTTTCTTTTTTTTCAATATAATCCATTAGTTTTTCCGGCTTATTGTTTCCAATATTATATAGTCTGCTGCTTACTCCTTTTGCGTCTGTCCTTGGCGGATTACACAGAATATTCTCCACACCTTTTACAATATCATCAATATAAGTAAAGTCGCGGTACATATCACCCTGATTATATATCTGTATGGGCCTGCCTTCCATAATCTTCTTAGTAAATTTAAAATATGCCATATCAGGTCTTCCAAAAGGACCATACACTGTGAAGAAACGAAGTCCCGTAACCGGAATACCATATAGTTTGCTGTAAGAATAAGCCATAAGCTCATTGGATTTCTTCGTCGCTGCATACAAGCTGACAGGCTCGTCCACCTTATCTTCTGTTGAAAAAGGAATCTTTTCGTTCCCGCCGTAAACGGAACTGGAAGACGCATAGACAAGATGCTCCACAGGATAATTGCGGCAGCCTTCCAGAATATTAAAAAATCCGACTATATTAGACTGTATATATGCGTCAGGATTGTCTATGCTGTATCGGACTCCCGCCTGTGCTCCCAGACTTACCACAATCTGTGGATTATATTCCCGGAAAATCCGGAATATCTCCTGCTTATCAGCCAAATCGCCCTTTATGAACACATACTTTTCATACTGCCGCAGAATCGCCAGCCTGTCCTCTTTCAATGTCACTTCATAATAATCGTTCATATTATCGAAGCCAATGACTGCGGCTCCTTGCTCCAAAAGTCTCTTAGACAGATGGAACCCGATAAATCCGGCTCCGCCTGTTACTAAATATGTTTTGCTAATATCCAATGAATTCATATAATTCTCCCGGTAAGTCAACGGCCAATACTGTAATATTCAACTCCGGCTTCTTTCATTTCCCGAACGCTGAACACATTCCGTCCGTCATATACAAGCGGAGTTCTCATCAATTTCTTAAATTCGTCAGCCGGAACCTCTTTAATTTCATTCCATTCAGTAAAAACAAAACAGATGTTAGCATCCTGTAACGCTTCCTGCGGTGAATTTACATAATGTATAGAGCCTTTAGATATTTTTCCTTCCGGATAACGCGCCTTAAAATTCTTATCCGCCACCGGATCATACGCATAAATATCCGCTCCATTCTCAAGCAGAAGCTCCACATTATCAATTGATGGCGCTTCTCTCAAATCATCAGTACCCGGTTTAAAAGCCAATCCCAAAACTGCCACCCTGAGATTCTGGAATGTTATCATACGGCTGCTCGCCTTATGATATAGCTTGGTTTTCTGCTCGGCATTCACATCTACGGCCGCTTCTACGGTACGCAGCGTATATCCGTTCTCATGCGCAAGATATTTTAATGCCTTCGTATCCTTAGGAAAACAGCTTCCGCCATATCCGATACCTGCATTCAAAAATTTGGAACCAATTCTGGCATCATAACTCATGCCCTCTGCTACCGCATCAATATCCGCGCCTACCAGTTCGCACAAATTAGCTATATCATTCATATATGAGATTTTCAATGCCAGAAAATCATTGCATGCATATTTAATCATTTCCGCAGAACGCCTATTTACCGATACTATCGGAATGCCAAACGGCTCATAGATTTTCTTCATTATCGCTTCCGCTTCACTGCTTTCTGTACCAATAATAATCCTCGCAGCATAAAGTGTATCATGTACCGCTGAACCCTGTGCCAGGAATTCCGGATTGGAAGCCACTTCCACTTTTACATCCTTTACCAAAAAGTCATGTATGAATTGCTCCACTTTATCATTTGTTCCAACAGGAACCGTAGACTTAACAACCACCAGACAATCCCTTTCAACAGATTCCGCAATCTGTCTGGAAACTGTAGCTATATAGCTCAAATTGGCAGAGCCATCCGGCTGTTCAGGCGTTCCCACCCCGATAAATATAGCATCAGCGTCTTTATATGCACTTTTATAATCCGTCGTAAATCTAAGCCTGCCCTCTGCAATATTTTTCTTCATAAGCTCTTGCAGACCTTCTTCATAAATCGGAGTCACGCCGGACTCCATCAATTTAACTTTGTTCTTATCTACATCTACACATGTTACGTCATGTCCCTTTTCAGCAAAACATACTCCTGAAACTAATCCGACATATCCGGTACCCGCTACTGTTATCTTCATTGGTTTTCTCCTAACATTATAAAATATTAAAAAAGGTAAAATTCCTATTAGAAATTTTACCTTATTTTGTATTATTATGCAATGAGCAATTGCTTTTTATCTTACGTCACTTCGATAATAACTGTAAATATGATGGTGTAGAACTTGAATAGGACTTTTGCCCTTCCCACTCACTTTGAACCGGAAGGATGACCTTTACAAGATATCTTCCTTCACCCTTCTCGTTTTCAATGACTCCGCCATATTTTCCCACAATATCCCTAACGCTTTTCAAGCCTATCCCATGTTTATTTCCTATCTGCTCACTTTGCTTTATACCGGCCTTTCCGGTATTATACTTTTCTTCATAGCTGTTTTCCAGATGAATAATCATATGCCTTCCTTCTCTTGCCATTCGCATACTAAGCAGAATCCCTTCTTGTTTCTTAGCACATTTCTCTGCTTCTATAGCATTATTCAACAGATTTCCCATAAGCGCAATAAGATCCAACTCATCTATTTCCTGAAAATACAGCGGTTCCCTGATATCAACCTCCATAACAATACCGTTATCCTCCGCATAACTTTTTCTTTCTAACAGTAAAGTGTTCAATATCTTATTGCTGCATATCATCTTCTGTTCTATATTTCCAATATTCATTCTCGTTTTATCTATCAGATTGCCTATCTTTTCACAGTCTCCCTCTTCCGCCAGAGCAGCTATCGTCCTCATCGTATGCTTCATATCATGAATAAACAAGTCATACTGCTCATGCAGGTTATCCATATTCTGATAATGCCTTGCCTCTAATTCCGACCGTGCATTTATACTTTCCAATACTTTCACCTTCATCATCATTGCATTAAGCGTCTCATATAAATAAACTGCTGCAGAATCAGCCATAACAAAGGCCACTCCCGCTAAGGCAAGCACAATTTTCATTCCGATATTCAAATCATGTGAGCCTCCCATTGTACAAATCCATGCAACGAAACTACAGACAGCTATTGGAATCGAGCAAAACATCAAATACTGCTTCCATGCATACTGAGGTTTCGTCAAAGTAATCCTGCGTGAAATAGAATAGTATATTGCAAACTGTAACGACATCTTCAACAAAATAATCAAGACTAACCAATGCATTCCTGTCATATTTAAGAATTGACTAAACATCCATTTCACAGATGCTCCAAGCGCATAATTGGTAATGGTATAGAAAAACAGATTTCTATAGCGCTCGCTAAAAAGAAGTACCGAAATCAGAAAGCAGCAGGCAAGTTCAAGTAACATCGCGGGCACTGTGTTCTCCATACAATTCGTATAACATCTGACTGCTGCAGAGCATAAAATAACAACCGATACGATTCCTTGATTAAGCTTCCGTCCCTCAGAAAATGTCCTTAACCATATATATAAAAATCCCATCTCCAATAAAGCAGCAAAGTACTGTACGCCCATATAGAAGTAATCCGTCATCCTTATCACCATGCGCCTTTCTTTTACAAACAAATATCTTAAGAATAAAAATCTCATTACACTTTTCATATTTGCGCAAAAACTGCAAATATAAGAGATATTTGCCTAAACTGCATATTTTTCGTATCGAACCGACGCTTTAATGTGAAAAAATGGCAATTTTTGCTGCTTTTTTAGCAATTTTTGTCGTTTAATAGCATAATTTGTTAATTCAAGCTTAAAAAATAAATGTTCAGGATTTTTGATTTAGAATGAAAACACAACGAGACAAGAAAGGAGAGAAACTCAGATGGATTATTTTTTGAGTAAAGTTCAGGCAGAATATGGATACACAGATTATCAAATTAAACTTATCAAATTTTCTCTCACCGGAATTTTTTACGACTTAAGCAAGACGTTGATATTCATGATTTATTTTTATGCTACCGGTAAATTTATAGAATTTATATTTGCTGCAGTTCCTCTTATTCTACTGCGAACCAAGACCGGCGGAATACATCTTAAGAAATATTGGTCATGCTTTTTATTTTCATTTGCATATTTTTACACAGTTATAAATATACTTCCGGCTTTAGTTACCGTACATCCTCTGGTTGTGTATCCGATTTTACTGGTATGTGCTGTTTTGGATTATGTGATTGGACCTATACTGAATAACAGACCTGCCTTGGCAGAAAATCTTATTAAGAAAGCAAAGATAGAAAGTTTTCAGGTTGTGTTTATTGTTGCGGTATTGTTTTTTCTCTTTCCGAATGTTCCGTATCTTATTGTTAGTCTTTGGACCATCGTATTACATGTGGTTCAATTAGCTATAGCAAAAATTGTGAAGGAGGTGAGGTATAATGAAAAGTTGGCTTAAGAGGAATATGATTAATATTTGTGCTGGAATTACTTTGTTTTTTGATGTCTATTATATTAGTTCACACAGTTTCTGTCTTTTTGGTGAACCAGAATTTCCAGTTGAAAACTAATCTAAACTTCACAATAGATAGGAGGAAGTCCTCATATCAGGGTTTCTTCCTATCTCCTTTTTGGATTTTTACTGTAAACGCTAAATAATTTATTCCATCAATCAGCTCATTACTTACCATTATCTCTCCCTTTCGCTCATGCACCATTCGTTTTAATTTCGACAACCCTATGCCTCTTCCTTTTCCCTTACTGCTATAACCAGCTTCAAAGAATCTTTCCGTCATGTCATCTTCATAATAATTACTGGTATTTGCCACAATCACTTCTACATGCTCTTCTATCTCTTTCATGAATATATAGATTTTCTTGATCATATTACAATCTTTTGTACCTTCATGAATATTTTTTAGTGCTTCCACTGCATTATCAATCAAAATACCCGCCATTTCTATCAATTCATATTCA